>CAYUVK010000079.1:0-23356 GCA_964448105.1 uncultured Ignavibacteriaceae bacterium
ATAAAAATATATTATGTGTTTTTTCATCTATTGTTGATGTCCTTGCTCCTTTCTTTGTTGGGATATTAGCTACAACATGAAATTTATTAGGGCTATCCTCATGCACCATAGTTAATGTACCTTCCCTATTAGAGCTAAAAGCATCCATATATTTATTGTCGAATACTACTCCATCGCATCCTTCACCAATAGGCAATTCCGCAAGCACCTTTCCATCTTGAATATTCAATACAATCATAAGTTTATTATCACAACCTGAAAAAAGAATTCCGTTTTTCTTATCAATAGCTAAACCTGATGGGGATTCTCCTTTTCCAATTTTCCAGTGATTTTCTAATTTAAAATTTTTCATATTTATTCTTACTATTTCATTTTCGTCCTCTATATCCACATAAACATTTCCTTCATTATCAAAAACTGCTTCTTCAGGTTTACCTTTTAAATTAATAGTCGCAACAACTTTATCCGTAGAGGGATCAATTACAGTTGCTTCATTGCTTCTTCCATCACATACAAAAATTTTTTTAGAAAACGGATCATATATAATTGCATCAGGATTCTTACCAACATCAATTTGTTTTAATACTTTGTTGTTTTTTAAATTAAATACCGATACAGTATTGCTTCGTCCATTACTGGTATAACCTTTTTCAAATGGTGAAGCAAATGCAATTCCATGCACACCATCTGTATTTGGAATTATACCTATTGAATCACCCGTTGTTTCATCTAAGATATTTACTTCAGTGCCATGTGATACATAAATTCTTTTTAGGTTGCTATTAACCGCTATATAATCCCACCAGCCTTGCCCTCCAACATGAAAAGTTTTAATAACATGATAGTCAGATTTATTTTGAGCAAATGAATAACTAGCTGTTAAAGAAAAAATTAAAATTAAAAGGAAACTTTTTTTCCAGTGAAAATAAATATTCCAGGTATTTCTCATGATAGCCTCTATATTTAAGAAAATTAAATAACATAAAATTACTGCGGATTAGGTCCTTGAGTAACTTCAACAAAATCATTAGGATGTAGCCATTTAGCATAAGCTGCTTTCACATCCTTTGCCGAAAGCTTTAAATATTTTTTTGCGGCAATTATTGGTTCGTCTAACGGTAAATCATTTATAGAACGTGATAATAATCCTCTTGCGATGCTGCTAAGATTCGATTCGGATAAAGGAATTTCTCTTAATAGCATTGCCTTTGCCTGCTCTAATTCATGAAGTGTTACCAAAGAATCCTGCATTGCCTTAAGATCATGTTCAATTATTGTCCTTGCTTTAGAAACATTCGGGGGATCGCATCCATATTTTACCTTGTAAGTTGAACGTGTTTTACCAATATGAAATGAAGAAGATACATAATAAACCAATCCGCTGTTTTCCCTTAAATCTTTATATAATCTCGTTGCATAAAATGAACCACCAAGCACGTGATTTCCAAGTTCAAGTGCATAATAATCCGGGTTGGCGCGGGTAAGCCCAAGAGTTTCGGCTAAAGTAACTTCATCCTGTACCCTGCTTTTATCAGGTACATTAGAGATAGAAGGATTGTTTTTAGGAATAGCAGGTAAATCTGTTCCAGGTTTTGAGCCTTCTGCTTTCCAACTACCGAAATATTTTTCAACTATGTATTTAGCACTATCCGGTTCAATATTTCCTATTACAACTATAGTGGTAAGATCAGGCCGGTACACATGGTTATAATAATTTTTCACTGAATTGAGTGTAAGGGAATCAACGGTTCCGGGGGTTGTTTGTCGTAATGCCGGGTCACCTTTGGGATACAAACCTTCTGCAAGAGCTCTTCCGGAAAGATAATCAGGACTTTTTAATTCGCCAGCAACAGTTGCTGAAGTTCTTTGACGAATAATCGTAAATGCATTCTCGGGAAGCCCTGGGTTCAGTTCATTATCCGCTAAAAGTTCTATTCCTTTTTCAAAATGATTCGCAAGAGTTCTCAGAGAAAAACTTGTTCCTGCCGATTCATCTGCCCCAATATCATCCAATGCTTTTTGAAATGAAATCCTGTCAAGATATTTTGAACCAAATTCAAACAATTGATCGAGAACACCATCAACTCCCTCTTCACCTTTGGGAGCTTCGAGATCGGAATTATTTTTAATCATACCGTATAACGAAACTGTATTACTAATAGTCTCCTTTTGAACGATAAGCTTAATCCCGTTTGGTAAAGTTGTGACAACAGGATTAAGTACTGATGAAGGAACAGATAATCTTTGTATCGCTGTATTTGCCCATTCCGGTAATTCAACTGCCTTTGGATTTTTAGGAGCAAAAGATTCCTGACCACCAAATCTTTTTCTAGAGATAGGCTTACCAGAAGATTCAGGAGTCAAAACAGCATAAATTGCATGATTTTCATCCAGATATTTTTTAGCTACTTTATTTACATCTGCAAGTGAAACATTTTCAAGTCCCTTTAAATCTTCATCGGGAGATTCTTTCCCTTCAACAGCTACTGCTTCAGACCATGCTTCCGCAAGCCCGGAAACAGAATTCTTTTGAAACTCAGCATCGGAAAGTTCATGTCTTTTTTCTGCTTCAACCAGATCGGCAGGAAGACCTTTTTGAACCTGATCTGAAACTATCGACTGAATCTCTTTAATTAATGATTTTGTATCCGCACCTTTCGGAAAGACAGCAAGGGCAAAACCGAGTCCTGATTTGGGTAAACTTGCTAACTGAAAACCCGCATATAATGCTTTTCCAGTGGGTACCAGTTTTGAATAAAGTTCCCCACGCTGGCTGCTAAGAACATCAGATAATATTTGTGAAGCAAAATAATCAGGACTATCTGTTCCCGGCATTCTGAATGTTACTATTGCAAATCCATATGGCAGATCCGTTGTTGAATTCAATGTATCAACCTTGACACTTTTTAAATTAACAGCCGGTCTCTTCGGAAGCTTTTTATTTGGAATATCGCCAAACAATTTTTTTACTTTTGCTAATGCATTTTGCGGTTCTACGTCTCCAACAATTACAAGAACTGCATTGTTGGGAGCATACCATGTATCATGAAACTTTTTTAACATTGCACCTGTGGTTTTATCGAAAGATGGTCTTGTCCCCAGGGCATCATGCTCATATGGAGTTCCTTTAAACATTGCCTTCAATAAATTTTTATAAAAGACGTACTGCGGATTGGACAGATCCTGTGCTACTTCCTGTTCAATAGCTCCCCTTTCATTTTCCCATAATGAATCTGTTGATAGAATTCCTTTCATTCGAATTGATTCAATATGTAATGCCAAATCCAAATCTTCGGATGGTACTGTAAAGAAATACTGAGTAACCGTTTGGCGAGTGTCAGCGTTAAAATCTCCCCCCATTGCAGCAGTAATATCAGCTAGCTGATCAGCAGAAAGTTCTTTGCTTCCACGGAACATCATATGCTCGAGTGCATGAGCTGTGCCTGGGAAACTGTCAGGCGCCTCATTTGAACCGACTAAATAATTTATTTCCGTTGTAACTACAGGTGCTATAGAATTTCTAACTATGACTACACGTAAACCGTTTGTTAATGTATCTTTTAAAACATTATCAATTTTAACAGCAATATTATTTTCTGCTCTTGTTGGAAAAGCAAAAAACAAAACCGGTATTAAAATAAAAAAAAGAATTCGAGAATAATTTTGAATTTTATTTATAAAAAAATATAAAAAAGCTTTACCCTCAAAACGGATATTGAACATAATAAATCTCCTTTGCCTCTAATTTCCTATAGGAAGGGATAAACATTAATTTTCTTGAAGTTATTATTAAATTGATTAAGAATTTTAATAATAATATAAATACCTGCGTGGGAAGTAAATCACATAAAAGAATGGTGTAAAATAATTATCTGTAATATTAAGAAGTTAAAAAAATAACTATTAAAGCTGATAAGTTTAGTATTATTCAATAGTCAACAATTTTCTCCCCAAATTATTCCACAATGTTGCAGGTGCGAGTTCCACACTATTACCGGCAGGGTCTCTGAAATAAATTGATGTCCCTCCATCTTCCCAGTTTATTTCTTTCTCCACATTAATATTATGATTTTTGAGATGTTCCCGCCATTTGCTGAGTTCCTCATCCCTTATAAGAAAGGCTACATGGCCCGGACCTGTTGTTCCATGGTACGGAAATTTGCCATCTTTCTTTATTGATGCTTCTGGATTGAATAAAATAAGTGCAGAAGTACTACATGATAATACTACATTTCTTCCTTCTGTTCTTGCTACTTCATTAAAGTCGAAAATATTTTTATAAAAATCTGCAAGCTCATTTAAATTAGTACCATATAAAGCAGTCTCGAGAATGCCAAATAGATGCATAAAAATAAATTATTTTTGTTAATCTTTGATTATTATATTTTTTAATTCATCCGCCTATTACTACAGTCCAAGGTCTAGCTTTCCATTCTTCAATCAACCCGTTTTTTACATAAGGATCGTTCTTTGCGAATTTTTCAGCAGTAGATGGATCATCCCCTTTAAAAATTAAAACAGCACTATCAGCAGGATCGGCGAGAGCACCTGCCAGTATTAATTCTCCGCGTTTATGTGCTTCTTCGGCATAAGCTAAATGAGCTTCTCTAAAAGGTTGTCTTTTTTCTATATAATCACTTACAGTTTTATAAAATAAAATGTAGTACATGTTTAATTCTTTAAATGTTAAGAAAATATTTTATTAATAATATACAAATTATAAATTTGAAATAACCGGTAACAATATAACCGAATGATTGAATGGATGAATGGACATAAAAGTTATGCACTTTAATAGTTTTGTTTGATATTACTTAATAATCCTTCCAGTTCACACAATAAACGGAATCACCATTCGATCTCAATAAAACTGCACCAAGTTTGTCGGTTCTATAAACCTTTGATTTGACGGATTTAAGTCTATCCAATATTTTTTTAGAAGGATGGCCAAACTTATTCTGGATACCTGCACTAATAAGACTAATTTTAGGTTTAACGACATTTAGAAAATCAAATGAAGATCCGGAAGGACTCCCGTGGTGTCCAACTTTTAAAACATCAGATTTTAGAAACAATTTATATTCGGTTAATAATATTTTTTCACGTTTAGATTCTGCATCACCGGTAAATAGGAAGGTGTTTTTGCCAAAGATAATTTTGATTACCCCGCTTCTATTATTTTTCGAAAAATTGTTATCCAAATTATTAAAAAGAAAATAGATTCGATAGTTATTCAATTTTAAAATATTTTTATAATAATATGAAAATGGAATATTATTCTGTCGCAGATAATTTTCAAATTTAAAATCATTTTTATCCGAATTGTCGATTGGAGGTTTATAAATTTCCTTTATTCTTTTTTCATGAATTAAAGAAACAAAACCTCCGTAGTGATCTGAGTCCAGATGTGAAACAAAGCCATAGTCAATTTTGTCTATTCCAAGATTGTTTAATAGAGGGATTATAACCTGCTCACCGTTATCAAAATAAGATGTTGTTTGACCGGCATCGATTAAAGCTGTTTTCCCATCAGGCATTTGGAGTAAAAAAGAATCTCCCTGTCCAACATCAATCATTAAAAGATTTATTTCCCCTAACCGGAATAATTCTTTATTATCTAAAGAAGAAAAAATCAAAAAATTAATGATTAATAAAAAAAGAAGGGAAAATTTAGCTGCAGCAGATTGAAATCTCTTATAATAAAATAGAAAGAGAATTAATAAAAAGTAAAAAGTCACAGCATCATATGAGGAGAAATTTCTAATCCAAACAAATGAATATTTAAAATCACTGCCTGTTTTGATCAGCTTAAATAAGATATAAGCAAATGTATCATTTGCTACAGCATATATTCCTGCTGCAAAGGGAGAGATGATATTTATTATTAAAGTTACAATTGCAATAAGCAGAATCAAACCAATAAGCGGAATTACAATTAGATTTGCAGCTAATGCGATTAGTGATAATTTACCAAAATACATTAATGTAATCGGTAATGTGCCAATTTGTACACTTAAAGAAACAGCTAATAATAGAATAGTATATTTTATAAAACTATTTTTGATATTAAGTTCTTTAATTTTCTTTTGAAACAAAGGGAATATAACACCGATTGACAAAACCGCTGAGAAAGAAAGCTGAAAGCCCGGCGAATAAATTTCATTTGGATTTACAACTAAAATAATTAGAGCCGCTAATGCCAAAGAATTGAATAAGTTTATCGATCTATTAAAGACAAAAGCAATAATAATTATTATTGCCATAACAGAAGCTCTAAAAACCGAAACCGGTAATCCGGTTATAAACATAAATAAAACCAATCCAATAACAACAACTATTGAGCGTAAGTAAATATTTAATCGCCCAAATATTAAAAGTAAGAAAAGGATTATAAATCCTGTATGTAAACCGGAGACCGCTAATACATGTACAACCCCCGTATTTATAAATTCTGTTTTTGTTTCATAATCGATATCACTGCGGTCGGCTAGCAGCAAACTTTTTAATAGTGATGTAGTCTGTTCACTCTGCAAATTCAATATTGTGTTATAAATAGATTTTCTAGTTTTAAAAATTTGACTTTGGAAGAAGTTTGTTTCGGCGCTTAATACTTTAAAATCTTTAGCGTCATATACGGTAATTACCCCGCTAATACCTTCATCTCTTAAATATTTATTATAATCAAATTCACCAGGATTTCGCATTTCCCTTCCTTTGGTGTAAGTGCCAAAAATTGAGATCAAATTGCCGGGTAAAATATTATTATAAATTGAATCCAGTTTCTTTTTGCTTTCTTCTTTAATCCTCCCGATAAGTTTCATATCCCTTCCAATTGTTATGCCTTCAACTAAAACAGAATCGGCAGAAAAGAGAAATTCAACCTTGTCATTTCTTTTCAGCTTAACATCAATAATACTTCCGAAAGCAATAAAATTTTTTGTTTTGTAAAGATTTTCGGGGAGATAGGAATTTTTATTAATGACTGATGCTCTAAAACTTCCTAAAAATATTATTAACGCCAGAAGTAATAGAGAAATAATAGTGTTTTTATTCTTGAAGGAAGAGAGAAGAAATATTAATAGTATTGAAATAAATAATGCTGCGATAAAAAATATAATCGTATTGAAATTAAACAACGACTTCAAAAGAATTCCGCATATAAATAAAAGGGTAATTTTTATTACCGGGTAATCTTTCATTTACAATATTTAATTATAACAGGTTTTATCTGTGAGATATTTTTTATGTTGTTGAATAAGACTTCCCCATATTTCCCTGCTGCAATTGTGAGGGAAGGATTTAATGTATGTGTTTTAACCGATAAATCTTCAAAGTTACCGTGATCCGAACAAATTATTAGCGTAATATTTTCTTTATCCAAATTTGTTATTATTGTATAAAGGAATTCATCTAAAATATTTATTGCGTTGGGAATATCCCCATCATATCTGCCATGACCAATAAGATCGGTTAAAAAATATTCATAAGCTGTAAAAGAATTTTGAGCAGCAATTTTTAATAATCTTTTTGCCGCAATTCCCGGCCTTATCACAGGCAAGTTATAATTCAGTTTGGTGTTCCATCTTTCATTTGTTATTTCTGCAGTTATAGCTCTCCCCCTCTTGACATCAGTAACCTTGTTGAATTTCATTCCGTTCAGTTTACAGCTCAAGGTTGTAACACTGAACCGGGATTTCCCGCTTTTAATATAATCAAAGAAAGCTTTAGGAAAAGCATTGGCAAAAAACACTTTTTCTTTTTTTGATAAATAATAATTGAAAATATTTTTTTCGGCAATAATTGGAATTAAAGTAGAATATGGATAGGGTCCGAAATGTTTTCCTATAATTTGGGCGGCATTTACACCGCAAAAAATTGATGTTTGCCCTGTTCCGCTTTGCGGAAGTCCTTCAACACCTAAACGCGCATCTGATGGAAATAAAAAAATATTATCTTTTATTAAAATTTGTTTTTTTATTGAAGGTACTTCACCAAAAATTTCCTTGAAAGTTTTAAAATTATATTTGAAGAAAGGATTAAAATCATAATCTTCCTTTCCGATTCCAACACCATCGATAAATAACATTAATACAGGGTTCAAAATGTAAGTCGCCTTTATGAGTTCAAGTTCATGTTCAAGTGTAAGTTCAAGTTCAAGAGAAAGCTCATATTTAATTTTTGAATTTACTCTTACTCTTGAATTTGCTTTTAATTTTTCGATTCGACAATTACAGTAACCGGTCCGTCATTAATTATTTCAACATTCATCATGGCTCCGAAAATACCGGTTTTAACCTTATCTTCCCCAAGATTATTCTCAACGTGCTTTACAAATTTTTCATATAGCGGAATTGCCTCATCCGGTTTAGCAGCTTCAATAAAACTCGGCCTGTTCCCTTTTGCGGTCTCACCGTATAAGGTAAACTGAGAAATAATTAATACTTCACCATCAACATCTTTTAAAGAAAGATTCATTTTACCATTTTCGTCTTCCATAATTCTTAAGCTGCAGCACTTATCAGCAACAAAATTCACATCATTTTCAGTATCACCGGTTTTTATCCCCAATAAAATTACAAATCCTTTCCCTATTTTTTTGTTATAATTTTCGGAAGGAATTTCAACACCCCCTCTTGAAACTCTTTGAACTACAGCTCTCAATTCAATTCTCCATAAATAACACGTTCAATATCTAAGTAATCTTTTTTAATAGTAATGTTTTTGAAATTGTTATCCTGTAAAATTTGTTTCACCTGTTTATACTGATCCTTCCCGACTTCAAAAAACAATTTAGCTTTATCTTTCAAAATATTTTTTGCAATTGATGCAATAATTCGAAAAAATGAAAAACCGTCTCCTTCATCTGTTAGAGCAATTCTTGGTTCGTACACTTTCAATTCAGGCTGCAATTCAGGAAATTCAACTACAGATACATAAGGCGGGTTGGATACAACAACATCGTATTTTTTCGCTGAAAGATTATTGCCATTCATTATGTTATTATTTATGAAATCAATTCTATCTTCGACTGAATTTAACCTTGCATTTTCTTTAGCAATTTCCAGTGCTTCAAGACTATTATCAATAGCATCAACTTTTGAATTTAATAAATTTTTTGCAAGGGCAACGGCAATATTTCCGCTCCCTGTGCCTATATCTAAAATATCAATGTTCTCTTCACTATTAAAAGAATTAATTATTGTCTCTACTAATATTTCCGTTTCCGGTCTCGGGATTAGAACAGATTTGTTTACTTTAAATTCCAATCCATAAAATTCAACCGAGCCTATTATATACTGTAAAGGTTCAAATTTCCCTCTTCTCTTTATGAATTCCCTGTAAATTCTTATTTCGTCTTTTCTGAGCGGTTGATCAAATTTCAGATAAAGATCCAGTCTTTTACAATTAAGGATATTTGCTAATAGTAATTCGGCATTTATCCTGGGAGATTCTATTCCCTTGTTTTGGAGATATTCTGTGGAAAGTTTTATTGATTCGAGTACAGTTAACATGAGTAAATATTTTTTGTTATAAAATAAAAATAAATTTATTGAAGGAAAGATGAAAATAGTTTCAAATTAAAACTAAAAATTCAAAAGTAAAAAGGATGAATATATAGGGATTCAATCGGTTAAAAAATAGTAAATAAGTATTCCGAAGTTTATTTGGAGTGCCCCCATAGTAATTCCGCTGATCAGATCAAACTTTCTTGTTTGATCTAAATAAGTCTGCTCGACTGTAGCCTGGTAAGATTCATACCGGTTATCGGCCTTTAATTTAAAGTAAGCTGTTGCCCCGCCGAGAACAACTATGCCCCCTACTAAAATCTTAAAAATATCTTTTTCGTAAAAACTTTTCCCGTTGTTCTCCCCTATATACTTTAAATCTACCGTTTTATTATTTAGCTGTTTATTTAAAGTAATATCTCTATCATGATAGTCTTTTTTAGAAAGTGAAATCCTGCTAAATTTGTCCGGAATAAATAACGGCGTATTTCCGATTAAAGAGTCTTTACTATAAACAGAAACATCTTCTGGGTTTGTTTCTAAATAAATTGCTGAGTTAAAATGATAGAACAAATTAATTTCATTACAATTTGAAACTGTAATTGTATCTTTAAAATATTTAGCATCCCATAAATCAACCGGTTCATGGAGTGTAAGAATGTACCTGCCTTCACTTAATTCTGTTTCAACATTTCCAAATCCTAATAAATTATTATCTAACTTAATTATTGAATTCTTCTCATCGGTTTTCACTATCAACCTTGCTTTACAATCTTGCGAAAAAATTTTTACATAAAACATCACTATAAAAGAAAGAACTAATACTAGTTTGTAATTAAAATTTGTATGCACAAATATTTCCATTTTCATAACCTATGAATAAAGTGCTGTCGGCAATAACCGGTGAAAGCTTTACTCTGCCGTCAAGGTTATAGGTTTTAAATATCTTTCCTGTTTGAAAATTAATTAAGTAAAATTTCTTATTAAAATCTGGAAGTATAATTGAATTATTGGCAATCAAAGGAGTTGAATTCAGTAATCCTTCAGTTTTTATTTTCCAGATCGGTGTTCCGTCTGATTTTTTTATTGCATAAAGATCACCGTTTAGGTTCCCCACAATTATTGTATCGCCTTTCACGGCAGGTACCATTGTTATCCTTGCATGAGAATTAAATTCCCATTTTATATTACCCGATTTAATGTCGACCGCATATAATTTTCCATTATCATTGCCGATAAATGCGACACCTTCCCGGATAGTTGCACCTGCATAAAATGGTTCGCCTATTTTCTTTCTATAAATTAATTTACCATCAATAAAATTTACCGCCAATATTTCCCCTTTGTCGTTTCCTAAAAAAATTATTCCATTATCAACAGCGGGAGAACTATGAATAAATGATTTTGAATCGAACTTCCACTTTTCTTCACCGTAAAAAGTATATTTGAAAAGTTTACCGTCATCGGTATTAAATATTATTGAGCTGTCTGCTTTAATTATTTCAGTTAACACCTTTCCTTTTATCTCAATATCATAAGTTTCTTTACCCAAAATAAAATTATATGATATTAAATTGGAAGTATTATTATTTTCAGATGCAACCGCAAAAATTATATTCTTTTTTTCTATTACCGGTGCCGAGAATATAGCTCCTTTATATCTTAATTTTCCTACTGATTTACCGTTATTATTATTAAAACAGAAAACCCTTCCGGATAAATCGCTCGCAAAAATGTAATCACCATAAGCAGTAACCGATGTATATGAAAAACCGCCGTTTACATCATTTTCCCATTTCTTTATTAAGGTATCGCCGATACTTTGCGAGGTATAAAAATTTCTTTGCGGAGTTTTCCCGAACATAGAATATGTTTCATTAACAGCTTCAGGTTTTATTTTTATAATTGAAGGAGAACACCCATATAAAAATGACAGAGATATTAATGCAGAAAGAAGATATTTCATTAAAAATCCCACCCAAAAAAGAATTGATAGAATAGTCTAGGCTGTAAGTGTGAAAAATTATCTTCGATTTTTTTACCGATATCATATCTTAAAACAATTACTCCAAAAAGATTAAAACGCAAACCGGCACCAATACTGCCAAGAGTTGAAGTGTAGTGTGTATCCCATGCATTACCGGCATCAAAAAAAGTTGCTCCTCTTATTCCAAAAAAGCTTAAACCGAAGAACGGGAATTTAACCCTGAGCTCATCTATTAATGGAAATCTTAATTCAAGCGAAGAGATCCACATCTTCTCGCCTCTAATAGAAAACCTTGGCCAGCCGCGGAGATCCCAGCTTCCACCCATAAAATAACGCCTGGCTTCTTTACCATCATTATAAAATACCGCTGCTCTGAGGGCCAAAGCAGTAGTATATCCCAAACGAAAATATTGACGGTAATCCGCTATGACAGAATAATAATCTACATTACTGAATTTGACATCTCCGGTATAACCAAGAAGGAGTCTCGCTCTAATGCCGTCTAAAGGACCTGTAGGTCCCCATAAAGAATTATCAAAAACATATGAAATGGTATTGCTTACAAGAAGAGCTTTCCTTTCAATTATTCCCGGGAGATCCTGTTTGTCTGAATTTGCAATTGTTACAGAACTTACAATGCGTTGAAATTTAGAAAGCGGAAAATTTAGTAAGAAGAATCCGCCAAAACTTCTTTCATAAAAATATTCATCCGATTCGGTTATATCATACCGTCTCCCGCTAAAATTAAATATACCGTAACCATAATTTGTTCTTTTACTTAAATCATATTTTTGAATGGAAATATTAAAGCTTTTTAAAATATCACTCTGAACTTCAGCAGTATTAAATATGTAAAACAAGTAATTATCATCACCGAATAGATCGCTTAAAACAAATACTGCCCCGCCTCTAGTTCCATAAATAGGATCATAAGCTGTTGAAACCTGTCCCGCAGCATAATCAAGTGTATATTGTCTTTCATATTTTAATTTTTCTTTTTCCGAAGGGGAGACATATTTTTTTGCAGTCCATGTTCCAGCAGTGGAATCCATATTCATTGTAATTACATTATTTGACAAAGAATCATCCATAGAATTTATGTTTATGCTGTAAAGATTAAAAAGAAATTTTTCAAAGCCTGAAAAAGTAATTGTAGAATCATTAATAAAATCCGGGTCAAAAGCACTGGTTATAAATCTTGTAACCTTATTAATCTTATTTCCAAAACTATTATTTTCAATACCAATTTTATAAATATTTCTTACGCCATCATAATCAGATGTAAAAAGCAAATATTTTTTATCAGGTGAGATACGGGAAGAGTAACAATTTGCATTTACGTACGTTACATATTTAATTTGATGATTATCCAGGTAATATGAAAATAGATTATATTTTTTTTGATATTTTCCTGCAGTTCTATCCGAAGAAAAAATTACCTGGTTGTCTGTTAAGCCGAAAGAAGGGTTCTGATCATTATAATAATCATTTGTTAATCTTGATAGTGAATCTGAGGGAACATCATACAAATAAATGTCGCTAAATCCCTTTGAATCGACTGCCTGAAATACGATTTTATTCCCGTCATGTGAAAACTTTGGTGAGGATAATGATATTAAATTTTCTCTTTTGAGATCTTTTACGATTTTTTCTTCTTTAACAGAATAAAAGTGAATTGCATCTGTAGCGCCTGATTTTGTTACAAAAGCAATTGTTCCGTTTTTGGAAATATCTATAGAAGACTGAAACAAATGAAATGATTCAAGTTCTTTCGATTTTTCCCCTCTAATTATTAATTCCGGCGTTTCTGTTTCTTCATCTTCTTTATTTTTATTTATTTCGATCCTGTAAAGAGACGAATAACCATCCCTGTTGGCAACAAAATAAATATAATCTTTTCCATCAGCATCTTTATAATGAACCGGCGAAAAATTATATCCAAAGTCAGTTAATTGCCTCGTTGCATTCCCGATGGGCGAGTTATTTGCCATGAGAGGGTAATATTTTTTCTTAAGATAAAACTCCCACTCCGAATCAATTTCCTTAATAGGTTTACTGAGCGTATATTCAATTACTTTATCGAACTTTGAATACATCCAGAAATTTTCTAAAAGAAGCGGGACAATTTCTTTACCATATTTTTGTTCAATAAAATCAAGGAAGTTTTGTCCTTCCTTGTACATCAAAAAAGTACCGTATATCTGGTAAATATTTTGCAGGTTATAAAAGTAACCGCTAATTATAGCATCCCTCATAACCATTTCTGCCTGCGCATCGGGCTTAGTTGATAAATATTCTGCTAAGCCTTCGGTAAACCATAATGGCGGGGAACGATCAGTTGATATTCTATGTTCATGCAATTCCCTATACAATTTGCTTGACATAAACACATGAACAAGCTCATGCCTTACAACATGCCGGAAATCTTCAAGGGAGCCGTTGTACGGGATAACCACCCGCCCCTTAACAAACTCAAAAAAGCCACCTACGCCTTCAGGGATGAAACCGGGAATTGTATTTGTCTGCTGGAATTGAAGATGGGTATTATAAAATATTAATGGTATCCTCCTTGTTACCATTTCATTCAATTTGATTTTCAATTCACTGAACATTTCTTCAGCAAATTCGGCACCTATTTCAGCGATCTCTTTATTATCCCCGTAATAATAGATATCAAAATGTTCGGTCTTTATAATCTTCCAATCAAATTTATTGTATTGTACTTTATTCCTGCCGAAAAAATATAACTGCCCGAAGGTAAATTGATTTAAGCAGAATAAGATTAGAAAAAGATACTTAATCAAAAATTAACCTGAATTTTTAACTGGGAATTTATAAAAAAGTAATCTCTCTGCAATATATAAATATCCCTCTTATTTAGGAAGAAATGAGTATTGAGAATTGAATATTGTGTATTCACCACTGTCATTGAATGGTCCATCACAGTCCTGTGGGTCGTTACTCGGCTGTCATGGTCCAAACCATGAGAAGGTATCAACTCTATTTTAATTTCACTAAATGATAATTGCACCAGACATTTTAAGATTAGCTTGTAAGGTTGAATTTTTAACTTTTGACTTTTTACTTTTGATTTGATATTAAATAATATTCCTGGTCCTGGTAATTTTATTTTCTTCGAAGAACTTTTCTATTCTTTCTGCTACCTGGTATTCATAATGGCAGGAAAGACAATCGTCCGCCATTTTTTTTGCATTTTCGTATGAGATGTTACGGATGATCCTTTTTGCATATAAGATCGTTGTAGGTGCAATACTCAATGACTCAAGACCCAATCCGATTAATAAAGGAATTGCCAGTGTATCGGCAGCCATTTCCCCGCATAGACTTACTTCGATCCCTTCTTTTTTCCCTTCATTTATAATGAAACTAAGGGTTTTTACCACTGCGGGATTAAATTCCTGGTAAAGATCCGCAACAAGATCGTTTCCCCTATCTACTGCCATTAAATATTGTATTAAATCATTTGTACCGATACTTAAAAAATCTACTTCCCGGGCAAATTCATTGGCCATAACTGCCGCCGAAGGAACTTCCACCATTATTCCTACTTTTAAATTCTTATCGAAATTTATTTTTTCATGTCTTAATTCTTTTTTGCATTCTTCAATCAGATCTTTTGTTTTTCTTATTTCTCCGATTGTAGAGACCATCGGGAGCATAAATTTTATATTTTTATTATAACTTGCTCTTAATACAGCCCTGACTTGTGTTTTTAAAAGTACCGGATTCTCAAGCAAAAACCTTATGCCTCTTAAACCCAAAAATGGATTTGGTTCATCATAATCAAAAAGCTTGAACTTATCACCTCCGATATCAAAAGCCCGGATTATAAAAGATTCCGGGTATATTCTTGACGATAAATTTGTATAAATCCTTACCTGCTCTTCTTCATTCGGAATTTCACCAAGCTCGTCAATAATTTGTTCAGTCCTGTATAATCCTATTCCTTTTGCACCGGAACTAACTACAAGATCAATTTCTCCGGTAACATCGACATTAGCCATCAAATTAATTTCCCTGCCGTCTTTTGTCATTGCAGGTTTATCAACAAACTCTTCAAGACCTTTTTGCAGCTCTACAAGCCTCTCATGCTTAGTCTTGAAAAACTCGATTTGCTCTTTATTGGGATTTATAATAACATAGCCGTGAAATCCGTCTACAATAAGGGTGTCGCCATCCTTAATTTTTTGTGTACTGTTATGAGTACCGACTACAGCTGGTATATTTAGAGAGCGGGAGATAATTGCCGCATGTGAAGTTAAGCCGCCATGATCAGTTATAAATGCCTGTGCATGACTCTTTGTAAATAAAATCGTATCGGCAGGTGTTAAAGAATCACTAACAACAACTGCATCGTGAGGGATTTTAGATTCCCATCTTTTCTTTTGAAGGTTACGGATTATCCTGTTTTTAATATCCTCAATATCATGGGCTCTTTCCTTTAAATAAGTCTCTTCGGAAGCTATCATTATCTTTTGGTACTTCGAGATTTCATCATCGACAATTGATTCAGGCTGCATCCTTTCATTTCCAATTCTTTCTTTAATCTTATCAATTAATACAGGATCATCAAGAATCATTACCTGGGCTTCAAATATGGCAATCCTCGTATCATTCATTTTTTCTTTCGCGAGATCTAAAATCTTTGAAAGCTCTTTTTTCGATTTAGCCAGGGACTCATCGAAATTTTTTATAGCTTCTTCTGTATCTGTTACTCTGCTATGATTTATTTCCAGTTTATCCTTAATATATAAATATGCATTTGCAACAACTATCCCCGGTGCAGCAGCCACTCCGGAGATTTTATTTTCAGCTTCATTAAAAACTTTATGAAAACTTTTCATAGTTCGTCAAATCCTCTATTAAAATAATCTATTATTTCTTTGGCAGCTTCATTTTCATCTTCACCTTCAAAAGTTAAAATTACTTTTGAACCCATTTCAGCGGCAAGCGTCATAACTCCAATAATACTTTTTCCGTTAATATGTAAATCATCTTTCGTAATATAGAAATCGCATTTATATTTTGCAGCCATTTTAACAATAGTTGCAGCAGGTCTTGTATGCATTCCGGCTTTATTTTTTATAGTTACTGTTTCTTCGATCATTACCTGTTTCTGCTGATGAGGGAATCTGTAAGCCACTTATAAATTTTTTTATCTTCATCATTGAATATCTTCATTGAACTTAAAGCCTTCACCGAATATTTTTCAATATCCTTTCTTGCTTCTTCCAATACTCCAAGTTTACTATAAATTTTCTTAAAAGCCGGAATTTGCTTTTTATTTATTCCTTTATTTTTTACTAAATTAAATAAAAATTTTCTTTCTTTCTCATTAGCTTTTTCCATTGCTTTTACAAACAAATATGTCTTTTTCCCTTCGACAAGATCACCTCCAATTTTTTTACCGAGCTCTTTTTCGTCTCCAATAATATCTAAAAGATCATCCTGAATTTGAAATGCTATTCCAAGATTTTTTCCGAAGCTGGATAAAGCTTTTACTTGATTTTTACCGCCTCCTCCTAACAGAGCACCTATCTTGCAGCAAGTCTCCAAAAGGGATGCCGTCTTTTTTTTGATCATATCAAAATATTCTAAAATGGAGACATTTTTAGCTGTCTCAAATTCTTTATCGATACTCTGCCCATTGCAGACTTCCAGCAGACCTTTAGTAAATGCAGATAAAACTGCTTTTGTATTTCCATTACAATCTCTTAATAAATATTCATAGGCCACGGACAGTAATCCATCGCCAACTAAAATTGCCGTGCTTGTATCATACATTTTATGAAGCGTTAACCTATTGCGGCGTTTGTCGGCATTATCCATAATATCATCATGAACTAGAGTAAAATTATGAAGCAATTCTACAGCAACGGCGGCATTATATGCTTGCTTAAAATTTCCGCCAACGGCTTTAGCGGATAATAAAACAAGCAAAGGACGCAGTCTTTTTCCGCCGCTTTCTAAAATATAAGATGCCGGTAAATATAGTGATTCCGGATTCTTATCTTTTACGGAATCTTGAATTCTCTTTTCAATTTTTTTTCTTTCTCTTTCATAAAGAGAATTAATCCATTTACTGTCAGGGATAATATTCATAACTGTCAATAGATATCTTCTTTCTTTATTAATTTATTTTTCCGCAATTCGGATAAAGAATCAGAACCTGTTAAAAACATTATTTTTTTTACTGTATCGAACCAATCTTCAATTAATTTTATTACACCTTCAACCCCTTTTTTATAAAGTGTTTGAATTATTATTCTGGCAGAAGCGGTAAAATCTGCACCGAGAGAATAAGCTTTTGCTATATCAAAGGCATCATAAACTCCTCCCGAACCAATAAGGACAAATTTATATTTTTTTTTCAATTTATGAATTTCTTTAATACAATAAGATGTAGGCAATCCCCAATCCCAGAATTCATTGGAATTATTTTCATTATTTCTTAAAATTTCAACACCTGCCCAGCTTGTGCCTCCTGCTCCTGCAACATCAATTCCTTTGACACCTGCATTTAATAATTTTTCAGCAGCTTTTTTAGAAATACCGGCTCCAACTTCTTTAACGACAACCGGGACACTCAAAAACTTAACAAGCTTTTCAACTTTTTTTATAAACCCATTAAAATTTGGTTCGCCATGTTTTTGCAGTAATTCATGCAATGGATTTACATGCACTACCATTATATCTGCTTCAACCAAATCAATTAGATATTTAACCTGATCAAAACCTTGAAATGTTACTATTTGCGACGCGCCGATATTTCCAAGAATAGGTATACCGGGTGCGTTCTTTCTAATAATTTTATACGACTTATGATATTCCTTATTTTCAAGTGCCTGTCTTTGGCTCCCGACACCCAAAGGAATATTTAATTGATTAGCTGCAATAGATAATTGTGCATTTATATCTTCTGCTTTTGAAGTTCCTCCCGTCATGCAGGAAATAAGAAAGGGGTAATTAACTTTTTTATTAAAAAATTTTGTACGAAAATCTATTTTAGAAATATTTACTTCAGTAATTGCATAATGTTCGAATTCATAATTATCAAAGCCTGTTTTTTTTTCTTTAAATGAGACTTCGTCCGTCAAGCATAATTCTATATGCTCTTTTTTTCTTTGTGATGTTAAATCAGGGTTTTCTGACATTTATAATTAATAAATTGATTCACTTCTCTCGTCTTAATCATAATCTTACTCTTAATCTAACTCAATTTAAATGCTGAAAGAAATTAAAAGATTTATTAATTAAAACGATATAACATATGTTATAAATTAAGAAATATAAAATTGGTTATTAAAATATTAAAAAATAGAACAAATTCCTTCGCGGAAGAATTTTCTAGCTTTAATCAAATTTAATTAACTTTTGGATATAATACTTTTATTAAGAGGAAATTCCTAACTTTTACGATATGGTCGTTCAATATTAGTCATTATTCGAGTAAGAATTCAAACGATAACAGAATTAGGAATACTATAATGTTTTAATTAAATTCATTATTACCTCCGGTAGTTGATAATACTTTTCCTGGTTATAAAGTTTCTCTATAATAAAAAAATAAATGCTTTGCAGGGATAATATGCCGAGGTCAGTCATAAAAAGTTTTTTAATAACTGATTAAATTTTAAATATATATAATTTTTTTGAAATTATATTCCTTATAGTTATTTATAAAATATAAACATAATGAAAATTTTTCTAACCGGAGCAACCGGATATATAGGTAAAAGAATTCTCCCGGTTCTTATAGAACAAGGACACGAAGTAGTCTGCTGTGTAAGAGACAAAAACAGACTACCGCAAACCGGAAATTTCAACCACCCGAATATTTCGATATTTGAAGCCGACTTTCTAAATGATATTATTTATAATAATTCATTAGATGGAATAGATGCGGCTTATTATTTGATACACTCCATGAGCTCAGGAATAAATGATTTTGAAAACCTGGAAGAAATTTCCGCACGCAACTTTATAAAGCTTATTGAACAAACCAGTGCTAAACAGATAATTTTTCTAAGTGGAATTACGAACGAAAAAAAACTTTCTCGTCATTTAGCTTCACGTAAAAATGTTGAAGAAATTTTGAGAAAAAGTAAAGTTCCAGTTACAGTTTTGAAAGCTGGAATTATAGTGGGAAGTGGAAGCGCTTCATTTGAAATAATACGCGACCTTGTTGAAAAACTGCCTGTCATGGTAGCTCCCAAATGGATAAAGATAAACCATCAACCAATAGCAATTAGAAATGTAATCGAATGTTTAACAGGTTCACTTCTTAACACGAATACTTTTAATAGGTCATTCGATATAGGCGGTCCGGATATAATTTCGTACAAAGAAATGCTTTTGCAGTTTGCCGAAGTCCGCGGATTAAAAAGGCTAATTATTTCAGTTCCGGTAATGACTCCACGGCTTTCCTCTTATTGGCTTTATTTTGTAACAGCTACTTCCTATAAACTCGCTGTTAACTTAGTCAACAGCATGAAGATCGAAATAATTGCCAAAGATAATGAGCTTGTAAAAATGCTTAATATAAAACTAATTTCTTATAAAGATGCTGTTCAGCTTGCATTCGAAAGGATCGAAAATAATTTAGTTACATCAAGCTGGAAGGATTCTCTGATAACAAGTTCGCGTGAGAACTCTTTACAAGAGCATACGATCGTTCCTACTCACGGTTGTTATTTTGATACACGGGAAAAAAAGATTACAGTTGATGTTGAAAATGTTTTGGGGAATATCTGGTCAATTGGGGGCGAACGGGGCTGGTATTACGGCAATTGGCTTTGGTCTATGCGGGGATTCATGGATAAACTGTTTGGCGGCGTCGGTTTACGAAGAGGAAGAACTAATTTTAATTCTATCAACCCCGGAGATACGATTGATTTTTGGAGAGTAATAGCTGCCGATAAAATTGGCAAAAGGCTTTTACTATTCGCAGAAATGAAACTCCCGGGTGAAGCATGGCTTGAGTTTAAGATTTTAGAAAAGAGCGGGGAATCTATTTTGCATCAGACGGCCACTTTCCGTCCTAAAGGTTTGCTAGGGCGATTATATTGGTATTCGATTCTTCCAGTTCATTATTTTATTTTTAAAGGGATGGCAAATAATATAATTAACTATAAAAATGATGTTAGAAAATAATTCTTACAATATAATTAGTCCGCCGTTGGGATACACGTTAGTGCCGTTTTAAAAGACAGTAAAATGTATGAACATATTTCTCCTGAGAGTGTTGGTAATAAACAAAAATTTGTTTTTCAAACGTACATCTATAAAATTTTTAAGGACTATTTAGAAAAGAATATTTAAGAAATAAATACTGAAATCGGAATCGGTATGAGATTGATTAAATCAATTCATAAACGTATTTTACTTATTAAATGATGAACATTTCCAAAAATAGAAGAATTATCTCATCTTTTTTCATATTTGTTTATGCTTCTTTTCTATTAATATTTACACTTCATTACCATCATTTTGATTTAAATGAAAAATTAGAATTTAAAGACCAGCAGAAAGTGAACACTGCTTTAGTTTTAGATTTCCTTTCCGACGGTTTGAGTATTTGCGCAATCAATCATTTCTCCCACACAATTCTTAACTTTAGTTCAACATCCGAAGAAATAAATATTATTATTCATAAAATTGATTTAAAATTATATAAAGCAAAATCATTTAAATACAAAACTGATTTATTAAAAAACCTTTCACCCAGGGCCTCTCCTTTTTCAAGTTAAAATCTAGAAATAACTTTTCGATTTAAATAAACAATATAAATCCCCAATATTATTGGAGAAATTATGTTTAAATATATTAATTTTTATGCCCTGGTTTTTATCGCAATAAATGCTTCTTTTACATATTCTCAATCGAATGTAAATCCTGATATTAGTTTAATCGGTACGTTAAATACTCACACAAATTTTGGTAAGGATGCTCCTGACAAAGGCAAAATTATATTTGAAGATCCTTCCTTAGAATTATTTATAGACGGTTATTTAAATCCTTATGCAAGAGGGACTGCAGATATTTCCTATGAAGATGGAGAATTTGGTGTTGAAGAAATCTATGCAAATATTGTTAGAGGCTTGCCGCTTGATATTCAAATAAAGGCAGGCAAATATCTATTGGGTTTCGGAAAATTGAATACAGTTCATGCTCATGCATGGCCGTTTTTAATACGGCCGTTATACCAGCAAATATATTTTGGATCCGAAGGCTTTAACGATGTAGGTGTAAACATCAGTTTTTTAGTTCCAACGACTGATTTTTATACAAATTTGGATTTAGGTGTTTTTAAGGGGGATGCAATAGCCAAAGCAGAAGTACCCGGTATCTCTTCTACAGATATTAAAGATTTAAGAGGATATAGTCCTATTTTTGTCGGCAGATTAGGTTCGTTTTTCAGTTTGAGTGATTTCAGCAACCTGGAAGTCGGTTTGAGCGCTTCATATGGAATACATTCTTTTGGTTCATATTATTATAAGTTATACAATATAGAATATACCAATGATAAATCCCTAAAATATTTCTATTCCGGATTGGATTTTAAATATAAATATAAACCTGATGGGTACACCGCATTAACAATTCAAGGAGAAGCTTTACTTAATAACCGTGATGTTCTCAGGACTAATTCTATTCAGCAAGAAAATATTTCTAATTTCTTTGTAAAAAAAATTACTACCCCCGGCGCATTTGTTTTTATCGATTACCTTTTTGAAAAGCAGTATAGTATCGGATTAAAATATGATTTTACTTATGGTATTATGGGCGATAATCCGGACTTTAACACTCTCTCAAATGACGATAAAAACAAAACTTCAGGTATATCCGGCTGGTTTGGTTATTACCCGATTGAAGAAACAATTGCAGTTCGGTTGGGAGTACAGCATCTAATATTTAATACCGTTAATGAAATAAAAAGAAATAATGATACATCGGTTCAATTACAATTAATATTTTCGCTTGGACCCCATAAAGCACACCCGTTTTAATATAAAAAGGATAAGGATAAAAAATGAAAACTTTAATAATTATATTATCACTAATTCTTGCTGCAAACTTAAACTTTGCTGAAATTAAAGTAGTAGCAACTACAACTTCTATTTACGATCTGGTAAAAGAGGTTGGAGGAGATAAAGTAAAAGTCGATTATTTATGCCGGGGGGATCAAGACCCGCATTTTCTTGAAGTAATGCCGAGTTACATGCTTAAGCTTAGAAAAGCTGATTTAGTTATGGAAATCGGACTTGATATTGAAAAATGGCTTCCTCAATTAATTGACGGTTCAAGGAATACAGATTTAAAATTAATTGATCTTTCGGCAAATATTGAAAAAAAGGAAGTACCCACAACTAAACCTGATGCAAGCCAGGGAGATGTCCATCCTTACGGTAATCCTCACTACTGGCTTGATCCGGAGAATATTAAAATAATGGCACAGGAAATTTCGGACGCACTGACTAATGCCTCTCCAGGCGATGCTTCATATTTTAAAAAGAATTTAGATGATTATTTATCAACTCTGGATAAAAAGATTGCTGTATGGAAAAATGAAATGGAAAAGTTAAAAGGAAAACCAATCGTTACCTTTCATTCAAGCTGGGTTTATTTTGCAGACAGGTTCGGATTAAAAGTAGTTGGTCACGTAGAACCTAAACCCGGTATACCCCCTACTCCGTCTCATAATGCGGAGCTAATCCGGATAATTAAAAACAGCGGTGCAAAAATAATTTTAATGGAAAATTATTACAGCGATAATGCACCAAATCAAATTTCGAGACTAACCGGGGCAACCGTAATAAAAGTCCCTGTTGAACCTTACGGT
>CAYUVK010000080.1:0-23344 GCA_964448105.1 uncultured Ignavibacteriaceae bacterium
TCTGATAGATAACCATTATCAAATTTAAGTCGAAATATGTAAACACCCGCTGCTAGATTGGACCGAGCATCTAATCTTTTACCAAGAATATTAAAAAGTTCTAGCTTTGGTTTTCTATTCGAATTATTAGGTGAAGAATACTGGATAAAAACTTTTGTATTTTTTGATAATGAGACAGGATTAGGATAACTATTACTTACATAATATGCTAATGGTAATTTATTAGAGTTTGATTCAATACTAGTAAGAGCAAGATTAATTGATGCAGAGTAAGAACCTTCAGCGTTAGTATAGATATTGTCATAAAGTAGAGTTCGGGTCTTACTGTCGAGAATAGATATTTTCACATTTTCAATTGCAGTTCCATCTGCGGCGTCGCTTATTTTACCTTTAATTTGAAAATTAACTCCTGTATTTCTAAAAACCTTTTTTGTTATTATCTCGGTTCCTTTAACATCAGTAATGGAAAAAGAGAATATAAACAGCAGAATTATCGATAATAATAATTTAATATTGATAGAAAATTTATCACGTAACATTTTATTAACCTCCTCTATTAATTTAATATACATTTATCTCGACAAAATCACTTTCTTTGCTTCGTTAAATTGTCCAGCCCTAATTCGATAAAAATATATTCTAATTGGTTGATTCCTGCATTCTAGTTAACCCTATAATTTCACAGTTTTTGTATTTCGTTTACAAGTGTGGTAACTTTTTTCCTGAGAATGTCGTAAACTTTTAATTGTAGTAAATTATCTTTTCGAGGAGCCTGCAACGAGAAATGTCCGAGATATATCACATCACTTTGTTTGTCTATGATAGTCCCATTGATAATAACTTGTGTTCGAGTTTGATTGACAATAAATAGTGAAATTAATGTAAACAAAATAATTTTCTGAGTATTCATTTTATCACTATGTTGCATGATAATGAATAATCTTGCTACAAGCAGCCGGGGTATTATAATGGATTATTTATCGTACTTTTCGCCACACTTGACAGAGAATTTAACCCAAAGAGATTAAAAGGAATATTACCTTGAGAGAAGCATTTCAAATTTGAAAGAGAAAGTTCCTTATAAAAAATCAGAATGTTTCTCATAAGGAGTGGATACTATTCAATCTTTTAATATAAAAATACGACTATATGAAATTAATTCCAATATTTAAATATTTTAATATAAAACGAATTAATATGTTATAATATTGTTGTAAATTTTACATTTATCATTCTTATCCAGTTTAATAGTTCTAAAGGATTAATACAATTTTCAAATATAATATTTACATTTTGATTTGAATAATAATACATTTTAGAAAAGAATGTGTAATGCAATCATTATATTCCATACCCCCTAATTTGGAAAAGGTATAATATTTTTGCTGGGAGAAAATAAGTGGAGAAAGAATTGCCAAGGTTCTTAACAATTTTTTTATTTCTGTTCCCCCTTTTTATTTTATTAGAATCAATTTTTTAGTTTGCAGAAAAGCTCCTGCTCTAAGCCGGTAGAAATATATTCCGCTGGGTAAATTAAACTTTCCTGCATCAAAATTCACTTCATATTCTCCTGCTTGTTTTTCTTCATGTATAAGCGTTGCCACTTCCCTTCCAAGAATATCATATATCTTTAATGAAACAAATCCGGGATTTGCAATCTGAAATCCGATCTTGGTTGTTGGATTAAACGGATTCGGATAGTTTTGAAATAGTTTGTACGATAATTTCTTTTTACCAGGGTTATTTACATCCCCAGACGGATTAATTCTTTTAATACCATATAAATTAATTCTACCATCTTTTGAACTATCTTCCCAGATAGTATAGGTGATTAGGTCATAATCCCATCCAACAAATCCAAGTGAAGATTTGGAATCATGAACTTTTGTATAAAAATCGCCGCCATTTGATCCTTGTTTCCATGAATAAAAAGGTCCGCTCCTAATAAAAGTAGAATCATTTTTTACATATCGAAAAGAATACGGATAGAATAAATCATAATCGGATCTTTTAGTAACTATAGGGTATTCATAAGTATTAAAATCAGAAGTTTCCAGACTTTGATCATTTAATAATTCCATAAGAGGATTATTCGTTCCGAAATCCTCTATTTTTTTTATTACTACTTTTTGTTTACCATTAAATAAAACTTCAAAGGTTAAAACAGTGCCGTATTCTAAATCCATAAATATGGGTTTTATAGCCGGCGCTCTTTTAAACAGTTCCTTTATTTCGCTCCAGGTAGTATCATTTTCACCTTTGGTTTTATATACAAGATATGGATCACCGCTATTTATACTTCTTACAGCAACTGCATATAGGCTATCATAAACACATAATGCAGGGTCAGAGTATTTAATCGTATCATTGCCTCGAAAGACTAATTCTTCTCTTTGAACTGAATCTTTTGAAAATAAGAATATCGAATTGCCCCGTGAAAATACTAGTTGAAAGGGATTTTGATAATGGTAGTAAAACCATCCTTGAAAAATAAAAGAAGGATCGAGTTCATCTTCAACAGAATCAACTAAAAATTTTGTTTCCAACCATTCATTTCCTCTGTTAGTAGAATATGCAATATCCCAATTCCCATTTTGATTAGTTTCCCAAAGAAGAAGTTTATAGTCTATTTTTAATCCATAATCGTATAAATATTTCTCTACAGGTTTTTTATTTATATAATTATTTGAAGTTATTTGAGTCAATTGATAAAAACTATCAACCGACACATCATACTTTAATGAGTATATATTTACGGAAGTGTCTTTTTCCCCTTCAAAAAAGAATTCTGCATTAGGATCAAAATTATGTACATCTGATGTAATAAATACAGGATTTCTCGAATTGAAATCAAAATTGGTAATCTGCTTTACAACAGTTTGGCAAAAGACATTTTGAAAAAGAAGGTAAGATAAAATAATGCTAAAAGTCTTCATAAAACCTCCCCACTGATTTTAACCTCTATTGCATTATACTATATTATTTTTTGATTTGCAATGGGGAAATTAAATGCTTCTTTGTCTTAAGATTTCAAATAAAAGAATACCCGCAGCAACTGAAACATTCAAAGATTGAATTTCTCCCTTCATATGAATTTTAACTAAAAAATCGCAATTTTCTGCAGTTAATCTTCTAATACCTTTTTCTTCGTTCCCAACAATTAATGCAATTGGTAATTTATAATCTATTTCAGTATAATTTTTTGAATTTTCTAAAGAAGAACCTATTATCCAGAATCCGTTATCCTTCAAAATTTTCAGCGAATGTGAAAGATTATTTACAACAGATATTTTTAAATGCTCGGTTGCCCCGACAGAAGTTTTTACGACAGTTTGATTGATTGGAGCACTATTATGTTTGGTAATTATTATTCCGTCTGCTCCCGCACACTCTGCAGATCTCAAAATTGCACCGACATTATGAGTATCTTGGATCGAATCTAAAATTACAATTAAGGGATATTCAGATTTTTTTGAAGATGAAATTATTTCTTTCAGTTCAAAAAACTTTTGAGTTGATTTAAGTGCAATGACTCCCTGCGTATTTTGATTAGAGGTTAATGATTTGAATTTTTCGAAAGGAATTTCATTACATTTTATTCCCTTTTTTTTAGAGGCAATTTTGATTGCATTTATTATACCCCCTTTTTGCCCATACAAAATATAAACCTGCTCAAGCTCTTCGCCTGAATTTATTGCTTCAAGAACCGGTTTACGACCAATTATTATATTCATTTTTTTTTACTAAACCGATTTCTCAATGAAATTGGGTAAGTTTTTTAATCTAGTAATAGATCTTTAACAAAAGAATTCTGATTTTCCTGAAAGTTATCATGAAAATCAATAAATGATTCTAATTTGTTAAAGTAATTGAAAATTACATCTTTATTTAAAAATTTTAACTCTCTCTTCCCAATGTAATTCATATAACTGCTAAATTCCCAATCTTCTAATTTATTTACCAACTTATCTCTAACTGGATTTAAGTGAATGTACCTGCAGAGATGGGTTAGATACTCATCATTCGGAATTATTTTATCTCGGTATCTTCCTTCGAATAAATGTCCGGTTCTATTATATGCCTTATTAATTGCTCGTGTATATCCAGTGGATATTTTTTGCATAGCTTTCTCCAACGAATTATCTACCTTTACTTTTATAAGCAAATGATAGTGATTGGGCATTAAACAAAAAGCAATCAAGTCAATAGTATTTTGGAAACTTGTTTCAACTTCTCGCGGGAAATAAAAATAATTTCTTTTCTCAAAAAAAAATTAAACTTCTATTATTCCCTCTATTATAGATATGATAAAAATGATTAGCAAATGATTTATTTATTCTATAAGGCAATATTTATCTAATTTTTATATTTACCAATTACTAACCCAATTTCTCAAAGAAATTGGATTAGTTTTCTATTTCTTTTTAGCAGCAGGTTTTAGTGGTGGAGCAACAAACTTCTTAAGTTCCTTATTATTTCTAAGGTAGATAAAACCAAGTGTTCCCAAAATCATCATCGGGATTGAAATTAATTGTGCTTCGGAAAGTCCCCACAAAAGCCTTGGATTAAGCCTGATAAATTCTATAATAAATCTTTCAGCCCCGGCAAAAATTAAATAGAGCATAAATAATTTTCCATCCATCCAATCTTTTTTTCTTAACTTCCAGAGGATAAGAAAAATTATCAGCATCATAATAAATTCATAAATTGGTGTGGGGTGAAGTGGTGTATTATCCGGAACACCATTTGGAAACTTTTCAGCAATCCATGGAAAATGGTTTAACAAATTTGGACTGTTAAATGCAACTGAAGGAGGTACAGTTCCATTCTGATAGTTTGTTCCCCATGGTAGAGTTGTAGGAATTCCATAATCACCATCTCCAGCCAAATGACAACCTATTCTTCCAATCCCATAAGCTAAAGCTAAAGAAGGAGCTGTTGCATCCGCAATTACCAGAAAAGGGATTTTTTTTCTTCTTACAAAAAGCCATATAGCAATTATTGCGAGAATCAATCCACCGTAAAAAGTTAATCCTCCGGGAGAAAATGCCATTCCAATTGGATTAGCAATAAATCTATCCCAGTTTTCAATTAAATCTAAAAGCTTGCTCCCAACAATTCCGAAAATGATTGCCAGCAATGTAATTGTTGTAGCAATATTCGGATCTAATCCTTTTCGTTCAACTTCTTTTGTTAAGAAATAACTTGCAACGATAAATGCAATTCCAAGCATTAAACCGAAACTGTAAACTGTAAAAGGACCTATTTTGAATAATTCAGGATACATTAAAGCTCCTTTAAGAAGTTTTAGCCGAAGGCTAATCTGCCTTCGGCAGAAAAAGTAAAATCAAAATTCAAATATTAATACTTTTGACTTTTTCAATCATAAACCGATCAGCCTTTGGCTGAGATTTTTGAATTTTGACCCATAACTAAATGTAATTTATTGATCGGTATTAGTTGCTCTTCACCCGATTCCATATTTTTTAATTTGTAACTACCGGCCTGGTATTCCTCACCGCCCACAAAAAGAACAAGACGGCTGTTTAATTTATTTGCTTCCCGCATCTGGGCTTTAACACTCCTATGCAGATAATCAAATTCGATTACTAGTTCTTGTTTTCTAAGCGAAGAAGCGATTTCGAAAATTTTACCCGATAAATCTTTATTAATCAAAATTATATAAATATCAATTTTCTCTTCAGGCAGATTTAAAGATTTCTCGTTTTCACATGCAAGTAGAATTCTTTCAATCCCTGCTGCAAAACCTACCCCCGGAGTTTGAGAACCTCCGAGTTCTTCAACTAATAAATCATATCTGCCGCCGCCGCATAGAGCATTTTGTGAACCTACGCTGCTGCTTATAATTTCAAAAGTTGTTTTTGTATAATAATCCAATCCTCTAACAAGTCTCGGATCAATCTCAAAAGGTATATCAATCTTTGTTAAAATATTTTTCACTTCTTCAAAATCATTTTTGCTTTCTTCATCAAGATAATCAATTAATAGAGGAGCATCTTTTAAAATTTCCTGATCATTTTCGGCTTTACTATCGAATATCCTTAAAATATTTTTGTTGAAACGTTTACTGCTGTCTTCTGAAAGCATATCTTTTTTATCAATCAAAAATTCACGCAAATGATTTTTATACGCTTCCCTTGAAGCTGGCGTTCCAAGGGAATTAATTTTTACAGTCAGATTGTCTAATCCAAGCTTTGTCAATATCGCAAATGGCATTTGAATCATTTCGATATCAAGCAGCGGAGAAGTGCTGCCTATCGCTTCTGCACCAAATTGATGAAATTGTCTGAACCTTCCTGCTTGCGGTCTTTCCTGACGAAACATTGGGGATATGTAATAAAGCTTATTCAAAGACTGCTGTTTTCCCAAAGAATGTTCGATAAAAGAACGAACAACAGAAGCAGTCATTTCAGGTTTAAGAGTTAAGCTGGTTTCACTCCGATCAAAAAAAGTATACATCTCTTTGCCGACAATATCTGTTTCTTCGCCGATTCCCCTTGCAAATAGAGATGTTTCTTCGAAAACCGGAGTCCGAATTTCTTTGTAATTAAATACTCTAAAGATTTCCTTTATTATTCTTTCAATATAATTCCATTTTAAAATTTCTGATGGAAGAATATCTTTTGTACCTGTAACAGCTTTAATCATAAAAAAACTTTAAATCAAAAATAAAAAGTCAAAAGTCAAAATTTATTTTAATTACTTTGATATTTTGATTTTTGACTTTTAACCTTTGACTTTTTAAACATCAAAATAATTTTCTTCTTCTTCTTTAAAAATATTTACTATATCATCGTTTGAAGCAGCTTCAAGCAGCTTGTTGCGGAATTCTTCTTTGTTCATCATCCGGGATATTCTGCTTAACAATTTAATATGTGTACTTACAAGATTGTCTTTTCCAATCAGCAAAAACACAAGATGAACCGGCTGACCATCCAATGCCTGGTAATCAATAGGTCTTTTGGTTTTACCAAAAGCTGCTAATATTTCTTTTACATAATTTGTTTTTCCATGAGGAATCGCAAATCCTTTGCCGACTCCCGTCGACATTATTTTTTCTCTCTCTAAAACAGATTCTCTTACTTTTTCAATGTCGGTTATCCTATCATCACTTTTGTAAAGATCGATCAATTCATTAATTACTTCTTCTTTTGTGTTACCTTTCAAATCGGCAATTACAAACTCTTTTTTCAATAAATCGTGAAGTTTCATCCGGTTTAATCTCATTTATTTAAAAAATAAATTAATTCAGAATAATTAAAATAATAATAGCAATAAAGTTTAGCAAAGAAAAACGACCGGTATTATAATATAAAAATGATTTTTATTTCATAAAAACAATTAAAAAGAAATAACTTAACATAAATATAATATCGAGATAAATAATTTTAATCCGGTCTATATTAATTAAGCTCATACTTATTGCCTTACTTCACAATAAGCTGTAAGTTTATACAAATAATTATTGGATAAAAAAATGGATATTCAAAATAAAACCGTTTTAATATTGGGGGGATGGGGACTTGTCGGAAATGCTATTTCAAGGAAACTTGTTGATGAAAATCCGAAAAATCTCATAATAACTTCTCTTAAATATTCCGAAGCAAAAGAAGCAGTTCAAAAACTGGAAATTGAATTTCCTCATAAAGAAAAAGGATTTTTCATTCCATGGGGCGGGGATATTTTTGTTAGAAATGAATTTAAAGACTTAAATAGGGCTGAAGTTATAACTGATTCAAATAAACGGAAAGTTATAATTTCCGATACCCTTGATGAATTATCGGATGATATTTTAAATAATTCTGCAATTTTTCGTTTGCTTACTTTATATAGTCCCGATATTATAATTGATTGTATTAATACTGCAACAGCTATTGCGTATCAGGATATTTATACATCTTACAGGAGCATCAGCAGGGCAATAAAGAATAAGGCATCTTATGATGAGCTCGTTGAAGAATCTGAGAAAATGTTAAGTACACTTTATATCCCTCAGTTAATTAGACATGTACAAATTTTGTATAATACAATGAGCATTGTAAAAACCGAATTATATTTAAAAATCGGGACGAGCGGTACAGGAGGGATGGGTTTGAATATTCCATATACTCATAGTGAAGAGAAGCCGTCTCGAGTGTTGCTAAGTAAATCCGCAATCGCTGGTGCACATACACTCCTCCTTTTTTTAATGGCACGAACTCCGGAAGGGCCTATCACAAAAGAAATAAAACCAACTGGAGCAATTGCATGGAAAAGAATTGAATTTGGTGAAATTAAAAAAAGAGGAGAAACGATTAAATTACTTGACGTACCTCTAACCGAAGCAACACCACTTAAAGATAAATTTATAATCTGTTCGGATAAACAATATAGAACTACTGGAAATGTATTAAAATCTGTTTTTATTGATACCGGAGAGAATGGGATTTTTTCACGTGGAGAGTTTGAAACAATTACCGCTCAAAAGCAGATGGAATTTCTTACTCCTGAGGAAATTGCAGAGGTTGCAATTTATGAAATTAAAGGAGGTAATACAGGTCATGATATTGTTAGTTCGCTTGATCACGCTACAATGGAACCTACTTACCGTGCAGGCTATATGCAGCATATGGCAGTAGAAAAAATGGCAAAGCTTGAAGAAGAAAATAACATAAGCAGTGTGGCTTTTGAACTTCTTGGTCCCCCCCGACTTTCAAAGCTTCTTTATGAAATTTATTTGATTAGACAATTCTGCAAAAATATGATTGATATTATTAATACTCCTGCCATCGAACTTTCGGAAAAATGTTACAATTTAATTGCAACCAATGAAAAATTAAGAAGCGAAATAATTTCAATTGGAATTCCAATTTTACTTCCCAACGGTGAATACATATTAAGAGGAAGTAATATAAAAATACCTGCTTTCAGAGGAGAAAATGCTCTTGATATAAATAAAGAAAATATTGACCGCTGGGCAAATGAAGGCTGGTTAGATTTAAGAATTACAAATATGGTTAAATGGCAAAACAGGATTAAAGAATTAATTGAAGAAGCCGAATCAATTCCTTCAATAGATTCTAGTTCAATGCATGTAAGGACAAAAGCTTACTGGAAAGACTTTGAAGAAATTAATATCGGCAAAATATGCAGCTGGCTTTTCATTCATGAAGAACACGGAAACAGAATGAAGGCATAGGGGAATTAATTCTAAAGATTGAGAAGACTAAAAGATTGAGGTAGACGGCAAAGTAGTTGAAAATAAATAATAGAAAATATAAGGTTACAAAATTGAAATATTTTTATAAAGAGTCATATATCAGATACAGAAGGCTGGATTTTAAAAATCTTTAAGAATTTAGGTCTTCGTAAGAATGAAGTTCTTCTTCTAGTTTTTGCAGTTCTTCTTCGATAAATTCTTTTTGGATTTTTTCGAACAAAACCCGCTCTTCTTTTCTTATATGATCTTGAAGCAGATTTCCCAATTTATCAAGTTTATCTTCAATATTAATGTTTTCTTTTAATGATTCTACCGATTTCTCAATTTCTTTATGTTCAGTGATAATTTCATCAAAAAGTTTATCTATCTCTTTATTTCTTCCTTTTACAGCTGGGAGTATAATATTTTCTTCAAGATAAAAATGATGGAGCAGCTCATTTTCATAAAATTTAATAGTATAGTTCTTTTTCCCTTCAAGATCATTCGGCAGATTTTTCAATTCTGGAGCATTTCTTTTAATTAACTGTGCAAGCTGCAACCCGTGATAATGATCGTGTGAGATAAATATTAAACTTTTATGTCGTTTCATAAATTATTCGAAATTTCTTTTCCTATTCTTCATGATGATATGTTCTTATTTCCTCTTCTTCATCTTTTATTACTTTAATTTTATATTGAAATATTTCTGCGATTGTATTTGCTCTTAATTTGGCTTCTTTTGCTACGTCACCAGAAAAATATTCATCAATGGTTTCTTCGAAAAGTTTTATCCATCTATCAAAATGTTTTTTTTCAATAGGTAAATATAGATGGACATCAAACGGTTGTCCTTTGTAAGCTTTTGTTCCTAATAAAATAGAACTCCAGAAATCATACATTACCGGGAGATGAGTTTTCCAGTCAACTTTTGAAAGATCGTTAAATATCCAGGCAAGTAAATCATCTTTATTTATCTTTTCATAAAACCTATTAATAAGCAATTTTATATCTTCAATAGATCTTATATCTTTATTGGAATTACCCATTATTTGCAGAAAAAAAAATTTTGACCCAAGCTTTTGTTACAATCTAAAAAATATTTATAGCAAAAAGCAAGCCCCACTTATAAAAATAAGGCTTTTTAAAACATTTCTTTTAGTTAAGATACATTGTCGTTTTACAAAAGTCTATTTATTAAACAGTTTATTTTCTAATTCAATTGAACGGGGAAAAAGAATATTATTTTCCAGATGAACATGCTTGTGTAGGTCTTCTTCAAATTCCCTAAGTTCCTGGTAATAGACTTTGAAAGTATTACATGCATCGGCAGGCGGTGTATAATTATTGGTTCTACTTCCTATTTCAGACAATATATTTCCCGCTGATTCATGTTCTGCTTCCATCATTTGAATAGGATTTTTTATACTGCCGAAAAACGGTTTTTCCGCTTTTGTTGAATTATTTTTAACATTTACTAAATATTTGATATACGGGAAAAGCATTTGTTCTTCTTTTATCATATGCTGCTTTAAATCTTTATAGACAACGGAAAAATTGTCTGCAATACTGATAACCTCCGGATGATTTTGTCCATGTTTGGAAGCTACTTTATCGGCATGAGCCGAAATAACAGGAATTATATCTCTAATATATTTATGATGCACATTAATTATATAATCAGCCAAGAAATCCAGTTCCCATTGATTAAATTGCTCGCGACTATCCTTTGAATTATTTTCGTTCAGGTTTTCTAATTGAACTAACACTTCTTGAACATTTATTCCCTTTTCTTCACAAGCTTCCGAGACAGATATCTTACCATGACAGCAAAAATCTAAACCATATTTCTCAAAAACCGCAGCAGATTTATAATTGTTTGTTACGATTTCAGATAAGGTTAATTCAGTAATATTTTCATTAACTAATTTTTCATTTAATGATTCCATTATATCTCCTTTATTTAATTTATTGTTTTTCTTGCTCTGTTTTAATTTTGTTATTTTCTAAAATTCCCGAAGCAGCTTCTTTATTAAATTCTTTTACAGCAGCAGTACCAGTCGGGTGACCGTATGTGTTCATATGTTTATAATAATATAAATATTCTTTTGCAGTTATTTTATTCTGCCAGTGTCCTGTAATTATTCCGATTCCTGTTACAATCATAAAGATTGCAACAATTGCAATTGCAAGAGTTTTCTTTGAAACTTTTTTCTTTGTAACCATCGATGTCAAATCCAGGGTATCGGCAACCGGACAAACATCAACACAATTCATACAGGTTGAACATTCATCGGACCAAACTGTTTTAATTTTATCAACTTTTATAGCGGCCGGACAAGCTTTTACACACAAACCGCAATCAATACAGCTAACCGGATTTCTTTTTATTTTGTGTGGGCTTAAAAATGATATTAGTCCCAGCAAAGCTCCATAAGGACATAAAAACCTGCACCAGAAATTTCTTATGAAAATTGAAAGTACAAATAAAACTGCCAAGATAATTAAAGCTGTACGAGAAATATCTGCAAAGAAGTAGTACATTTTTAAATCGGCAACCTGGTTATACGGACTATCAAGAAATGCTTTAACTGCAACAGTCGTCATCAAAAAGAAAACGGAAAAGAAAAGGAAACCAAGCAACAAATATTTGATGCTTCTTAGAGGGTAATCCAGCCATTTAGGTAAAGTAGTTTTTATATTTCTTTTAAATATTTTTTTCAGAAGCTTTTCACCAAAGTCCCCTACTAATTCGGAAATGTAACCAACCGGGCATAACCAGCTGCAGAACGATTTACCAAATATTAGTGAAACTAAAATAATGGCAAGAAATATAAATAAGCCTGCCGGATGAGCTGCGTGGATTTCCCCTGTAGTTAAAAAAAGATAAAAGCTCATTAAAGAACTAATTGGTAAAAAGCCGTCAACTCCAGGAGGTCTGTGGAAATATTCTGCCGCTCCGTTTGTTTGCAGATATCTCGTGAATAGAAAGAATTCAACACCGATCCATAAACAAAGAAGAACAAATGCACTTTGAATTATAAATCTATATTTCTGAATTGGCTTTTCAGTATTACAAATAATTTTCTTTTTAGATTTTTTACTTTGGAGTGGTTTCCAAATCCTTGTATCATCGGACAATATAGAATCCGTTCTGTTCACATTTCCCCCTGCAATGGTTTTGCTTTGTTCAACACTTATCATATTCGGATTATTTTATCTGTTTATCATACAAAAAATTTTTATTTATAAATTAGACACCTTTTTTATAGTTTTCTCTTTAAATTGATCTAATGTTTCATCATTCAACATATTGTAAGTTTTCATTCTCAATTCACCCCATTTTTCGTGCAAGGGGCAAGGATTTTCCTGTGAGCATTTTGGAAAACCTAAGACACAACTATTAAACATTTCTAATCCATCAATCGCTCCAACAATATCAATAAGTCTTATTCTCTTGGGATCTTTTGCAAGTGCAAAACCGCCAGATTTTCCTTTTTTTGAATAGACTAACCCGCTTTCAGTTAAACTCTGAAGAATTTTTGAAACGAACTCTTTAGGGATATTTAATGTCTTTGCTATCTCTTCCGAAGATATCACTTCCCTATCCATATTGGCTGCTAAATAAAGAATTGCCTGCAATCCGTATTCACATTTTTTCGAAAAAATAACGGTCATGGTTATAATCAGATAAATTTATCTGATTAAAAATAAGCTTTTCTTAATTCATTGTCAATAGTTATTCACAAATTCCGATTTAATTTGAATGAATGATAAAATCCCGGCAGACTATTAAAGTTTACCGGGATTGATAAGGATGGAAAATTATTTATGCAATTGTTTAACATAAGAAATAATATCCATAAGCTGTTGGTCTGATAATGCCGGATTTCCTCCTTTGGGGGGCATTGCAACTCCGGTCGTGTTTAAAGGATCGGACGGCAGCCTTCCCTGCTTCACGAATGCAAGCATTTCGGCATCAGTTTTCTCGGCAACAAACTTACTTGTTGTCAAATCTTTTCCGAGCTTGGGTAATCCTTTTGCATCCATTCCATGACAAGCTGCACATGTCTGGTCGAAATATGTTTTCCCTTCAGTTGGATTGCCTTTTAATGCTGTTTCATTATTTCCCGAATTTTCGGTTTGAGAAGTACTTTCCTGACTTGAATTATATTTATCTTTATTTTCTCCACATTGATAAGACAAGAATGCGAATATCAAAATAATCAAGACAGTATACATTCTTTTTACTAACATATACATTACTCCGTTTTTGATTTATGATATTTATTTTTTAATTCATTAAATGATATTATTTTCGTTTTATATTCTTCTGCAAATTTTGAAGCTTCAGCTTCAGATTTGAATGCTACAATTCCAAATCCCATTGGTGTTATCAGACTATCCGAATCAATAAAAAATGCATTATTTGTGAGCATTGGTTCTTTAGTTATGTAATCATAAACCCAATAAGTTTTTACATTACTTTTATTCTTATTAATAAAATCAATCATGCAGCCAATATCATCAAATCTTTTTGCTTCACCATTCTCAAGCCAAATAGAAGCAGCGAATTTTTTTTCGTTAATTATCATGAAACAGTTATCACAGGGATCCTGTCCTAAATTTAATTTGGGAGGTTTATCTGAAATCGTTCCACTGCAGCCGGTTAAAATTACTAGAAGAAAAATGAAACTATTAAATAGTTTATGCATCAGACAGCACCTTTGCTTTTAAACAATTTATTGGTAAAAATAATAAAAATAGTTGCAGAAGAAAACAGGATCCCGATCAAAATAAACTGCAAGCTTGAGCCATAATTCCTGACAGCATAAACACCAACCGGACCCAATATTTCAAGATTATCTCTTAAAGAAAAAATTGCGCTTAGCTTAAACACCTGAAGAGGATTTAATAGGGAAAGAATAAAAACCTGGTTAATATCGAGATTGATTAAAAAAGACGTTCCAATTATACCGAGATCACTGAAGATAACTAAAAACAGCCAAGCAAATATTGAAACTCCAAGTGCAGTATCATATTTCTTGAAATAACTGGAAATAAACATTCCAATAGAAAGACTGACTAAAGCTAATAAAAAAGTAAGAAATATGAAGTAAGCATAACTCGAAATGTCTGCCGAACCTCCTTTATAAGCAATAACAAACCCGCTTAATCCAAATCCCAAAACCAAAGAACCAAGAGTTGATAGTGCAAGTCCGAAATACTTTCCGATTAAAACTTCAAAATATGAAATAGGCTGTGAAAGGATATAAAGTAATGTCCCCCTTTCCCTTTCGTATGCAATACTCATTGCACCAAGAGTCAAACCCATTAAAGGAACAAATAATAAAATCATATTGATTAAACTGGCAGTAGTTCTTCCGAATCCGGAAACACCATAAGTTTCCAATCCAGATAAACCTATTAATGATAATGCCAATGAAAGCACTGCAAACACAATTGTATAAATAAGGAACCATTTATTTCTAAAAGAGGATAGTATTTCTTTTTGAGCAATTAAATTTATATTCTTAACATCTATTTTCATTTTTTTACTCCGCCTTAAAACAATTCGACATCATAATCAAAGTTTTCAATTGACATACCCTGATCTAAAAGTATCTTAATTGGTTCAATCTTTAAATCCGGATCAACTTTAACTACAATTCCCCTGCCGTTCGGTGAACTTTGAAAACCTTTTTGTGCTAATACTTCAATTGCATTTTCAAACAAAGAGGAATTAATAAATATTTTCAACGTACCGTTTTTTCCAAATCTTTTATAGATTTCCATCGGGGAAGCGTCTGCAATAAGATTTCCATTATCAAGTACTAGCACCCGGTCTGCAAAAGATAAAACTTCTTCAATTCGGTGAGATGAGAACAGAATTGTTTTGCCTTCTTTCTTCAGCATACTTAACAGGTGAAGAAAATCCTCGCGCGATTTTAAGTCAAGATTAGAAGTAGGTTCATCAAGCAGCAAAATCGGAGGATTACCAAGCAAAGCAATAGCAAGCGCTATCTTTTGTTTCATCCCACCGGAAAGCTCTTTTATTTGTTTCTCTTTGAAATTATTTATACCAAGAATTTCGTTCCACCTGCCAATTGATGATATGTTTGTTTTTTTAATTTGTGAATAAAAATTAATTGTTTCTTCTACAGATAAATTATCATGCAGACTAATTTCTTGCGGCACAAAACCAATTAACTTTTTTATTTCCTTATCATTAGTAATTAAATTTTTATTATCAACTAAAATTTCTCCTTTAAATGGAATAACTCCCAGCAGACATCGGATTAAAGTAGTTTTCCCTGCACCGTTTGAACCCCAAAGTGCTGCAGCTTCGGCTTTTATAAAATTTATATTTAGATTATTTAATGCTTTTGTTTTACCAAAATCCTTCGATAAATTTTTTATTTTTATCATTAAATCTCCATAATATTGACTTATTAACTAATCCTGCCTACCTGATGAACCAGTTTTTTTCTGAAAATAAATGTCAGAATTAATACCGCTGATAAAACAGTAAGGAAAAGTGAGAAAACTATAAATCCTGTTTCCGTTTGTATTTTTATAACAGGTACTTCCTTTGGCATAACCGGTTTTGTGATTGGAGTTTTATCAATTAAACGCGGTTCCGGCTGCAATATAGGGAAAGCCTGTGAAGCATAGTTTAAAGTATTTATTGCAGGACTGTACAAAAAAAGCTTTAAATTCGGTTTATCTCCAAGAAGATTTTCCACAAGTTCATCATATTTATAAGGAATATCTCCTATACCATCCCTATCCTTATCATAGCCCGAATAATCACTCCAGTAATTCCCTTTCCAGTAGTCATTGTCGGGATTTTGATAATTACTTAATTGCACCTGCATATAATTTTCTATGAAACTGTTCTCAACTAAATAACTGTTTTCTAATGAGGACATAAATTCCATCCCAGTTTCATTATATGCTATAGCATTCCCCTCATACTTAATAAATGCATTATAAGAGCGGGGTGAGTTATCGACGAAAATTCCAACCCGGTTGTTTGCTATTACATTGTCATTTAGTTCAACGTTATCCAGATCTTTTAATCCAATCCCAAATCCGCTTGCTCCGCTATTATTTGAAATCAGGTTTTTATCAACCAATATTTTTTTACTGTACATCAAATACATTCCAACTGAATTTTCAGTCATGATGTTATGAACAATTCTACAATCGGAATTATACATAAAATGAAGTCCGTACCTTGCACCAGACATATTATTATCTTCAATGTTTATGTTTTGCGAAAACCAAATGATTACATCTCTTCCATATCTAAATTGATTATTTTTGATTAATAAATTTTTACAATACCATGCTCTGAATAGATCACCTTTTCTCGGGATGTCAAGTTCTTTTTTCCCATCAACCAAATTATTTTCAACAATACCATCATTAGCTTTAAGAAAATAAACACCAAATAGAACTGACTTTAAAACATTGTTGGTAATTACAGCCCCTTCACTTTTCACGAGAATTCCTGCATCTTCTTTATCTAATAAAATACCGCTGTTTTGTACAACAATTCCATCAACCTTAACATTAGGAGCATTGATTGTTAAGACTGTCCCGGTATTTTTTCCATCAAATACCGGATTGTTTTTCCCACAAAAGAAGATCGATTTTGATATGACAAAATTCCCATAATATATTCCACCAAAGACCATTACCGTATCACCATTTGATAAAGAAGACAAAGCATTCTGAATATTTTTGAATTGATATTCTTTACCAACCTCTAAAATCTTTGCATTAATCATTGCAGGCAGTATTAAAAGAAAAATGAATAGTATGCAGAATATTTTTTTAAAAAATCTCATTAAACTTTTTCCGCAATTATATTTTTAAATTGCATCTCCATCAATGGTTTATACGCTTTTCGATGGTAGTAAAGACCAATAATAATTAATAACGTCGCAGCAATAGACATAAATAGTCCGATTTGCCAGGATGCAATTGTTTTGAATTGTCCTACAAAACCCTCGCCCAATAAAGGAGGGACAAATGGTTTGACGGCACCACTTAATGGAGCATGCGGATCGAGATGCATCCCGAAATCATGCATCCAGAAGTAAAGGTCACCAAGAAATACAGCAGGATACAAAATTGCAGGAACGGTGAAGAATAAAGCGAATGGACTATGAGTATAAATGCTTCCGATTACAAGCAGAACAAGAGCACCAATCATAAGAAGGCTTAAGCTTCTTTCTAATTCTGCAGCTTCTTTAAGAGATCTCATTCCGATATAATGATTAAGTCCGTCTATTTCATCAACATCTCCCGAAACGTGATTAACGTATGCTTCCATTTTTAATCCCTGCGGGTATTGAGGGGCCAATAATGTTAGTTCCCAGTATGGTAAAAAAATTGATATTAATAAAAGTAACGCTGCAAATCCAAGTATTAAAGTTGGTAAAGCAAACCGTTTTTTTTCTTCAATTAAAAGTCCTTTAGGAATTCTTGGTCCAAAAATTAAATTCCAGTCTTTCATTTTCTGATCCTTATTCAATATCAATTCATAAAATTTTTTATTAGAATATGCGGAGGGTGACCATAAAGTAATTGAATGTCACATTGAGCTTGTCGAAGTGTGACATTTAATCAGTTTTCAGTCTTCGACAAGCTCTGACAAAATTGAATAAAAAATTACTTTTTGTTCATCCTCCACTCAAACATTTAAGGCTGAACCATAAAGTAACCAGTCATTTCCAAATGCAATGCTGAACAAAATTCAGTACAGTAGTAAGGGAAAATTCCCTCCTGGCTGGCAACGAATTCAATTGTTTGAGTTTCACCCGGTTCAATGCTCAAATTATGATTATAGTATGGTAAACCAAAACCATGAGTGGCATCTTTTGCTCTTTCAATATTTGTAATATGCCAAATAACTTTATCTCCCTTTTTAACTTTTACCCTATCCGGTGTAAAATGACTTCTAACTGCAGTCATCCAAATTTCAACCGTATTGCCCCGTCTTTCGATTTTTTCTTGTCCTACTAAAGTTGCATATTGAGCTTTGGTTTGAGTTGCGGGATCCCACCCGATTTCAGGATAAACTTCCCATGATTTTATTTTATCTGCTTTAATAATCTGAGCATAATGGGGTTCTCCTACGCCTATGGGCATATCATATAAAAGCTGCATTTTTGTATTTGGATTACTAATATCAATTAATTGGAAGTTTTGAGGTAATAAAGGACCTACATTCGAGAACCTGTCGATAGACCACTTATCAAGAGAAACAAGATATTTTCCGTCGGGGTGCTCATTGTCTCCTTCGCAAACTGCAAGATGTCCTACATTATAATTAATAGGAATCTTATCAACAAGCGTCCATGGTTTTCTTCCGTTCTTCTCCGTCCATTTTCCACCGAGGGCCCATCTTGCAACAGCACTTTCAAGAAATAAGCTTGTGTATGCATAGCCGTTTCCATCAAACTGTGTATGTAATGGACCAAGTCCTACCTCTACTTGTGCTTCCAATACGTCATCAAATTTTATAATATTAACTCCAAAATCATCCTTCCCTTCAAATTTCTTATTCTCTATTGCATTTTTAATTTTATTGAAATCAAATATTGTTACATGTGGATCAAGTTTACCTGAAATAACTAAATATTGTCCATCCGGTGTAACATCAACGCCGTGCGGAGATTTTGGTTCAGGAACAAAAGTTAAAACGTTGTCTTTCGCAATTTCCTGGAGAGAAATAACAGGGAAACCGTTAACCTTTGTAAACTTTCCTTCTTTATATAGTTGAACAGCTGCTTTTAAATTTATAACATGCAAATAATCCATATCGCGTTGTGAAGCACCAGCTTCAAAAGGAGGATTTCCTTCCATATCCCCGCCTGTGCTCAACTCTGTATTGAAAGAATTAATAAAAACATATCCATCGCTTACTAACTTTCCTGCATCCGAAAGATCCTGCCAATAAGGTGGGAGTTCCAATGCAAAAGAATTATCCTTATCTATCCTTCCCTTCTTACGATCAAATTTCCAGAAAGTTACCATACCATGATATTCTTTTTTATAATCTTTAATATCAGCATATTGTCCTGCCCACGGCATTGCATATTGTCCACCTTCAATTATATAATCAGTATTAGGTGTAACAAATGTTCCGCCATGATCGCTATAAGTAAGAGGATTTTTTATTATTTGCTTCGTTTCGAAATCCCTTAAATCTATAACTGCAACTCTGGCATTTGCTTTATCATTAATAAATAAAAATTGTCCATCATAGTCGCCGCCAGTTTCGGAGAGAGCAGGATGGTGTGTATCCCCCCAGGTTAATGTAGTACCTTTTGGATCTCCCTCATGTAAAACTTCATATGTGTCTTTTGAAAATCCCCACCCCTGCCAGGGTTCAGGGGTAAAAACCCCAATTTCCTTTAATAATCGCATTGAAGGAACTCCAATAACAAAAACCTGCCCTGAATGTCCACCGGAAGCAAACATAAGATATTCATCTTTCTTACCACTCGGCGTATAAGTTTTTGCAGCAGCTAAAAGATCATTGGGGGTTAATCCCCTTTCCTTTGCAATTGCTTTTAAATCTCCGGATGCCTGAATATTCTCTTCTTTATTTCCGCCGCATGTAAAAAAAACAAAAGCGAAAATCAGAACAAACATTGCCGCTAAAATTTTGTAAAAGTTTTTTAATTTCATGTCTCCTCCATTTTTCTATATCCGTTATAATAAGACTTATTTATCCGATTATATACTAAAAAAAAGCGAATTGAAAATTCGACCAAAATATATAATCAGATAATTTTATCTGATTAAAAATAATCTTTTCTTAATTCATTGTCAATATATATTCTGAAAATAATTATGCCATGCTCCTTGTTATAGAAAAACTAAGAGTAAATTTATTATTAAGAAATTATATTTTCGTATCAAGTATGAAATTTACATTACCTTTTTATCTTTTTATTCATAATAATAGCATTTTTAATTTATTTTTTTTCAGAGTATTTGCTTATTTCCCGTCAAGTTTATATTGTAGATATTAAACATCCTAATTGTATAATTTCAACTGATTAAAAAAATATTTCTAACATTTTAAGAACAAGGAAATGGAACACTTCAAAGAAATTTCCACAGAACAATTATTATACAAGATTAAAAATCCCGGTGTGAAAATTATAGACATACGATCTGCCGATGCTTATAACGGATGGAAGGAAGAAAATGAAAAAAGAGGAGGACATATTAAAGGCGCGAAAAGTCTTCCGGCTAAATGGGCAAAGTATATAGATTGGATTGAAATTGTATTGTCAAAAGAAATTTCACCAAAAGATTTTTTAATTATTTATGGTTACGATAAAATTCAAACGGAGAAAATAGCAAATCAATTTATAAAGGCAGGATATCTGGATATATCTGTTTACCATTGTTTTGTAAATGAATGGAGTGCAAATGAAGAGCTCCCGATGGAAAAGCTGCAAAAATATACACAGTTAGTTTCACCTGTATGGCTTAATGAACTTATTACAAAATCTTCTGCTCCGGAGTATAATAACAACAAGTATGTAATCTGTCATGCTCATTACCGGAACAAAGAAGATTACGAAAAGGGACATATTCCTGGTGCGGTCGAATTAGATACTCTTTGTCTTGAATCTCCTGAAACATGGAACCGCCGTTCACCGGCTGAATTGAAAATAGAACTTGAGAATTTAGGAATCACTTGCGATACAACTGTCATTTTATACGGAAGATTTTCTTATCCCGATAATAATGATCCTTTTCCCGGAAGCAGTGCCGGGCATTTAGGAGCAACACGATGTGCATTCATTATGATGTATGCAGGTGTAAAAGATGTTCGCCTTCTTAATGGGGGTTTACAGTCTTGGATAGATGAAGGATTTGAAGTTACCTCAGAAGAAAATAGAAGACAACCAGTGATTGATTTCGGAAATATTATTCCATCATGTCCTGAATTGGCAGTTGATCTTCCCGAAGCGGTTGAAATTTTAAAAGCTATAAATAAAAATCTTGTGTGCGTTCGAAGCTGGAAAGAATTTATTGGTGAGGTAAGCGGATATAATTATATCGAAAAAAAAGGCCGGATACCGGGGGCGATATTTGCCAATTGCGGCAGCGACGCATACCATATGGAGAATTACCGCAATCTTGACCATACTACACGCGAATATCATGAAATAGAAAAAATTTGGAGAGAAACCGGAATTACTCCCGAAAAATTTAATGCCTTCTATTGCGGTACAGGATGGCGTGCAAGCGAAGCTTTTTTTAATGCCTGGCTCATGGGTTGGTCTAATATCGCTGTTTTTGATGGCGGATGGTTTGAATGGAGTAATAATAATTATCCTTTTGAAACAGGGCTGCCTAAATAGCTATAGTCACTTTCAATAGTTAAAATATCTGTTGAGTTACCGCAAATAAAAATTCAAAATTTTTTAGAGTTTAAATGACTATAAACGAAATTCAGGATAAAATAATTGAGGAATTTTCTTTATTAGAAGATGGACTTGAAAAATATAAATATATCATCAATTTGGGAAAATCTCTTGAACCGTTAAAAAAGGAATATAGAACTGAGGAAAATTTAATAGGCGGCTGCCAATCGGAAGTATGGTTAAAAGCAAAGATAAAAAATAATAAAATTTATTTTGCGGCCGACAGCGATGCATTAATTACAAAAGGAATTATAGCGCTGCTGCTCCGGATAGTTAATAATCAATCTCCCGGGGATATAATAAACTGTGAATTATATTTCATTAATCGCATCGGTTTAAGCTCAAATCTTTCGCCTGTCAGGGGGAATGGTTTATTTGCAATAATAAACAGGATAAAGACATTAGCAGGAAATAATTTATGATATATGTTTCAATGAAATTATAAATATTGATATAAAATACATTGAGGGACTATAAGTTTTAACCTTTTAACATAATTTTATAATTTTGTACAACAAATTTTATTTTCAAAATGAATCATTCATATTCTGGAAATAGTTCCAAATATTTTATCTTCTTTATAATTGTTTTCATTTTCATTTTTTTTGAAAGCTGCAGCAATAATCTTCCTGTAAAAAAAAGTTTAAGGACTTCTTTTGAGTTAATTAACCAGGACAGCAGCAAAATATCCTTCCCTGATGATTTTAAAGGGGACATAACTGTTATGAGTTTTATGTACACTAATTGTCCCGATGTTTGTCCTATGACTACAAATAACTTAAGGATGTTACAGGAACAATTAAAGAAAGATGATATTAAAGGAGTTCAATTTGTAGAATTAAGTTTTGATCCCGATAGAGATACTCCTCCCATCTTAAAAAAATATGCCGACGTTAGAAGCATAGATGAAAAAAATTTTCAATTATTAACCGGAAACAAAAAAGTAATTGATTCCCTTCTTAAAGTTATGAATATATATGCCATACCATCGGATACAATTAATTATGACAACGGCGGCTTTACTTATTCTTTCATACATACAGATCGAATTACTTTAATTGATAAAGAAAGCAGGATTAGGAAAGAATATAAAGGGAGTATTGTTGATGAAAAGGAAATTATAAAAGATATTGAATCACTTGATTAATTTTTTACCTACCGGCAGAATTAAAATCATGGAGAAAAAATGCTATTATTAATTATTGCTTTTGTTTCGGTTTTTGTTTCAACAGGGAATAAAGTAGAAGTGAAAGATGCATGGGTCCGTACAGGTGCTGCAGGATTGAATAGTGCATTATATTTTAAAATAAATAATAACTCCGAAAACCCAGATACTTTATATAAAGTAACTTCGAATATTGCACAGCATATTCAAATGCATGAAACGTATAAGAAGAATGATATGATGGGAATGCGGGAAGTTAAAAGTATTATAATTCAACCTAATTCATCAGTAGAGTTTAAACCTGGAAGCTACCATGTAATGTTAATGGATTTAAATAAAGATTTAAAAGAAAAAGATGAAATAAATTTTATTCTTTATTTTAAATCGGAAGGTGATGTAAATATTAAAGCAATAGTAAGAAGTAATTAAAAATTATTTAGTAAGTTATTTTACCCGATATTATGAATTATTAATCACTTTCTTCAATTATTTCTTCTCCTTTATTAATTGCATACCTTC
>CAYUVK010000081.1:0-22951 GCA_964448105.1 uncultured Ignavibacteriaceae bacterium
CATGCATGTTTTTTAACATTAAAGAATTATTATTTGTAAGTATATCTTTATGGCCGCTGTTAAAAGAAGCAACCACGGGTTTACCGCAAGCCATATATTCCATCAATACCAGGTTTGTACCCCCTTCGCATCTATTAGGAAATAAACCTATATCGGAACTGAGGTATAAATCTCTAAGCTTATTCCCTGGTGTAAGAGGCAATGAAAATACTTTACTGCCGTCAATATTATTTATCTTACATAGATTAACCATAAAGTTTTTCCATGTCTCGTCTTTATATTCATAATTTATATGTTTAGATATTCCCATCGAATGCATTGTGTGCGGCCAGAGGTTATACCAGGCATTTATAAGTATAATATCAGAGAATTTTTGCTGTAATATCAGCAATGCCTTTAATACAAGATCCTGACCTTTTCGTAATTCAAATTTTCCTCCGGAAAAAATTACAAAAAGTTCATTACTCTTTTCTTTTTCACCCGGATGGAAAAGTTCCTGATCTACTCCCTGAATTAAAACACCGGTTTTCTTAATTCCTTTCTCTTTCAATTTCTGTTCATTCCATGAAGAACCTCCTAAAACAATATCATAATTAGCAGCGTTTTTCACAGCAGCATCATTCAATTCATATTCAAAAAATGTATAACCGATATTTTTTGTTCCCCTAACATGATTAAGTCCACTGAAATCATGATTATTTAAAGCATGAAATACTGTACCTTTCACTTTCCCGGTTTTTAGCAATTCCTCTTGTTCATCTATATTTATTATGTTTATCTTATTCGATAATTCTTTCTTTAAATATTTACTGCAAACTCCCCAGCCGAAATTTTCTCCTGAAGTTAAATCCAAGTACAAAGCATCACAATTAGCTTCCGTGTTCCGGCATATAAAAATGTAATATTCCTCATTGTTAGCCTTATAATGCTCAGTAATTTCTAAACCGGTTCTTTTTAATAAGGATTTCCAGACTTGGATCGGGTACAATGAAATGACATTTGATTTATTAATACTTTCTTCCGAAATATTTAAAGACGGCACTATAATTACTAAATAACCTTTGGGCTTTAATATTTTTTTGAGTTCTTTTAATGTATGGTAAGGTGCAAGATTATATTGAAGGGTGTTATTTGAAATTATAAGATCATAGACTTTTCCGTTCGATTCATAATAAAATTTTTCTGAGGTTATTGAAGTACTTATCCTTTCAATGTTTTGATAATAAAGGTTTTTAAGATAATTGCCATCATATCCAAGATTAAGAATTTCTGCATTGTTTTCTAATTTTATTTTGCTGAAAATATTTTCATCAAGTTCAAAAGTAAAACTATCATGGTTACTATTTTTATTTGATAATTCCTTAATTAAATTTTCAAAAGAATTAAAAGACCGATTAATATTTATATTCTTATTTTCAACTTTAGTTTTTACAAAATCGACTAAATCCTTTTTTAATTCTTTAAAGACTGAATTCCAATCGCTTATTTCAGGCTGACGATACAATTGTATTGTTGGATACCAAATTGATTTATCACCTTCCAGCAACCATCTCCAATCAGGCAAATACGGCAGCAAGATCCAGGCTGTTTTCCCTAATGCACCTGCAAGATGAGCGACAGATGTATCAACTGTAATAATTAGATCAAGATTTTCAATAGCAGCAGCTGTATCTGCAAAAGATTTAATATGTTCATCAAGATTAGTTAAAAGCAGTTGATAATCATATGCCTGTATTATGGGGAAGCCTTTTTGCAGACTGTAAAAATGTGTTCCTTCAGTAGAAAGCAAAGAGAGAAATTGCTGTAATCTTACAGAACGATGCCTGTCATTCGTATGAATAGGACTGCCTGCCCAAACAATTCCGATCTTAACTTTATCATTATCATTTATAATATCAGCCCATTTTTCTTTTAACTCTTTTTTGACCGATAAATAAGGAACCTTCGTAGGGATATTATCGGCATTGGTTTTAAAATACAATGGTAAACTTAAGAGAGGGACTTCATAATCATATTCAATATTTGGCCTTTCAACAAAATTTTTTTCAATAATTTCATCGACACTATTAAAATTATGCAGTAATCCATGAAGTTCTTTTCCGCATTCCAATATTATATAACAGCCTTTTTCTTTAAGCATAGAGAGATACCTGATGAATTGTATAGCATCACCCAATCCCTGCTCCGCATATACTAATACTTTCTTTCCTTTTAGATCATATTCTGGTTTAAATGTTTTATCAAATTTTCTTTTACCGAAATCTTTTCTCCCCTGCCTCCATTCATATTCTTTCCATCCTTCTTCAAATTGTCCCAACATCAAAAGAGCTTCCGCCTTATTATAATGTGCCAGGACGCTTTCAGAGTCCAAATCTATTCCAATATTGAAATATTTAATAGCTTCATGAAGATTTTTTCTTCTTAAAGCTACAAAACCAATATTGCTGTATGCAACCGATTTACCTCCATTATTTTTTTCATCTACAGATATTTCCAATGCTTTATTAAAATATTCCAATGCTGCATCAAAATCATCTTTATGCAGCTTTATGGTCCCTAAATTTATTATTGCGTTGAAATATTTTGAATTATACTTAAGTGCAGAATTAAAGCACTTTTCAGCTTCATCATAATTTTTTAAAGAAGAATATAACAGTCCTAGATTATTGAATGCATCTATATATTCGGGATTTAATTCAATTGCTTTTTTATACTGCGCTAATGCGAGATCATTATTATCCAAATTCTGATAACATACACCCAGACTGTACTGTGCTTCGGCATTTTTATCATTTAATTCTATTATCCTTTTATAACACCCGGCTGATTTTTCAAAATTATTCAGATTGAAATAAATGATCCCGAGTGAGGTTAAAAGATGCGTATTATCGGGAGCTTTTTTAAGAAGATTTATTATTATTTCTTTTGCTGCGCCAAATTCCTTCTTCTCGAATAGTTCAAATGCTTCCCGGTATTCTTCAGATTTATCCTTATCAATGGAAAGATTTGAAAGGTTGCTCATTGCGTTAGAATTACCAGGCTTAACTTTCACAGCCATCCTAAATGCTTTTTCTGCTTCATCATATCTATTCATGCTTTTATAAATGATAGCAATATTATTATGAGCTTCAGACAGAAACGGATTTAGTTCAGTTACTTTTTGATAATTCTTTAAAGCTTCTTCGTTTTTATTTTGATTCTGCAGGCATAAAGCCAGGTTATAATAAGCCTCGGCATGGTTTTTTTTAATTCTAACAACTTCTTCAAACAATGGAATAGCTGATTCATAATTACCAAGTTTTGATTTCACAACAGCAAGGAAATACAATACATCTGCATTATTCTTATCTTCTTCCTTAAGTTTTAATAAGATATCCTCGGAAGATTTGTAATCTTTTTCTTTAAAATGTTTAACTGCCAGTTGGTAAGTATCTATCATAATTTTATAAATATTTTGTAATTATTTTTTAAATATTGTACTAAGTTTTTGTTTTAATATTTCAAACTTGGAATTAAACTCAGGTATATTACCGAATTCTTTTTCAGCCATGATTAATAAAGCAGGAATTTTTTCAAGCTGATTATCCTGAAGGTAAACGGATACTAAATAAAATACCGATGCAGGATCTTTTTCTTTCAATATTAACGATTCTTCAAATAAACTTGCTGCTTCATTTAAAAAATTATTTTCAAAATACAGCAGACCTAAAGCCTTCAAAAATTTTGAATTATTCTTGAATGAATTATAAATCTCCTTTAAAATTTCAAGAGCTAAATATTTTTCATTATATCTTTCTAACAATGTTAAGAACATGTCAAGATTGTCATTAGAAATCATTCGTACAATTTCATCTTTCTCATGTTCAATAAATTTTTTATTCTCAAGTAATTTTTTGATTATGCCGTATAATTTCTCATTTTCATTTTTGAGCACGTCTAAGAAATAATTCAATTCAATATTATTTGAAGATAATATCGAAGAATAAATTCCCTTAGATATTATTGTTTCATTTTTTAATCCAATTGCCAAGGCAGATTTATTTATGCCGGATAAAACTTTTATATTTTGAAGTAAAGCTGTTTTACAATATCTAAATGATTCATCAATTTTATTTAATCTGAAATATATTTCGGATGCCAATAAATTTAATAACGGATTAGACGGATCCTCCTTAAGACCTTTCTCGAGATATTCCAATGCCTCATTTAAATTCTGTTTTTTGTATTCATATCCCGAAAGGTTCAAATAAGCGAATGCTTTGTATTCTTTTTTTAAACTATTTTTATAAACAGACTGTTTATAGTATTTTCTAGCTTCGTCATAATCTTCTAAAGTTGTATATGTGTTTGCAAGCTGGTATGCATTATAGGGTGATTTATTTTTTTCATATTCATCTTTTAATATTTCCAAATTTCGTTTTGCTTTATTTTTAAGCTCACCATCAACAATATTATAACCTACATGAATTATTTCTATATTCGAATCCAGGATTTTATATTCATTTTCCAATAATGAATCGTCTATTTGTTCATGTATTCTGCCGTTAAATTTTATATTCGGATTATTATGAAATAAGCGCGTATATCTCATAAAATTAGGTTTACCATTAATTTCATCAATACTATTTACTACACACCTGAAACCTAGCAGATCATTTTTAGTGACTATATTTTTTAACTCATTAATCGATTTAGCAGATAATCTTTCATCCGCATCTAAATATAAAATCCAATCACTGGTTGATTTACTCAACGCATAATTTCTCGCAGCAGAAAAATCATCTGTCCATTCATAATGAAGTACCTTAGCATTAAATTCTTCTGCAATATTAATAGTATCATCAGATGAACCTGTATCAACAAGAACTATTTCATCGATAATGTCTTTTACTGATTCAAGACATTCCTTCAAATATTTCTCTTCATTCTTAACAATCATGCTAAGAGTTATTTTCGGCACTTTTAAACCTCCTGCTTAATTGTTTCATTTGAGTTGTAACAGAGTATTATGATTATACGGATAAGCTAGTAATTTATTTACCTTTTCAAGACCGCTTAATGCATATTGATTTTCAGGATTATTTTTTACTGCAAATTCATACATAGTTTTTGCTTCTTTGTCTTTTCCATCAAGATAGAATAATTCGCCTAGACCGGCACAAGCCTGGGATGATTCAGGGTTTATATTTAATGCGGTCTCAAAACTTTCTCTTGCATTTCTCTTATCATCCAATCCCAGGTAATTAAAGCCTTTCATATTTTCGAAAGCTGCAATTAATTCTTTATCACTGATTGAATAGAATAATTCTTCAGACTTGTTTAGTGTGTCAATAGCTTCATCAAAATGCTTTAAGCTAAATAATTCATAAGAAGCTCCCAGGATTTTATTTAAAACGGACTGTAATTTGGAATAATCCGATTCATTTAAATTTTCGTTTATTTCATTTGATACTAATTTGTCTTCCGCAAAATTTTTTCCAGATTTTATGAAATACCAGCTTCTTATAGTATTTTCTTCAGTCAGATAAAGGTTTACTTCTTTGCTGCTTATGAAATTATCCACTGCGCTTTTGACTCCAAAAGTGCCTCCTATTAATTCTCCATCGATATAATCATGCCCTGCAAAGACTCCACCTTTTTTTAGTTTCGGATACCAAGCTTCAAGATCATTCGTGCAGCCTTCATAAGAATGATCTGCATCCAGATATATCCAATCGAAAAATTCATTGGGGAATTGTTTTGAAGCTTCAATGGAATTTTTCCTAATTATTTGAACACTTTGATTATCCATAAATCTATTGATAACAGAGAAATAGAGTTCTTTTTGTTTTTCATCGGATACATTAGCTATATCTTTATAATTTGGACTATATTTCCACCAATCAATTAGATACAATTCTTCCCCTTCCCATGTATCTCGTAAGGTCTGCGAATATAAGCCAGCCTGAACACCTACCTCGGCTCCTTTACCATAAAGTTCAAGTTGATTAAATAATTTGCCGAAGTCATTTCTATGATAAATTTTTAATTTATCATTCGATTGTGTTTTAGAATCAAAAGGTGACCCATTATCATTTAAAAGCCTGTTTATTTTTTCTAAACCATCAACAGCAAATAAATTATTTGGATTATTTTGAACCGCTTTCTCAAACATAATTTTTGCCTGTTCATTATATTCATTTAAGAACAATATTTCACCTAAACCGGCATATGCCTGGGAAGAATCCGGATTTATTTCAAGAGCTTTTTGAAAACATGCTTTAGCATTGTCAATATCATTTAATCCTAAATAATTAAAACCTTTCATGTTATAAAATGATGCAGCAAACTCGGTGTTTTTAGGTTTGCTTAACTGGCCGTTAAAAATTTTTTCTGCTTGAGACAGCTTATCTAATGATTCATTAAATTTCTTTCCACTAAACATTTCATAAGCTTCATTAATCAGTCTGTCTGTTTCCGATTCAATATTTTCATTTTCCTGAGCAGGTAAATCTGTTTCTTCGCTTGAATTGAATAAAGAATTATCATTTTCGGAAAGGTTAAGAATTTTATTAACCTTAGATAATCCTTCAATTGCCACTTTGTTTTCCGGATTATTTTTTACTCCCCATTCGTACATTGTTTTGGCTGCTAGATAATTCTTCGACGTAAATAGTACCTCACCTAATCCCGTACAGGCATGTGAGGAATTTTTATCTTCATTTAAAGCATGTTCAAAATATTTTTTAGCCGTTTCCAGATTACCCTTAATTAGAGAAACATTTCCGGCAAGATTCAGCAAGTTCGCCAAATCCGGATCATGATCTTCGTGGTCGAATTTATCGTACAATTCAACAGAATTATTCAGATAATCCAATGCAACATCATACTCCTTTTCTTCTATTAAAGATAAAGCTCTTTCCAGATTTTCTGTAAACTCATTCTTATTTAATGTGAACATGATCTTTCTTCCTTTCGTTTGTTTTCCTCCTACCCAAATTTCTTCCGGGGTAGCACCCCATTTATCTATAAATATTTTTTGATTTGTTTCTAATGTTGTTTTGTATTTTTCCAATCCATCAGCGGTAAAACTTTTTGAGCCGAAATGATGAATAAAAACATCTTTTGCAATTACGGTTTTAAAATCTGCTTTTTGAGCTCTCAGGCAATAATCATCATCTTCGAAATTCCCGGGCGAAAAACGTTCATCCAGTCCACCGATTTTCTCTATTACTTCTTTCTTAATTAAAGTACATAGAAAAGCTATCCTTGGGAATTCGAAAATTACGCCTTCATTTTTTTGTTTTACCTTTGCAGCATAATTATGCATCTCTTCAATAGTACCATACTTTGAATTTTCATCAAGTTGCATACCACTTACTAAATTGCTTACAGGTCCTACTAAGCCAATTCTCGGATCACTTTCGGCAATGGCAATCATCCTCTCGAGCCACCCATTAGTAACAACTATATCATTGTTAACAACAATGATGAATTTACCTTTTGCTTCCTTTAATCCTATATTTATACCTTTTGGGAATCCGAGATTCTTTTCATTCAAAAATATCCTTGTGCTAGATTCATTTTTTACAAACTTTTTAAGAAATTCAACCGTTCCATCATTACTGTTATTATCAATAATCAGCAATTCATATTTACTCTTTGTATTCTTTCTTATTGATTCAATGAATTCCTTAGTATATTGTAATCCATTATACGTTAAAACTATAATTGAAGCAGCAAAAGATTCGACGTCCTTTTCATTTTTCAAGGGGCCTTGAACCTGCCTCTCGAATGGAATATAAATCTTTATTTTGTCCGTGTCTGTAAGAATTTCTTGACCGTTTTTTTCCAGAATATAATCCGGTTTAATTCTATCGATCCACTTTTTATGGAGGCGGTTAATGTTATGAGAAACTTTTGAAAACCTTTCCGGGCCGCTTTGCGATTCATAATGGAAAACAATGCTTCCCGGTTGATAAACCAGTTTATAACCTAGTTCCCCGAATTTGAAACATAAATCAACATCCTCATATCCATTCCAATATTCCTCATCAAATCCTTGCACCTCATCGAATACTTTTTTTCTTACTAAAAGACATGCTGCCGTTAATGCCTGGTATGTTTTTAATTTATTCGCATCAGCAATATTAGAAGGTGCTTTCCAATATAAATGCCGTGCGACGAGTGGGTCGGGAAGTTGTCTATCTTTTATTATTGCTACACCAGCGTGCTGCAAACTTCCATCTGGGAATAATAATTTACTCCCTACTGCTGCAACATTACAGTCGTTATTAATTATTTCATATAGTTTTTTCAACCATCCAGGTGTTGGTTCAGTATCATTATTAAGGAAAAGGACATACTTTCCTTTCGCTTGTTTTACACCTTTATTATTTGCTTTGGCAAATCCCTTGTTCTTAGTATTTGCTATTACTGAAAAATTCTGAAATACTCTTTTAGCAAATTCCAGATAACTGGCAGTACCATCAGTGGATGCATTATCAACAACTATTACCTCAAAATTTATATCATGTGATGTATTTTTATAAAGAGCGAGTAAACATTTTTGAGTCAGCTCAACTTTATTATAGAGAGGAATAATAATAGAAACATGTAATGGTTCATCAGTGTTTTTGATTTGCCCGGAATTAATTGCCCTTTGCTTAATGATGTTCAGATTAATTACCTGGTTATTCAATATATCCTTGTAATCTTTACTAAGGTTGTAATGCTTAGCAATGATATCCCTGTAAGAATTATAAAAATCAAGGCTTTGGGAACTTGTCATATTGCTCTTATCGGTTCTTTGCCTAAATTCGGAAGTGATCTTCTTTATATGGTAAAATTCATATTTCTCTGAAAACCTTATCCAGAATTCCCAATCTTCATGTGCTTTAAGGGTCTCATCGAACCAACCTACATTATTCAGACAGGATTTTTCATGCATAAAACAAAGAACCGGTGCAATATTTAGATTTAATAATTTTTCTTTTGAGAAGTCATTTGAGAATGGTATATCCTTATTAACAGTAACATATTTTCCATCTTTGAATTCTTGGATTACTCTGTAAGCATCAGTATAGGCGATTTTATAGTTACTATTTTCCAAAAAAGATAATAAGATTTTAAGATGATCAGGATAATAAACATCGTCATCGTCCAGGTAGGCTATATATTTACCTTTAGCATTTTTTAAACCAGTATTTCTTGCGGCGGCGAGGCCTTTATTAGATTTATGAACAAAATATTTAATTCTGTTGTCATTAAATTCAGTAATAACATTTTGAACATCTTCACCGGCATCATTAACAACAAGAATCTCAAAATCATTAAAACTTTGTTGAAGAACACTATCAATTGCAAAAAGTAAATTTTTATGGCGATTATAAGTGGGTATTATTACAGATACCCTTGGAAAATTAGTTTCTTCTCCTATTTGATCAAGAAATATTTCTGCATTTTTAATAATCTCGGTGGGATAAATTCCTTTATTATTAATAATAATCTGAGCAACTTTTCTTTTTTGATCTTTTATTGCTTCTTGAAATAATCCGGTATCGTGCCGTCGATAATAAAATAAAGGTTCATGAATTAGTTGTCCGAAATAACCTTTAGCACCTAAGGCTATCCAAAAGTCCCAATCTTCCAGTCCTTTAACATTCGTTCTATATCCTCCTACATCTTCCCATGATTTTTTTCTAAATAAGGAAGTGACAGATATAATATTTCTATATTTCAAAATATTAAATTTATATTCTTCTGTTTTAACAACTTGTTCTACTCCGTCAAAGTCTTGTCGGTATGTATAAGCAATACTTATACTTGGATTTCCTTCTAAAACCGATACACATTTTTGCAAAAAAGTCGGGGCGATTTTATCATCCGCATCTAAACACAGAATATATTCACCCTTTGAAGCTTTAATCCCATTATTTCGCGATATAGCAGGTTGACCGGAGTTGTTTTGATTCAAAATTTTTATTGAATACAAGATATATTTATTTGCTAAGTGATTTGCAACTTCAGCAGAATTATCAGTGCTTCCATCATTGACAATGATAATTTCGAAATTTTGATATGTTTGATTAATTACGCTCTCAACCGCTTCTGTGAGATACATACCATAATTATAACATGCAATAACTACTGATACTAAAGGATTATTCTTTTCTGCATCACATTTTTCCCTTACTTTTTCACACTCAGGATAAATTTTTTCCCAGTTCTCATCTCCTATTTTTGCATCTTTATGGAATCTATAATTTGCGAAAATCTGATTAATGTGGTAGAATCTGTTTTCCTTTGCAAACCTCATCCATAAATCATAATCCATTACATAATTAAGACTTACATCTATTAAACCGGATTCACTTAACAACTTTCTTCTAAAAAAAACTGCCGGTTGTGTTGGGATTGATCTTGGTGTCCGATAATTTTTTAATTCGTTGAATCCTCTTTCAAAGTTTATAACACGGTCGAATATTTTACCATCTTTATCAACAAGATTACAATTGCCCATAACCACATTTTTATCTTGGTTCTCTTCAAAGAATTTTGAAACAGCATTAAAAGTATTTGGTTCATACCAATCGTCAGAATTTATCCAGGCAATAATTTCCCCTGTAGCTTTTTTGAATCCTTTATTTAAGGCATCTGCTTGACCATTATCTTTTTCAGATATCCATTTTAAGTGTGGATACTTTTTTAATATTTCTATCGTTTCGTCTGTTGAACCGCCGTCGATTATTATATGCTCGAAGTTAGGGTAATTCTGATCCAGCACACTTTGTATTGTTTGTTCAATAAATTTACCCTGGTTATAAGAAGGAGTAACAACAGATATCTGTAAAAAACTTTTCTTGCTATGAGAAATTTTTTTAGATAGACTGTTTTCAACAGGTTTCTTTTGAGGAGCACAAATAAATAGCTGATTATATATATCAGCTAACTGTTTTTCATATTGACCCAACCCGGAACTATCAATACAATTCACAGGGATTTTGACTTTTATATAATTATCAGCTATTTCATTAATATAATTATGAATTTGTTCTGAATAATTTTCTATTGTGTAGTTTTTGTTGATATCGTTAAGACCATTTAATCCTAATTCTCTAGCCTTTCGAGGATTCTCAATTAAGTAGCTAATCTTATTTGCCAAATCTTTTACAGTGCCATTATAGAGCAAACCATTAAAACCGTTAATAATCAATTCCTTTGTACCACCGGAATTGTATCCAATAACCGGAACCCCTGATGCCATTGCCTCTAATGTCACTCTTCCCATTGCCTCATTAGGTGAGCACATTAATGCAACATCTGATTTTAAATAATATTCAAATGGATTATTTACTTCTCCTAATACTCTAACATTATTATCTAAATTATTTAGCTGAACTATGTTATTAATCCAATTTAACTGATCACCACCCACAATATTTAGAATAACATCCGGATACTTTTTAATTACTTCCTTAAATGCATATACGACCTGGTCTTGTCCTTTTGAAGGCCTTACCAGACCAACAATAATAAAATTTTTAATAGGTTTAAGTCTCTTACTTTGCCATAATATTACATTTTCTTTAATATCATCTCTGGAAATAACACCATTATAAATAACAACACTATTATTTTTTACATTCATGTAACGGTTTTTTACAGCCTCAGATATAAAAACTATCCCATCAGTATGGCTGATCAATTTTCTAAAAATCTTTTCTCCAATATCAGGAAATAATTGGTAATCTAGATCACCGAATTCTCTAAAATGCCATATATGCGGTTTTGAAATAATTTTTGATATTATTAATCCGATATCAATAACCGAACTGTTTGAATAAATTAAATCTACATTGTTTCTCAGGCATATATCAGTAATAGCAGGAATGGATTTTATTGTATCACTAATTCTCTTAGTTGTTAATGTTTGATTCATACCTTTATTTGTAAAAGATAATGGGAATGGTATTATATAGTTCTCGATTTGCTGATAGTCTAACGCTTCAGAGAGCTTACCTTTGTTAGGTAAAATCACAATTGCCTGATGTCCTAAATGTTTCAATCCTGAAATCAGGTTAATTAATGATCTGTTTGCTCCGTATAGTTCTGCGTAATGTGTAAAGAAAACAATTTTCATGATCTCAGGATTAATTTATTATTAATTACATATGTTAATTGGTTCGGCATTTTGCTGATAATTATGATTAGTCATTTTATAAAGTTTATAAAGTCTAGTATTTAATTTTTTTAAATTAAATTCTTCAAGTATATGTTCCCTTGCCTGTTCAGAGAATTTTTTCCTGACATCAGGATTATTTACCAGAATTTTCAATTTATCTGCAATACATTTAATATTTTTTTCTTCACAAAGAAATCCGGTCTGATTGTCCCTTATTATTTCAGGTATTCCAGCATGCAAAGTACTTAAAACAGGTAGTCCTGCAGATTGTGCTTCAATTAAAGTTACGGGCAGCCCTTCCTTATCTCCGTCAGAGGCAGTCATGCTTGTTAAAACATAAATGTCTGCATCTGACATCTCCTTTACTATTTCTTCTTTTGTCTTTGAGCCTAGAAAGAAGACTTTGTTATTTATTTCAAGTTTGTTTACAAGATTTTTTAAATATTCTTCAAGCGGTCCTTCGCCAATAATTTTGTAAAAAACATTAGCCGGATTAACTTCAGCAAAGGCTCTTAACGAATATTCTATACCTTTTTTTTCAACAAGTCGTGCAACGGTAAGCAACTTAATTATCTGATCATTTTCATCCCTTGCCTTTGGAATAAAAGTATTTGCATCAACTCCATACCTGTGAACCAGCATTTTGTTTTTATTACAACCAATTGATAACAATACATTTTGCATTTCATAGCTGGGAGTGATAATTAAGTCAGCCCTGTTAAATAATTCGGTATAACAATCAGATCCCTTTTGTTGAATATATTGAGAAGCATCTAATCCATGAAAGGAAACTATAACTGGATTATTTATACACATAAATAAATTTTGAAAAGCGATAAAATTTTGTCCGAAATGAACATGAAACAAATCGTTCTCATTGATGCTTACCTTATTTATCCGGATAAATTCTTCTTTCCATTTTTCAGTATTTGAGGTATTTTCCGGAAATTGAATGTATTTGACTTTACTAAACAGATTATAATGTGTTATAACAGGATGAATTAATTCCTCTTCAGAAATAGCCTGTGCCCATATTTCAATATCAATATCTTGATCTATTAAACCAGTAATCTGGTCGAGTATAAATGTTTCAGTTAATTTGGGGAAATAATAGACTATAATTATGGCTTTTAATTTATCACCTTGTATTTTATATCTAGGAAAAGACAATAACTTATCACTTATATTTAGTACTGTTTTTTTCGCTGTACCACTAAAACCAGGTATCATAGGACCATTTTTATAATCATCAGATACAATATCTGTTTCAAGCAATTGTCTATAAAAAGGGAAAAAACTCTCGGAAAGTTTTTTCCTATCTTCATTATTTAACGCGCTTCTTGTCAACCATAAACCAAGCATTTGTGCCATGCTGGCATTCCAGCCTCCGTAGGGTTTTATTTTTATCGAATCCAAACCGGCTGTTTTCAAATGTCTTTTTAATGCAAATGGAGTATATCGGTATTCATCATGCGGAACATCATGAAGAGGCCAAAGAAAAGGTACTGTGAAAAACAAAATCCCACCCGGTTTTAATACTCTATGTATTTCATTTAATACCGATTGAATATCCGGCAGATGTTCGAATAATTCCGTAGCCATTACAGTATCAACAGAATTTTCTTCTAAAGGAATTTTTTTGCCGTCCCAAAACATATCAGGTTTTACATTCTGCTGGTAAAGAGGATTTTCAATATCAATACCGATATATTTTATAATTTTACTTTTTGAAATAATATGTTGACGGTAAGGCATTTCGCCGCAGCCGAGATCGACAAGGATTCCACACCAGTCTGACAGTGCAAAATCTATGGCTTTTAAAATGCTCTTCCTTACAAAAAATGTATCCATACTTTCAATGGATAACTTAGGATTTAAGAACTCAACCCTATGCTTATTTTTTTTGATTGTATTTAAATTCTCGTTGTTTTTAACTTCAGTGATTTCATTTATTAAGTGTTCTATTTTTTTATCAATTTGAATATGATAAATTTTCGAAAGTATAGTTTTTATTTTTCTAAAAAAGTTAAGCTTGACGTTAAGATTTTCAATTAATGTTAATGAAGACCAGGCCCCTTTTTTATGTAATCTGTATACAGAACCCAAAAAATCCAGATATTTAATCTTTCCATATTTTATTAATAGAAAATATAAAGCCCAATCGCCCGGGTACATATTCCTCAGACATTCTAATTCCTCTTCATTCAATATATTTTTGAATACGACGGATGCGGTTGCTGTTCTGTTTTTCTCAAGAAGTGATTCAAAAGTCAAATCTATTTCTTCCCCTTTTTCCGGCAGAGTCCCGATTTCTTTTTGCTCATCATCGATCAACTGCGCTTCATGATAGCATGCAATATAATCCGGATTAGCTTCGAGGAAAGCAACCTGTTTTTGCAGCTTATCAGGATCGGTCCAATAATCGTCCCCTTCAAGAGCAGCAATATATTGACCACTACACTTGGGGATACAGAATTCAAATGAATTTCTTATAGCGCCAACATTCTTATCATGATAAATTGGTTTTATTACATTAGGATATTTCTTCCTGTAACTTTCAATAATTGCACGTGTGTTATCAATAGAACAATCTTCTCCAATTATTATTTCAATATCGAAGTTGGTTATTTGCATTAATACGCTTTCAATACATTGAGTAATGTATTTTTCATGATTGTAGGTAACAGTACAAACGCTGACTTTAATCATTTTTATCCCAATACTTATTTTTAACTAAAAGATTGGAATAATCCTGACGCGTAATTCCAACTAAAATTCTATCCCAGTATCTATTCTTTCTGAAATACCAATTTCTTTGCCTGCCTTCTTCTTTCCAACCGCACTTCTTTAAATATACGTTCAAAGATATTTCATTGTACTCAATCATAGAACCATCTAACCTTTCAAGGTGGAGTTCCTCAAAAGCATATTTCATTATTGTCATTATTGTATCGATACCAAATCCTTTTCCTCTGATATTCTTATCACCTAACATCATTCCGTGGAAAGCATGATTATTTTTCCAATCTATATCGACTAGATTGGCTGTACCAATCAAACCTTCTTCTTGCGCCTCAATCGCAAACCTTTGATTTAACTGATCATTGCTTAAAGTATCGAACCATTTTTTCATATAATCAAAAGAACTTGGGAAATGCCATCCTCCCAGCAAATACCATATTTCAGGATCATTCGCCCACTTATGCAATTCTTGGAGGTCTTTTTCCTCAATTGAACGAAGTACTATTTTTTCCCCTTTGATATTCATACTAGGACCTTATTCTCAATTAAATTATGAACTTCACTAATCAGATAATTCATATCATCTATTCCGTACCTTTGATCAACTGGCAGCGGGAGTAATTGCTTAGATATTCTCTTTTCAAACTTGTAAATATTTTCATCGTCAGAGCGCTGCAATACATCTTCCCAAAAAGTCGGAATAAAAATATTTTTTTTAAAAAGAACTTCTCTATCAAAATTTGTTTCAACTAATAATGGATAAACCATAGGTACAGAATCTGTTTGTAAAGAAAGATTCAATTGATTGATTTCCTTAAATGCAGAGTGACACATTTTATAATTTATTATTCTTTTTTCTTTTGCTTTTTGGTAATCAATATTTGAAAGAAGTAATTCCGATAGGATTGAAACATATTTAATTTCATCGTTTAAAGACTTTTCATAAGCTACAAATTCTTTGTATGCAATCTCTTGTTTTTTGATAAGACGGTGAACAAGATGATCATAATGAAAATCTCCATTTCTATTGAATAAGTCAGTAATTAATGGATAAGGGGAATATAAAAAAGCACCATCAGGTACACCAAAAAATTTACGAGCTGAATTAAATGACCAGATATCTGAAAACCCCTTTTCATAAAATGCTTGTGTATTGTCGAGTATTAAATTATTGGGGTATTTTTCTATTAAATTTCCAACAGTACCTTTCATTAAGCCAAAATAATTTATATAGATTATATATTCATTATCCTTTAATAAAATATTTTCTTCCGGTTCAAGTTTCTGGTTAAGCGAATAGAATTGATAATTTATTTTTTTATTTGCTATCGGTTCTATCAAAGAATCACAAATGTAATAAGGAAGAAAAATTTTCGAGGGACTAACTTCCTTAATTATAAGGTTGAGACAACTCCTTCCAGTAGACAAAACAGTTTGGGTTTTGTGATACTGTTCATTCCCATAGTTTAATTCAAGTTCAAAAAATCCTCCTATCGGTTTCATATTAATTTATATTCTCCTAGGAGGTTTTTTATTTGTTCTTGTGAATTGAACATCATTACATCAACTATGGAAAGATTTGAAATAAATTCATTATCGTACTGTATGTATTCAATTGGGTTTGATTTAATAAAAAATAAATCCAAGTTTGCCGCTTTAAAATTTTCTTTATTATATAATCCGATTCCACCACTAAGATTTACATAAACTTTGGCTTCCAGCAGTTTGCAAATCTCTATAACTCTGGATTCTCCCTTTAAATTATCACTCACAATAATTTCCGATGATTTTACTATTGGTGTATTAATACCCAGATAAGAATTTATCTCAATTAGTGAATTATAAATCCAATGAGATATATTAATGCAATCAAAGCTAAGAATTCGTCTTATTAAATCGGTTACAATTTCATAATACGCTGACTTTTTGTACGAAACTTTAATAAAATCAAGAAACTTAGAACATGTACTTTGTAATTCAACAAACTCCTTGGTATTTATTTTATCTGTTAATGATGTTCTCTTCAATGGAAACGTGAAAAATTGGTCATGCCCATTCACCAGAAATCTATTTCTGTTAATCCACCCTCCCTTCATGTATTGTACATCATCATAAAAAACAAATTTGTCCACCGCATCCAATAACTGGAAATACCCGATATATGGAAACAAATATGGCTGCATAATTGCAATTTTCATTTCACATTACTCTTGATAAATTCAATAACTTTGCTAATGATTTCATGTTCAAGATTTGGATAAATAGGTAAACACAGCACTTTCTTTGTTATTTCTTCAGCAACCTGCAGATTTTTGGATTTTGCCGATTCCAAACTTTTATAAGTAGGAAACTGACTTATAAGCGGGTAAAAATATCTCCTGGCATAAATATTATTTTCTTTAAGTTTATTATATAATTCATCCCTCGGCATCCCGTATTTTTCTTCATCAATAAAAATGGGAAAGTATGCATAATTATGGGTTACATTTTCAATATTTTCCAGCATTCTTATTCCGTCGATACCAGCCAATTCTACTCTGTATGTTTCTGTTATTTGTTTTCTCTCAGCTATATATTTATCAATATATTTTAATTGCAACAGTCCCAATGCAGCCTGAAACTCATTCATTTTTGCATTTATTCCGGGACCTACAACAGTAACTTCATCAGCAAAACCAAAATTCTTTAAAAAATCTATCCTTCTTTTCGTTTTTTCATCATGACATATTATTGCTCCACCTTCAAAAGTTGTAAACACTTTTGTAGCATGAAAACTTAATATTGATAAATCTCCAAAGTTTAATATTGATGAACCATTTACTTTTACATTAAAAGCATGACTAGCATCATAAATCACTTTCAAACCATAAGTATCTGCTATCTGTTCAATTGCACCAACATCGCAGGGATTTCCATAGACATGTACTGAAAGAATCGCGGTGGTTTTGGGGGTTATTGCAGATTCAATTTTGGTTGGATCAAGATTACAATAAAGTGGGTCAATATCTACAAAAACAGGCTTAATTCCGTTCCAATGCAGGGCATGTGTTGTTGCAACAAAACTGTAAGGTGTAGTGATAACTTCCCCGGTTATTCTTAACGTTTGAAGTGCTGTAATTAGTGCTAAAGTACCATTTGAAAATAGAGAGATATAATTAACTCGGAGAAATTCAGCCAGGGTATTTTCAAATAATTGATGATATTTACCATTATTGGTTAATTTTTTGCTTTCCCAAATGTCTTTTAAATAGTCAATAAATTCATCCAATGGAGGCAGAGATGGTTGAGTTACAAAGACATTACTTTTGTTTTTTGACCTATGTAAAGTTTCAACCTCTAATGGTAATACCTCATTATTGTTATCGCCATTTAATATATTTCTCTTCTGTTCTTTAAACATATAAAAGCATTCAAATCCAAAACTATTTCCAGTTTGTCCCAAAATCATTCCAGCGGAAAAAATTTATTTTTTTAACTATTTCTAAATGAAAAGAGGAGAAAAGTATATACTTGGCTAATATTAGCCAATTGCTAAATGATAGAAAAGATATAATAATTTATAATTTTATATGGTAGGGTTTAAGCTGTCAATATCCGGATTTTCTTCATCCAGTATAAATGCATAGGGATTGCATTCTTCTTTAATTAGTTTATCTGCTTCTTCCTTTAACATAGATTCCTGGGAATTTTTCTCTTTAATCAATTGTTCAATTCTCTCTATGTTTTCCTTAATAGGAACATTAAAGTTATTGATCAACAAGGATTCTTTCCGGGCGATATCTTTTTTAAAAATATTAATTCTATATTCTTTTTCATTCTTTAACCGGCTAATGCTTTGTAGTAGATACTGCCTCCGGTTGGATCTTTCAAGTAGTGTAAACATTGCCGACAAGGCAGAAAGAATAATTCCAATTAAAAAAGTTATAGCTCCCCATTTGGTACCCGTAATAAGAGATATTGAGATTAGATCTTTTAATTCCGAAATATCATGAACAAAGTTATTTGAATATCCTGCACAACCTCCCATTAAAAAGACCATAAAAGATAAGATAATGTTATAAGTCATAACATGTTTGAAAGTAGTCTGAGGATTAAGTTTTGGCCTTAAGGGCAGGTTTTTAATTTCTTCTTCAAGAACTTGAGTTTCACGTGTGATATTGTTTTCAATGTTAGTTATACCGGAAGATAATTTATTTTTGAGTTCATTCTTTTGATTTTCCAATTCTTGTTTTAATTTTTCCAATGTAGCAGATCTCATCTGGATCTCTTCATTAATTACGGAAACTTTTTCATTAATTTTATTATAATATTTTGCTTTTATTTCTTCCTTTATTTTTATGATTGTTTCAAAAAATATATTTTTAAGCTTTCCCGCTGCATTTAGAAAATGGATATTATTAGAATCCGAATATTTTTTTATTACTTTTTCAATGAAGGAAATATTTTTAACAATTTCTTCGGGAAATTGCTTCTCCTCTATTACAACACGAAGAACTTCGAATTTATTAATTAAAATTTTAATAACAGGTTCATTTGAAATTTTTATCAGGGAAAGAAGGCTCTCAATATTTTCACTGATAAGGGAAAATTCCGGATAATAAAATATGTTATTGAAAACGGCATTCTCGATAAAAAAATTGAATAAATTGATGCTTAAATTTTCAATAGCAAAATTTATTCTTTGTGTATCATAGTCATAAATTTCTTTGATATAATTTTCTGCAGATTCAATATCCTGAAGCTTTATATTTGCCAGTGCCAAATGAAACTTAGCAGTTATACCGTTGGATTTCAATTTAAGTGCATCTTCAAACCTGTTTTTCGCAAGTTCATTTTCCTGCAAAATAATATATGAATATCCTAAATAGAGTGTTATTAAATATTCAAGCTCTTCTTTTATTGGATCACTAAGTTTTATTTTACTAATGATATCTTTCGATTTATCAAATAATTCTATTGATCTTTGGGGATTATAAACTGATGGTTCATATGATGATATTATTCCTGACAAAATATTGCTTAAGAAATTAGTCCTTGAATTATAATTATCAATGAAATTGGTTATTGATAATGCAAAATATTTTTTTTCTTCCTCCTGTTTATTTGTTAACCATTTACTATAAAGTTCCTTTACAGCTTTATATTGATCGACGCTGTTAAGAACAGGGAAATGATGTCTATACAAATCTTTTAAATATTTGTTCAACGACGAATCACAAAGCCAGAATAATGGCGCTTCTTCATAACGAAAAAAATATTCACTAATATTGGGTGGGAATGAATAGCGGTAAAATCTAGAACTTTCACTGAAAATTGTATTAGAATCTTTCATTGAAAGAGGATCAAATTCCAGGTAAAGCTTACAAATATCAAAATACTTTAGAATGTTTGAATCTAGATTTTGCTTTACTTCATCATCAATTCCATATATAATTTTTGGAGGAATATTCATTTATTAAATGGATAATATCTTAAAAAACATTTCTATTCAACTTAATTATCGAACAATGATGGCAAATATTAAATAAAAGGTGGAAAATTCTCAATTAGTTACATAGCTAAACAAATGATGGCAAAAACGATGATAATTTTATTGAGGTTTCTGAATTGCAGTATGCAAAAAAATTACATTTTTCAGTTTATAATTTTATAGCTGGAATTTTAAATTGAATGTTAATGAGAGCAAGGTTCTTCTTTGAGTTCATTCATAACATTTTTTTTCCTGGATTTATCAAAATATTTTGTATGTAGAATCTCATGTGCAATATGTGAACCCGGTTTAATTAAGAATTCATCGTACAACATTTTTACCGATTCATTTTCATGCGAAAATCTTTTTTGCATTTCATTATCTATTTCATAAAGAACTTTCACTCTTTTCTGAATTTTTTCAGGTTTGTTATGGATTGGTTGTCCCCCGCCATTTACACAACCACCTGGGCAGACCATTACTTCAATAAAGTGGTATTTTGAAATCCCTTGCTCAATTTCATTAATTATTTCATTAATATTTCCTATACCGTTAACTACTGCAACATTTATTTTACGATTATTAATGTCTATAGTTGCAGATTTAATTCCTTTATTTCCCCGAACTTCTTCGAATTCAACTTTATTTAAATTCTTTCCGGTTAAATGAAAATATGCAGTTCGCAATGCAGCCTCCATAACACCGCCTGATGTTCCGAAAATTGCAGCAGCACCTGTTGATTCACCTAACGGATTATCAAATTTTTCTTCGGCAAGATCATTAAATTTAATCCCGGCTATATTTAGAAAGCGAACTAATTCACGTGTAGAAAGCACAGCATCAACATCAAGTAAAGTATTTTCCGAAAGTTCGCCTCGTGCCGCTTCATATTTTTTAACAGTACATGGCATTATCGAGACAACAAAAATATCTTCAGGATTTATTCCCATTTTTTTTGCGAAATAAGTTTTTAAGACAGCCCCTTCCATCTCATGCGGAGATTTACAAGTAGATAAATTTTTTAAAATAGAAGGACTATTAGATTCAACATATTTAATCCATCCAGGGCAGCAGCTTGTAAACATCGGTAAAGGTTTTTTATTTTCTATCCTATTTACTAATTCCGAAGCTTCTTCCATTATTGTGAGATCGGCTGCAAAATTCGTATCAAAAACTTTCTTAAATCCAAGACGGCGAAGTGCGGCTACCAATTTACCTGTTACATCAGTACCTAAAGGTAAATCATATTCCTCACCTATAGTTGCTCTTACTGCAGGAGCGACCTGTACAATTGTGAATTTATTTTTATTATTTAATGCATTTGTAACTTCTTTTAGATAACTCTTTTCTCTTAATGCTGCAGTTGGACACACAAGTATACATTGACCACACAAAATACATTCGCTAATATTTATTCCTTTATTGTATGGAGTAGTTACCATACTGGCAAAACCTCTGTTTGAAAAATCTATAGCGCCAATTTTTTGGACTTCATGACAAACGCGTACACACCTTCCGCAAAGCAAACATTTGGCAGGATCCCTTTCTATTGATGCACTGGAAATATCGATTGCATGTGTTTTGGTTTCACCGGAATACCTATGTTCTCTTACACCATATCTTGCAGCCATATCTTGAAGTTCACAGTTTTTATTTCTTACACATACCAAACAATCCTGCGGATGATTTTCAACTAATAATTCTATTATTGTTTTTCTGGCTCGCCTTACTCTCGGTGAATTGGTATCAACCACCATCCCTTCATAAACAGGGAATGCACATGAAGGTAATAGACTCTTTTGACCTTCGACTTCAACAACACAAAACCTGCATGCTCCGGTTGGCGTAAGATCTTTTAAATGACACAATGTTGGAATTGATATCCCGATAGATTGTGCAGCCTCCAGAATTGTCATCCCATCTTCTGCTTTTACTTTAATATTATTAATTGTTAACTGAACCATTTTAGTATTCATATTTAATTTGAAAATTTAATTAACTATTATTGCATTGAACCTGCAGGATTCATAACACATTCCGCATTTTATACATTTATCATCAAGTATGTAATGAGCATGTGCTTTTTCTCCGACAATCGCTTCAACTGCACATTTTTTTAAACATACTCCACAGCCATTGCATATCTGGTTATCAATTGAATAAGTTAGTAAATCCTTGCATACACCCGCAGAACATTTTCTTTCATAAAGATGTTCTTTATACTCATCCATAAAATATTTTAATCCTGATAAAACAGGATTTGGTGCAGATTGCCCTAACCCGCATAATGAAGTGTCTTTTATAACATCGGCTAATCTTTGAAGATGAATAACACCTTTAAATCTTTGGAGCTGTTCGGTTTTATTACTTGTGCTTTTATAACTCCTGGGGATTCTTTCAATAATTTCCAGCATCCTTTTAGTACCTTCACGGCACGGAACACATTTACCGCAAGATTCACTCTGTATAAATGTTAAAAAGAACTTTGCAACATCAACCATGCAAGTATCTTCATCCATAACCACAAATCCACCCGAACCCATCATCGCACCAACTTTTTTTAGTGATTCATAATC
>CAYUVK010000082.1:0-22876 GCA_964448105.1 uncultured Ignavibacteriaceae bacterium
TAATTAAGTAAAATAAACACTTTTTTATATAAAATTTCATTTATAGTATAACCTTGATTCACCTCAAAGCCTTATTTTATGAGTTGAATATTTAGGAATAATATTTCATTTTGATTCTTATAAAAAATAATAACTCATAACATGTCTCTTTTCAAAGTTTCAGTTTTTTTCTTCCTGTTTAGTGTTTTAGCTTTTTCACAAAATATAGGGAAAGAAGGAAAAGAAGATTTTTCAAAAGTAAATGCTCTCTTAAAAGTAAATTATCCCGGTGATTCTACAATTGATGTAAAATATTACAAATTAGATCTTAAGGTTACTTATAACCCGGATTATTTGTCAGGTTCTGTGACAATAAAAGCTGCGCCTTCACATAATTCCTTAAACTCTTTCTTTTTGGATTTGCAGGATCCGATGAAAGTCGATTCAATTTTATCTTATAACCAAAAAGTACAGTTTACTCATGCCAATGCAAAATTAAATATCACACTTGATAAAACTTATAATCCTAATGAAGAATTTGAAGTAACAATATTTTATCAAGGTTTGCCGGGTTCAAGCGGGTTTGGAAGTTTCGAGTTTGAAACCCATGGAAATAATGAACCTGTAATTTGGACTTTAAGTGAGCCTTACGGCGCAAGCGATTGGTTCCCGGTGAAAGATACTCCCGCCGACAAAGCCGATTCTTCCGATGTTTGGATTACGGTGCCTAATAATCTCTATGCCGTATCCAACGGCGACCTGGTTAGAATTATTAAAAATGGCGATGGTACATCAACTTATAAATGGACTAACAAATATCCTATTGCTCAATATTTAATTTCCATGGCAATTTCAGATTACACTATATACAAAAATTATTTCAAATACAGCGAAAATGATTCGATGCCCGTTATCAATTATATTTTCCCGGAAAACCTTGCCGGTTATAAAGATAATCTTGATAAAGTCCCCAACATGCTTCGAATAATGTCAAATTATTTCGATCTGTATCCTTTTATAAAAGAAAAATACGGCAATGCGGAAATGGGATGGAAAGGCGGGGGAGGAATGGAACATCAAACCGTTTCTTCAATGAGTAATTTTTCCGAAACTGTTATAGTTCATGAATTAGTGCATCAATGGTTCGGTGATAAGATAACATGCAGGGATTGGCAGGATATCTGGCTTAATGAAGGGTTTGCTACTTTTGGTGAAATGCTTTATGCTCAAACTGTCTACGGAGATTCTGCATATAATGATTTTGTTTCACTGGAAATGTCAAGGGCAAAAAATGCACAAGGCTCAATTTATGTCCAGGATATCAGCTCAATTTCTCAAATTTTCAACGGTAATAGATCTTATTCAAAAGGCGGAATAGTACTGCATATGTTAAGGGGAATTGTAGGTGATTCGGTTTTCTTTAAAATTATGAAAACTTATTCCGATGATCCGCTGGTTGCGTACGGCACTGCTGTTACTGCAGATTTTCAAAGGGATGCTGAGGCAGTTGCCGGTGAAAACCTGGAATATTTTTTTAACGAATGGATTTATGGATCAGGCTATCCAAAATATAAAATTGATTGGAGTTCATCTTCAAAAAACAATAACGAATATGAAATCACTGTAAATATCAGTCAAACGGTAAATACCTATCCTTCCTTCTTTACAATGCCGATTCAGATGAAAATTTCTACCATTGAAGGTGATACACTCCTTTCATTTTTTAATAACCAGCAAAACCAGCAGGTAAAATTTTTAGTAAAAGGAAATCCTACTTTATTAACCATAGATCCCAATAACTGGATATTAAAAGATGCAATTACATTTGCAGATAACAACAATAATTCAACTAATCCTATTGCTTTCAAACTAGAGCAAAATCATCCGAATCCTTTCAATCCGTTTAATCCAACTACAACAATTGAATATCAGGTCCCTGAGCTTGGTACAGTGTATAATATTCCGGTTAAGCTTGCTGTGTATGATATTCTTGGTAATGAAGTTACAGTTTTAGTAAATGAAAGACAGCCCCCTGGCAAACATTCAGTAATATTTAATGCGGCTAATCTTGCAAGCGGGGTATATTTCTATAGGTTAACTGCAGGCTCTCTGGTTGTAACCAAAAAACTCGTTTTGCTGAAATAGCTTAGAATATATTCCTGATCTATAATATGATATATTGTATAGGGTTGATTTTATTATGAATACATCTATACCATTATGCCTTCTATTATTTAAGATTTCTACCTTTTGCGTCCCAAAAGCTGTGTAATACAAATCAATAATACTTACCGGTTCATTTTTGTTTAATAGTTCATCTTGACAAGTAGATTAATATTTTTTAATTTTCCGTTTGCCACTGCTCCTGAAGCTGTGGCAATTTTTTTTGTCAAAAACAATATGAGTTTATAATATGACTGAAGCCAACTTTGTTTATTTAACCAAAGAACGATTAGTCGAACTTGAAAAAGAACTTCAAGATTTAAAAACAAACGGCAGAAAAGAAATTGCTGCAAAGATTGCAGAAGCCCGTGCCCATGGTGACCTTTCAGAGAATGCAGAATACGACGCTGCAAAAGAAGAGCAGGGTTTGTTCGAACTAAAAATTAGTAAGCTGGAAAATATTCTCTCCAGGGTAAGGATAATCGAACCTTCACAATTTGATGAAGGTAAAGTGCATATTTTATCTAAAGTTAAAATAAAAAATTTAAAAACTCAGAAAATTTTTAATTATACATTGGTTTCTCCGGAGGAAGCTGATTTTCAGGCGGGGAAGATTTCAATTACATCTCCAGTTGGGCAAGGATTGTTAGGGGCTCAAAATGGTGAGAAGGTTAATGTAAAAGCACCGGCTGGTCTATTGGAATTTGAAATTCTATCTATTGAATAATTAATTATTAATTCGCTATACTAAAAATTTTCTTAATTGTTGTGCATTAGGGTGGATAAAATCTGCATTTATGTAATCTGTGAATAAAAATAATTACTGTTTTTTTTCTTATATAGTTAAAGGTTTATTATTGTCTGACGAATCTTATATAAAACTTGCTATAGAAATTGCAAAAAAAGGAAGCGGAGCGGTAAGCCCCAACCCGATGGTTGGGTGTGTAATTGTAAAAAGTGATAGAATTATTTCTGCCGGGTATCATGAAAAGTTTGGTGAAAATCATGCGGAAATAAATGCTATCGAAAAAGCCCGGGAAAACCTTGAAGGTGCAACTCTTTATACAAATTTGGAACCTTGCAGTCATTTTGGTAAAACTCCGCCGTGTGTTAACAAGATAATTGAAAAAAGAATTAAAAGGGTTGTGATTGGTACAAATGATATGAATCCTTTGGTGAGCGGAAGCGGAATAAGAAAATTAAAATCTGCCGGCATAGATGTTAAAGTTGGTGTCCTGGAAAATGAATGTATTGAACTTAACAGGTTTTTTTTCAAATATATTACAGAAAAAATTCCTTATGTTACTTTAAAAGCTGCACAAACTTTAGATGGAAAAATTGCGGATAAATCAGGTGATTCAAAATGGATTTCTTCTCTTGATTCGAGAAAATATGTTCATAAGCTTAGGGCAAATTATGATGCAGTCCTGGTTGGCTACGGTACGGTATTAAAAGATGATCCCAAATTAACTGTTAGACTGGCTGAAGGCAGGAATCCCCGTAGGATAATTCTTGATTCAAACCTGGATTTAAATAATAAGTTCAAGCTTCTGGTAAATAATAAAGACGGTAAGCTTATAATTTTAACTTCTAAAAGAAATATTGAGAAAAAAGGAAAGATAAAAAAAATATTATCGCATAAAGCAGAAATTATTTTTGTTAAAGAAGATGCGAACGGGAAATTGAATCTAAAGAGCGCTCTTAAAGAATTAGCAAAAGTTAATATCTCATCTATCCTTGTGGAAGGCGGAAGGGAAGTATTTACTTCCTTTATTAAAAAGAATTTATATGATGATATAATGCTTTTTCTGACTCCCAAATTAATCGGCTGTGGCGTTTCTTTACTTGGTAATATAAATAAACAGAATATAAAAAGCGCCCTAAAGCTCCGTGTAAGAAACACTGAAAAAATTGGAGATGATTTTTTAATTGAGCTTATTAAATAACGGGATGCTGGATACTTGATTCTTGATGCTGGATTGAAGAGATTGAAACAGAGAGAATCAAAAATCCAGTTTTTCAAAAAAAATTTTGATTTAAACAATTCTTAAAAACTAAAGAGTACAAATAATGTTTACAGGATTAGTTGAAGAAATAGGAAATATTTCAGAAAAAATTAAAACCGGTGATGGCTTTCGTTTTAAAATAACTGCAAAAAAAGTTATTGATGATCTTAAAATCGGGAGCAGCATTGCCGTTAACGGGTGCTGTTTAACCGTTGTTGAAAAAGATGGAAACTCATTTGCTGTTGATACTATTGAAGAAACATTAAAAAAGACAAATCTTGGTAAAATAAATATTGATGATAAAGTAAATCTTGAACGTCCATTAAAAGCCGATGAAAGACTTGGGGGACATTTTGTTTTGGGACATATTGATACGATCGGGATTGTTGAAGAAATTCAGGAATTATCCAATAGCCATTTTCTTAAAATTTCTTTTCCTTCTGAATTTGCTAAATATTTAATTTACGTAGGATCTGTTTCAATTGACGGAACTAGCATGACGGTTGCTCAATTAAAAGGGAATAGTTTTTCAGTCGGGATAATCCCGCATACCTGGAAAGAAACTATTTTTTCAAACAAGAAAATTGGAGATTCTGTTAACCTTGAATTTGATGTTCTAGGTAAGTATGTGGAAAGAATTATGGAAGGTAAGCAGGATGCATAGATGGAAAATGGAAAATGCTTGATGGAAAATGGAAAACGTAAAGTAAGTTTTAGTTTTTTTGCGAAGCCTAATCATCAGTTATGCATTCATGCAATTATGCTTCGGTTTTTATATTAAAATATAAATAGTATATCTCAATCAAATTGGTATAAATATTTTTTGATTAATAATATTGAGCAGAAGGTCATTAAGTTTATTGATGAGAAGAATCTCATAGAAAAAAATGACAGGGTTTTAATTGCTTTGAGCGGCGGGCCCGATTCGGTTTTCTTAATTCATCTCTTAAACAAATTCAAAAAAAGATTTAAAATTGAATTGGGTGCTCTGCATGTAAATCATCAATTAAGAGGAAATGCAGCGGATGAGGATGAAGAATTCTGCAGGAAAATTTGTAAAAATTTTAATATTGAATATTTCTCTTTTAAAAAGAATGTAAAATCCTTTGCATCTGAAAGAAAAATTTCTTTGGAAGAAGCCGGAAGGGAAATAAGATACTCTGTGCTAAAAAGTACCGCATTAAAGAATAATTATAATAAAATTGCTACGGCACATAATTCCAACGATAATGCAGAGACTGTTCTGCTGAATCTTATTAAAGGAACCGGCATCAAAGGAATTTCAGGTATTTCGTTAAAAAGAGAAAACATTATTCGACCTGTAATTAAACTGACAAAAGATGAAATACTGGATTATCTCCATCGGAATAAATTAAACTACAGAATTGATGAAACGAATCTCAGCAGCGATTATGAGCGTAACTTTTTGCGTAATGAAATTATTCCTCTTATAAAGAAAAGATTAAATCCTTCGTTTGAAGATTCTTTGTTCAATTCATCTGAAGTATTTAAAAAAATTTCTTTAGTAATTGATAAAGAAATAAATCCGTTCTTTGATACGGTTAAATTTGATAAGAAAGAAAAAATTCTAAAAATATTTCCTGGTAAATTAAATAATTTGGATAATGAATATTGGGGGGATTTTTTAAAAGAAGCCGTCAAACGAAACTTTTTCATTCAGCTGTCGTTTAATGATGTTAAACATTTGATTTTATTGTTTAATTCAAAAACCGGCAAAAGAATTAATCTTGCGGAAAATCTTTCTGCTCTAAAAGAAAGGGACGAAATCCTTATTTTTTTGAATTCCGGAGAGAAATTTTTTCCCTTTGATAAAAAAATAGGTGTGAATTCTGAAGTTAAAATTAATGGGAAGAAATTTTATATAAACAGCGTTCCCAGAAAAAAAGTAAAAATCTCAGGTGATCGGAATATTGAATATATATCAGGCGATGGGTGCGGGAAAAATTTTAATTTAAGAACATGGAAAGAAGGTGACAGGTTTTTTCCTATTGGATTTAAAAATCTGCCGGAGGGTAAATTCGGTTCAAAAAAAATTTCTGATTTTCTAAATGAACAGAAAATCCCTTCCATCCTTAAGAAAAAACAATTAGTTTTAACAACCCAAAATAAAATCGTTTGGGTTTTAGGTCTGAGACTAGATAACAGATTCAAATTAACAGAACAAACAAAAAAAATTTACCGCTTATGCCTGAAGTAAAAGAAGATAAAATAATAATTAATGGTGAAAGTTTTATTCCGCTTTTAACCGAGGATGTAATTCAAAAAAAAATAAAAGAATTAGGTGAACAAATTTCTGCAGATTATGCAGGGAAAGTTCCTGTTTTAATTGGAGTTTTAAACGGTTCGTTTTTGTTTCTTTCCGACCTAATAAGAAATGTAAATATTGACTGTGAGATAGATTTCTTTAAATTATCAAGTTATGGCGATGAAAAGATTTCTTCCGGAAAAGTTACTTTAATTAAAGAACTTAACTGTGATATAAAAGGAAGAGATATAATAATTGTTGAGGATATTGTAGATTCCGGCTTATCAATTAAATTTATTGAAGAACTAATTTTGAAAGAAAATCCGGCTACCTGGAAGGTTGCTTCACTGCTGGTTAAGCCAAATAGCATTAGATATAATGTGAAAATTGATTATATTGGGTTTGATATTCCCAGCAAATTTGTAGTTGGATACGGACTGGATTACGCACAAAAGTACAGAAATTTAAGATCAATTTATGTTTTAAATGAATAACGGAGAATATTAATTATAATGTTTAATAACAATAAACTATACATGGCAGAAAATAATGATAAAAAACCGCTGCCGAAACCTCCCAACGGAGATAAAGGCGGTCCGAACAAACCTGATGATAATTTCGACTGGTCAAAAATAATAAGATTGGTTTTTGGATGGGGTGCGGTAATCGTTGCAGCAGTTATCGTTATGCAGCTTTTTAGAAACGATTCTGCAAATTATGTGGAAATTACATTTAACCAGTACGAAAACTTGTTAAATGGAGATAATATTGCTAAAGCGCATATCACCAAATCCGATGTAAATGATTATTACTTTAAAGCCGATTTAAAAAAGGAAGAAACCTTAACTATTAATAAAAGACCGCAAAAGGTTAAACAGGTATCGGTTTATTTGCCCGAACCAATTATTAAAGACCAGGAAGCAGTCTGGAAAAGTAAAAATATAGATTTTACTTTTGATAAAGAATCCAATGAATGGCTGAATGTTCTTCTAAGCTTTATACCCTGGATAATAATTATTGGTGTTTGGATTTTAATTATGAGACGGATGCAGGGGGCTGGCGGAGGCACTCGCGGAATATTTTCTTTTGGAAAAAGTAAAGCTAAATTGATTACACAATCCGGACAAAAAATTACTTTTAGAGATGTTGCCGGCGCCGATGAAGCAAAAATGGAGTTGCATGAAATAATTGAATTCCTGAAAGAACCAACTAAGTTTCAGAAATTAGGCGGTAAAATTCCAAGAGGGGTGCTTTTATTAGGACCTCCCGGAACGGGGAAGACTCTTTTGGCTAGAGCTGTAGCCGGTGAAGCCGGTGTGCCGTTCTTCTCAATAAGCGGTGCAGATTTTGTCGAAATGTTTGTTGGAGTCGGTGCAAGCCGTGTTAGAGATCTTTTTGAACAGGGAAAGAAAAATGCTCCGTGCATTATATTTATTGATGAAATAGATGCTGTCGGTAGACACCGGGGTGCCGGACTTGGCGGCGGACATGATGAAAGAGAACAAACACTTAACCAGCTTTTAGTTGAAATGGATGGATTTGAACAAAACAGCGGAGTTATAATTATCGCTGCAACAAACCGTCCTGATGTTCTGGATCCTGCACTGCTTCGTCCCGGAAGATTTGACAGGCAAGTAGTAGTTGATCGCCCTGATGTAAAAGGAAGAGAAGGCATTTTCAAAGTTCATACAAGAAGCATTCCGCTTGAGTCTAATGTGAACCTTGAAGTTCTGGCTAAAGGAACACCTGGATTAGCCGGTGCGGACCTGGCAAATCTTGTTAATGAAGCTGCATTGCTTGCTGCGAGAAAAAACAAGAAAAAAGTTGAGATGATTGATTTTGAGGAAGCAAAAGATAAAGTAATGATGGGTATGGAACGGAAAAGCTTAATCATTTCTGAAGAAGAAAAGAAAACTACAGCTTATCATGAAATAGGACATGTTTTGGTCGCAAGAATGCTTCCCGATGCTGACCCCGTTCATAAGGTAACAATTATTCCCAGGGGTAGAGCACTTGGTGTTACAAGTTATCTGCCGATTGATGAAAAGCATACTTATTCTAAGGAATATCTCGAATCAATTATAACTTATGCACTGGGCGGACGTGCTGCAGAAAAATTAATTTTTAACCATTACACAACCGGTGCCGGTAATGATATAGAAAAAGCTACCGGTATTGCACGTAAGATGGTTTGCGAATGGGGAATGAGTGAAAAACTTGGGCCATTAAGTTACGGTGCCAAAGAAGAAGAAATATTTTTAGGCAGGGAAATTCAAAAGCACAGAGATTATAGTGAAAAAACTGCTATAGAAATTGACGATGAAATTAGAAATATTGTTAATGTTGCAATGAATAGAGCCGAAAAAATATTAACGGAAAATATCCAGCTTTTGCATATACTATCTAAAGAGCTTCTTGAAAGGGAGATTCTTGATGCCGAAGAAATCGATACGCTGATCCGTGGTGAAGAGCTTCCGCCGCTTAAAAAGAACGGAAGTGTTGAAGGCGAAGAGTCTGAAATACCTGATCATGTAAAAAAACTTTTGGATAAACGTAAATTGAAAGAACCTTTCTCAAAAGATGATTCAAAGTGACCAAGGTTCTATTAATTACAGGAATGAAGTAGTTAGAAAACTAATTCATCTCTGTTCTTTATCAATACCGATAATATATTATTTTATATCTAAAACAAGTGCAGTAATAATCTTAAGTATTGCTACACTTGTTGCTCTGGTTATAGATCTTTCAAGACATTTTTTACCATCTGCCGGTAAAGTTTTTTATTCAATTTTTGGATTTCTTTTAAGAGAACATGAAGTTGATACCCGGAAGAAAAATTTAAACGGTGCAACTTATGTCTTAATTTCCGCTCTAATATGTGTAATAATCTTTCCCAAGATACTTTTTTTAACTGCGTTCAGTATTTTAATAGTAAGTGATTCACTTGCTGCACTAATCGGCAGGAAATATGGAAAACATAAATTTCTGTCTAAAAGCCTGGAGGGAACTTTAACTTTTTTTATTAGTGCAATCATCGTTGTATTTTTTACTCCTAAAGTAGAAGGTTTATTTTCCGAATACTTAATTGGAATTGCAGCCGCTGCAATTGGTGCAATCGTAGAAAATATTTCATTCGGCTTTGCTGATGATAATCTTTCAATTCCAATTTCAATAGGGTTATCAATGTGGTTATTATATATTTTATATTTACCTAACTTACAATTATAAAACAGCAACAGGTTGGTTAAATGATTAAAGTCCTAACTTTTGTAAGTTTAATTCTTATACTTTTCACTTTAATTTCATGTAATCCTGCAGACAAACCGGCAGTAGGACCTGAAGATGAAATTTATGTAATGGCTGATTCTTCGGAGTTTCAGCAGCTTGAACCTGCATTGGACTCTGCTTTTGAAAAAATAATTTACACTCCCCAACCGGAAAATTTATTTACTATAAAAAGAATTTCGCCAAATAATGTGGAAAATTATAAACAAAGTAAAAACTTAATTATTGTTGCTCCGTTAAATTCGCAGTCTTTAACATCCAGGTTTATAAATGCAATTATGGATTCCACGGCGAAATCAAAACTTATTGAAGATAAAAATATAAATGTTAATAAATACAATCTTTGGGCAAAGAATCAGCTTGTAATGGTACTAACAGCTCCGACAATGAAAGAACTAAAATCGGAAATTTTAGATAATAGAGATAATCTTTTATATGCTTTCCAGCAAGCCTCGGATAATAGGTTGGCTCAAAGTCTGTACAGTGCACCATATGAAAGAAAAGATGTTGAGGGGATGCTTCTTAAAAACTACGGGTGGATTATTTATGTCCAGGCTGATTATCAAGTAGCTTTAAATATACCTAAAGATAATTTTGTCTGGCTTAGACGTGCACCTGGCAGTGATATGGAAAGATGGATATTTGTACACTGGATCGATAATGTGTCCCCGGCTTATTTAAATGCTGATTCAATACGTGCAATTAGAAATAGAATGACTAAAAAATATTATCGTACAACTGATGATAACTCTTATGTTGTGATTGCCGAAGATTACTTTACAACAAACGAAGTTAATTTCAAAGGGAGATATGCAATACTTACTCAAGGTCTTTGGGATTTGAATACTAAAGGCATGGGAGGTCCTTTTGTTAATTATACTTTTTTTGATGAAAAAGTGAAAAGAATTTATATGCTGGATGGCTCTTTGTTTGCTCCCAAATATTATAAACGCAACCTAATTCAGCAAATTGATGTTACTTTGCAGTCTTTTATGACTTCTGATGAATTAAGTAAAGATAGAAGAGAAGATCTAATAGATGATGCCAAAGATTATAAACCTTTGACCGGGAAGTGACTCTTATTTATTTATAATTGAATTACTTTTACTTAAAATTTTCTCAATCACTCCGATTTTTATCTTTGATGCTTTTGAAATTTATTCTGGATATCTTTTTTCAGAAAAAAAATTTTAGAGAAAAAGATAATACCGCCTATTTTAATCTATTTTTTAAAATTTTATGATATTATCACTAATTAAACATGGGATTATTTCTTGCCTTTTTGAAATATATTTTTTAATATTGAATCGGTTCAATAATATTTAATTAATTCCTTTTATATTAAAAACCTCGGGGGTCCGCATAAAATGATTCTGCAAAGAGGAGAAAAATATGACTCTTGATACCCCATTCCATTTCTATGGTACTTTTAATAGGTTACATAAAATCTAATGAAAAAAATAACGATAGTAGATGTAGCAAAACGGGCAGGAGTTTCAAAGGGGACAGTTTCAGCAGTAATTAATGCAAAGAATACTGTGAGACCAGGGACCAGAGATCATATTCTGGAAGTGATGAAAGAACTTAACTTTCGTCCCAAAGGTGTTGCAAGAAATTTAAAGAATGGTAATCCTGATAAAAGCATAGGGGTTATTATTAAAGACTTAAACTATCCGTTTTATACATCTATAGCTACCGGTGTAAGAGATTATGCAAACAGTAAAGGGTATTCGGTAATCATAACAAGTTCAGAGAATGATCATGAATGTGAAAAGCGATTCTCTCATCTCTTTTCAACAAAAGATATTAAAGGTGCAATTATAGCTCCCATTGTTGAAGGAACATCTGAAATTGAGCACCTATTCAAATTAAAAATGATTAATTATCCGTTTGTATTACTCGAAGACGTTAAAGGAATACAGGCAAATGTTGTTGCAATAAACAATTTAAAAGCGATTAAACAGGCTGTAAAATATTTAATTGACAGCGGTCATAAAAAAATAGTTCATTTTGCCGGACCGCCGCAATCGTCTCATACACAGGAACGAATCGAAGGTTTTCGACATGCTTTCAGCGAAAGTACGTTAGTTTTTCATAAAAGTATGATAGTATCTATCGGTTCTGTTTATGATGAAAGTTTTCATAATACAATTGAATATTTTAAAAATAAAAACAGAGATGATTTCCCAACGGCTATAGTCTGTTTTAATGATCAGCAAGCTCTTGCTGTTATAAATGCACTAAAGGAATTAAACATAAAAGTACCTGATGATATATCCTTAATAGGAAATGATGATATTTATTATGCAAAGATATACCCGGTTCCTATAACAACAATACGAGCTCCGCAGTTAGAGATAGGCAGAAAAGCTGCGGAAATTCTTATTCGAAACATTGAGTCTTCAAAAATATTACCGGTTGAAAAAGTTGTGCTGGAAACAGAACTTATTGTTAGGGAATCGTCTAGAGTCTTATATAATTCTTAAAGTCAATATTTTGGCATTGTAAAAATTAGTAAATCGTGCAATTTTATTTTTGTCATTAAAAAATTATTTTTATAATATTGAAACGCTGTAGGCTAATTACCAAATCTAATGAAAGTAAATGCATATAGAGGAGGTTGTCAGAGCAATAAAATATTCAGGCTATTTAATTCAATAATTAATAAAAATTTATATCTACATTTTAAATAGGAATGAATAAATTAATAATTATATTAAGATTTATTTGGTGATTTTAAGGCAAAGAATGGCTACTTTTTAAATTACTTTATTTCTAAATTTATTTAAGAAGAATCGAGTACATATATAATCTAATTGATTCCAATAATACTAATACTTATTCTCAAGCTTGTAAAAATAAATGTACTTTAAAAGTGAACTTTTTTTCTTGTCTTTTAGAAATTATTTTTATAATATTGAACCGTTTCAATATATATCTAACCTCTTTGAACGATATTAGATTTATTTAAGAAAATAGGATCTAATGAATTATTTTATTTCAAACGGCGGAGTTTTTATCTTAAGGGGAGGTTATTGTTCCAAAGTTTAAATTTTAATTTACTTTAATACAAAATAAATATAAGAGTTCATTTGCAAAATAATTAAAATGATATTTCTGAGGAGGAAAGTATATGGTAAGTAATTTTTACTTTTTCAGAAGTAAAATCACTTCTGTCTTTGTTTTATTATTTCTACTAATCCTTCAGTCTTTTACACTAGCACAAACGGGTTCAATAAAGGGGAAAGTTTTTGACAAAGATTCAAAAGACCCACTTACAGGAGCTAACGTTATTATTAAAGGAACCAGTTTTGGTGCTGCTTCTGATTTTGACGGGAATTTTCTGATCCGCAATATTCCTATTGGAAACCAGACTATAGTTGTATCCTATATTGGTTATAACCAAGTTACTATGGACGTGACCATAACAGAGAACAGAACTCTGGAACAGGATTTTTATTTAACTGCCCAAGCAATAGAAGGTCAAACTGTCACTATAACAGCACAGGCACAGGGGCAGATATCTGCAATACAGCAGCAATTAACTTCGGATAAAATCTCCAATGTTATTTCGGAGGCAAAAATTCAAGAATTACCTGATTTTAATGCTGCTCAGGCTCTTAGCCGTTTACCTGGGATTTCAACGCTTCAAAGTTCCGGAGAAGCAAACAAAATAGTAATCAGAGGTTTGGCACCGCAATATAATTCTATTGAGATTGAAGGCTTCAGACTCGCCTCTACCGGCAGTACAAGCATCGGTGTAATATCACAAGGCGGTTCAGGTTTTTTGTCTAAATCTATCACTAACGACAGAAGTGTTGATCTCAGCACAATATCACCTTATATGTTGAAAACAATTTCAGTTTATAAATCTCTTACCCCCGATCTTAATGCAAATGCCATTGGTGGTACTGTAAATATGGAACTCAGAGAAGCTCCGTCAGAATTACATACCGATATCTTTTGGCAGTCAGGCTATACGCAGAAGAGCGGTACTTACGGAAATTACAGAGGAGTGGCATCTGTAAGCAAAAGATTCTTTGATGATATGCTTGGTGTTTATTTACTGGGCAATATTGAAAGCTATGATCGTGATGCTGATAATATGTCAGGTACTTACACAACAGTTGGTTCAGTTATAGATCCAACAACTGGTTACCGTCCTGTTTTGGTAAATAGAGTAGAACAAGTACGGCACAAGGAAACAAGAAAACGATATGGTGCAAACCTGATTCTTGATTATAGATTGCCTTCAGGTTCTATCAAATCAATCAATATATTTACGCGTTTAAGATCAGATTACCAGGATTACACGCAATTTTTAGATTACGATGGCGGAAATATAAATTTTAATTACAGAGCGGGAGTAAATGATATCGATGCTGCACTCAATTCTGTACAGCTAAATTATGATTTTGATTTTGTGCAAATGGATTTAAAGTTTGCCAACACTTATTCTTTTAATAGTTTACCTGATTCACCATTTCTTCAATTTTTTCAAACTGGTGGAATTATTCCCGTTTCCCCTATCACTAATGTTAATACAATTCCTGATAGTTTAACATATTTGCAACGGTATCAGGCTGCCGGTGGAGGTGCCGCAAATACTTATTTATCTCAGACAAACCTGTTGACCACTAAATACAAAGAAAATAACCAGGCTTACAAAGCGGATTTCAAACTTCCCTTTTCATTAGGAACAAAGATATCAACTTATGTCAAGATAGGTGGTGAATATGATAATCAGCATCATTCTAATAATCAGGATACTCCTTATGCTGGTTTAAACGCAAACAACGATTACACAACTTTAATGATGGATTCCCTGGCTAGTCGATATCACCTTACTTTGCCGGGCAATCGATTCCCCGCTACAAATTTTACCTCTACTGATAAAGATCTTTACAGCAGCTTTCTGGATGACAAGTTTGGACCAATCTATTGGATGGTTGATCCTACTATTCCTGTCGAAATGACTAAATTTATTGCCGTTACTCCTCAGTTTATAGGAGTAGGTGGAGGACAAGACCCCGGCGGGTGGTTTTACGGTCCGTATCAAACATTGGCCAATGATTATAATTATACTGAAAAATATTATGCCGGTTATCTGATGTCTGAAATTAATTTCCTGGATTTCATGATCGTTGGCGGGATACGTTATGAAAAAGATAATTCTGAATTTACAGTTTATAATATGATAGATTCCCGAAATCCTGCCAAGCAACCAATAGATACAGTTACTTCTACTCCCGGGAATGAATTCTGGCTGCCTATGGTGCAGGCAAGATATAAGCCTTTCGATTGGTTTGATGTACGTTATGCTTTTACTAAAACACTTGCACGTCCTGATTATCATCAACTGTCACCGCGAATTTCCATGGATTTTTCCTTAAATAATGTTTGGGCTGGCAACCCGGATTTGGTTCCCGCAAGGGCATATAATCATGATCTTATTTTTTCATTTCACAATAATGAAATAGGTCTTCTTACAGTCGGTGGATTTTATAAAACCGTAAAGAATTTCTCTTACTCTACCCAATATACTTTGCATCCAATAGCCCCGACTGGAGTTAAAACAAATTCAGATTATTCTATCCTAGGTACTATTCCCAAGGATGGCGCTAAAGTGTACACTTACATCAATAGTCCTTATGATGCAATAGTAAAGGGAATTGAAGTGGATTTCCAAACCAGGTTTTGGTACCTTCCATCTCCACTGAATGGATTAGTTTTAGGTATTAATTATACTCATATTAAATCTGAAGCCAGATACCCGTTTAGGAATGATAGAAGTCGTGCAAATCCTAATCCACCTCCCAGAGTTTTAGTTGAAGTATTTGATTCTACAAGAACAGGAAGATTAATTGATCAGCCAAATGATATAATGAATTCCTATTTGGGATATGATTATGAAGGCTTTTCCTGTCGTCTTTCATTTGTTTTCCAGGGAAATTCCGTCAGCTATGTTGGAGATTTCCCGGAGAAGGATGGTTTTACAAGGGATTATTTCCGTTTGGATGCTTCAGCAAGGCAAATACTTCCCTGGTTCGGATTAGAACTTTATATGGATATTTTCAATATCAATGCTGAAAGAAATACTTCAGCCCAGCAGTCAATTGGCGGTTTCACAAATGAAGAGAATTATGGTCTTACTGCAAACCTTGGACTAAGGTATAGATTATGATTGTATAAAAATTTTTTAATTTAAGAAATATAATAAAATCAATTAGAAGGAGATATAAATGAAACATTTTTTTACATCTTTATGCATCATGATAATTTTGCAAGTTTCTTTATTTGCACAAACTATTGTAGATGTTCCCAGCGATCCTCCCGGTAGTTCAGGAAGCCTTAACAATGCAATTCAATCAGCGATCGATGGAGGCACATTATCTAATACAGTTTTTAACCTGGAGCAATATGGTTATTACGTGCTTTCGGGTTGGATAGAGATACCTTTAAATCAACATCTTCAGATAACTGCCCCGGATCCTGGAACGACACAAAATGAAGCCCTTCCTCAAATTGTATGGACTTCAGATAATTCAGTAAATACAGATTATTTATTCCGGTGCTTTGGAGATTTTACTATGAAGAATGTCTGGCTTAGATACGCTGATGAAGGTGGTGTTCAAAAGGGTTCTCAAATACGTTTTATCGGTGATACACTTGGAACATCACAAGTACGAGGCACGTTCGAAAATGTTATTTTTGATTATTCACCCACTGCTAATCCTGGTGCCGGAGGATCCGTTACAATTACTGCTAATCATTTTGTGGGGCATTTCAAGAACTGTTACTGGAAGAATTGTATAGACACACACTTACGATACTATGGGAGAGCAGTTTCTTTTCCTTATCAATCTACAAAATGGCATATAGATACCCTTATGTTCGAAAACTGTACTTTTGCAAATATGGGTTATGTTTATATGCAGGAAGAGAGTGAATTTGGGGATAATGTGCATTTCAACCATTGTACTTTTCTAAATGTAGTAGTGTATACACTTGAATCGGGACAGTGGTATAAGATGTCGGTTACAAACTCACTTTTCGTTAATACTCAAATGTTTGGAAAAAGACCTTTAGATGGTGATGCAGTCAACGGTGGATTGATAACCAGTATTGACAGTATTGCTAACTTTTTACGCCCGGAAACAGCTACATTCGGTGAACAGGACAGGCGCATTTTGTTAGCCAATGACAGCTATGGTATTCAGCCATGGCTTGTAGACTGGATGGCAAACAGCCCTTGGGCTAAGTACCTGCACTCTCAAAGAAGAGATGATGAAATACCGGAACCCTGCCCTATGCTTAATGCTGGAACTCTTGCATTTCTAGATACTCTGGATTTTCCATATATGAATGAGGCAAATCTATACGATGGTATTCTTCCGCGTTTTGTTCTTCCTCCTACAGCTACAGATTCTTTAAAGTCATTCCTTAACAAAAAATGGGATGATAATAGTGATATTAATTGGGCATTTCAACGTGATGATGGCTATTTCCAGACATGGCCATTACCGGAAGACCTCTCGTATGCTAACGATACTTTAAAAACTGCTGCAATGGGTGGATTCCCATTGGGAGACTTATACCGTTGGTGGCCGGATCAATATGCTCAATGGAAAGCACAGGAAGATGCGGAGCATAATAGAATAAATACCTGGCTTGAAACAGGTACGGATCCGGGTGCGGTTGATGTTAGGGAAGTAAAAGGTTCTGCTCCTTCAGTATATAAACTTAGTCAGAATTATCCTAATCCGTTTAACCCGACAACTAAAATTGAGTATTATGTTCCGAAGAGCGGTTATGTATCTCTGAAGGTATACAACCTTCTTGGGCAGGAAGTGGCAACATTATTTAGCGGTAATCAAAAAGCAGGAAATTATATCACTACGCTTGATGGTACTGGATTAGCCAGTGGTATTTATTTATACAGATTACAGTCTGATAATATTTCTATTACAAAGAAATTTGTTCTTATGAAATAATAATTCTTTTTACATCCAGGTTGAAGTTTTTAGCAGATAAACTTTACTCCAGGATGTAATTATTTTAGTAACAATAAAAAGGATTTTAAGAAAATATAACTGTTATGAATAGAGGAGGTGAATAATTAATAACATTCAATTTTTAGTGTCACTTTTTATTTTATTAGAAAATTTTTTCTAATATTAATTTTAATAAAAATCGGAGGAAATATGAAAAGAATTACTTATTCAATTCTTTTTGGTTTATTCTTTTTTATAGCAGGAGCTAATTTAATAAACGCACAGGCTCTCGTACAGGATTTTGAAGGCTATAATATTGGTGATTCCTTGGCTCACATCGGCTGGTCTGCTACGGATATTGTAGATACAGTTGCCGATGATCCTCTTGCAAGCGGGAACAAGGTTCTGGAAAATACAATCAATAATTATAATGCAGCCCCTGTTCTTATGTTTGTTTTACCAGCTGGAAAAACTCTGGCTGATTATGGTACTTTCACTTTTAAATCCTATTGGGCACAGGGAGATGTTGGCTATAAGGATATTGTTGTCGAGGCTTATCAGACAATGCCCACAGCTCAGGCTTTTAACGATGCAAGTGTCAAGATAGGCTCCTGGAATCGTGCCAAAATGGGTTCTACTGCGTGGGAAGATATTACAGTTGATATTACTAATTCCCTTAGCCTAAATGATACAATCTATATTGCCTTTGGAATAAACTGTGCAGGTACGGGAGATGTAGGTGGAACGGGAGTTACTACGATCTGGTATGCTGATAGTGTCTCACTCGTCCCGAAAGCAGTAGATACAACACTTGTTGACAAATGGGGTTTTTTGGGTGGTAGAATAGGCAACTGGAAATTTACTCCTGGAGATGCTCCGGGTGGAGCTAGTATTGGTGTAAATACCACTTCATCCGTAGAATGGGCAGCCATACGTGGTGGATTTAATAATCCTGTTACCGCAACCACCGATAAAGCTATTCTTGTAACCGGTAACATAGAATTTGTCGGTGCCGGCATTGACACATGGAGCGGATTGCGTTACGGGTTGTTTATGCATGATAGTGCTGGTACATTGATTACGTCAAATGTAGATTCAACACGTTGGAGCGGATCAGAGAGCTATTCCCATGGTTACATGTTCACACCTGTAAGCGGAACCAATCGGTTAACAGACGGGGTTAGCGGCGGAGTTGGAACAAATTGGGTACGTATAAGTGGAAATTATATCAGCACAAGTAATGGCAGCGGTCCGATTTATTTCGCAGGTTATACCCCACAACAACCTGCACGTGCGGTAGCAGATGCAGGCAAGTATGCCTTTGCATTTTCAGTTCAGCCGCTGGCAGACGGAACCAAGGAAGTCCGTTTTTATTTAATAAAAGGAGATGCTGCAAATAGTGCAACGTCTACATATTACTTTGGTGGCAGTTTTATCGATACATCAAGCATTGCTCCGACATTTAACGGTGTTTGTTTTGCAGTTCATGCTGGAGGCAGCGGAACAAACCCCGATCTTAGAGGAGTTAAGTTAACTGATGTGAAGGTTGATGTCGGTACACCGTTCGCGCTTCCGGAAGCTCCATGGCAAGCATACTATGTTGATCAATGGGGATTTCTTGGCGGCAGACAAGGTAATTGGCAATTTGTTCCTGGAGATCAGACCGGTAATGCAGGTATTAGTGTAGATGCAACTTCATCCGTAGAATGGGCAGCCATACGTGGTGGATTTGTTGAACCTGTTACTGCAACCACCGATAAAGCTATTCTTGTAACCGGTAACATAGAGTTTGAAGGTGCAGGTATTGATACATGGAGCGGTTTGCGTTATGGATTGTTCATGCACGATAGCGCGGGCACTGTGATTCTTGATACTGCTACTGCAACTCTACCGGATTCAACACGTTGGAGCGGATCAGAGAGCTATTCCCATGGTTATATGTTCACGCCTGTAAGCGGAACCAATCGGTTAACAGACGGGGTTAGCGGCGGAGTTGGAACAAATTGGGTACGTATAAGTGGAAATTATATCAGCACAAGTAATGGCAGCGGTCCGATTTATTTCGCAGGTTATACCCCACAACAACCTGCACGTGCGGTAGCAGATGCAGGCAAGTATGCCTTTGCATTTTCAGTTCAGCCGCTGGCAGACGGAACCAAGGAAGTCCGTTTTTATTTAATAAAAGGAGATGCTGCAAATAGTGCAACGTCTACATATTACTTTGGTGGCAGTTTTATCGATACATCAAGCATTGCTCCGACATTTAACGGTGTTTGTTTTGCAGTTCATGCTGGAGGCAGCGGAACAAACCCCGATCTTAGAGGAGTTAAGTTAACTGATGTGAAGGTTGATGTCGGTACACCTTTCGCGCTTCCAGTAGCGCCATTTGTATCATATTATGTAGATCAATGGGGATTTTTTGGCGGAAAAATAGGTGGGTGGTCATTTACTCCTGGAGATCAAACCGGGAATGCTACTATTTCTGGAACTACACCAAATACAGATTGGGCAGTTTTACGAGGTGAATTACCAACATTTACTCCAACTTCTGCACGTTCCCTTAAAATAACCGGTAAGGTTAATTTTGTAGGAGGTGGGTTCGATGCATCAAGCAGTTTCCGCTTTGGTATATTCTATACCGATAGTGCCGGAACATATATTTTAGATACAGCCGCTGCTACTTTACCCGATTCAAGCCGTTGGACCGGAACGGATAATCATTGTACCGGATACTTATTTATACCTCAATCGGGAAGTAATGGAGCCGTAACCTGGGGTGATGGAAATCAGGGTACATGGGGTGCTGTTATTGATGATATATGGTTGAATCCCGCGGGGTCTAAAAACTATGTTCTTGGAACCCAGCTTCCTGATCCATCAACAGACGGAGCCGGGACTTACAACTTTAATATATCGGTTACTCCACAGGCTGATGGAAAACAATTGGTTAAATTCAATCTTATAAAGACCGGAGATTATGGATTTGCAGGAGAACTCGCCGTTAACGGTCCGAATATGTTTAACTCAATTGCTTTCGCACTTAATGCGGGAAACTCGATTACTGCATTGAATGTTACCGATGTAAAAATTGACACAGGTACAATCACCGGTGTTAACGATCTCGATGGAACTGCTGCTTTACCAGTTACTTATTCACTAAGTCAGAATTATCCTAATCCTTTCAACCCAACAACTACAATCAGATTTGCATTGCCGAATGCCGGTGATGTTAGTCTTGCAGTTTATGATATCCTGGGAAGGAAAGTTGCAGAATTAGTACATGGTAATTTAACTGCCGGTTATCATACAGTTAATTTTAATGCTTCAAATCTTGCTTCAGGTGTATACTTCTATAGAATACATGCAGGAGATTTTGTCAGCGTCAAAAAATTAATGTTGTTGAAGTAATCTGCATTTAAGATTTCTCTTTGAAATAAAAGTGAAATCTTATTTTTATGATACAGCCTGCTCTCCATTATGGGCAGGCTGTTTTTATTTATAAATAGCTATAAAGATGGAACCAAAGATGAAAAAGCTATTATGGTTTTTTTTATTATTATCTATCTCAATAACTGCTCAGCCAATCAAACAAACGGTAAGAAAAGATATTCCGCATTTAGAAAGACAAGGTAAGACAATCCAACTCTATGTAAAAGGGAAACCGTTTTTAATGCTTGCAGGTGAAACTGGAAACTCAAGTGCATCTGATTTACACTACATGAATAAAATTTGGCAGAAGATAGTTAAGATGCATTTAAACACTCTCGTGGTTCCTGTATACTGGGAGCTTGTCGAACCAGAAGAGGGAGAGTTTAATTTCACTCTTGTAGACAGTATAATTACATCTGCTAGACAATATAATTTAAAACTTGTTTTTCTTTGGTTTGGTACTTGGAAAAATAGTATGTCGTGTTATGTTCCGCTTTGGATTAAAACTAATGAAGAAAAATTTCCGCGAGCCCGGGAAAAAAACGGGAGAGCTGAGGAAATTCTTACTGGATTTGATAGTACAAACCGGAATAATGATGCATATGCTTTTTCTAAATTAATGAAACATATACGAGATTTTGATGAGGAGGAGCAGACAGTCGTATTGGTTCAAGTGGAAAATGAAATTGGTATGATACCGGATGCCAGAGACTATTGCCAAAGTGCGAATGAAGCCTTTAATGCTGATGTACCTAAAGAATTTATTAATTATTTAAGTGAGAATAAAAGTAAACTAAATCCATTTCTATATGATTTGTGGGAGAAAAACGGATTTAAAACAAAAGGCAGCTGGCAAGAGATATTCGGTAAAAGTTTGAGCACGGATGAAATATTTATGGCGTGGAATTATGCTGAGTATGCAAATTATGTAGCTGAAGTCGGAAAGAGAGAATATCCTTTACCAATGTATGTTAATGCGGCATTAATTCGCCCCGGATATAAACCTGGTCAATATCCAAGCGGGGGCCCTTTGCCTCATCTTATGGATATATGGAAAGCAGCGGCACCAGCCATTGATTTTCTTGCACCGGATGTTTATTTCCAAAACTTCGCTGAATGGGTGTCGAAGTTCGATGTACCTGTCGGCAAACCGGGGGAAATGAATAACCAGTTTTTTATACCTGAGGTTGGAAATAATCAGAGTGTTGTTAATGCGTACTATGCTTTTGCACAGCATAATGTAATGGGCTACAGTCCGTTTTCAATTGAATCTCTTCCCGATCCGTCAGACAACCAGGTTTCAAAAGGTTATAATGTGCTGGCACAGCTTACTCCTCTTATATTATCAAACCAGGGAAAAGGAACAATGGCGGGGATTATTTTAGATAGCGCCAGTCAAAAAACCGAAATAAAATTAGGAGATTATATATTTATTGTTCATCATGAATACAGCTGGCCTTATGCACCAAAAACCGAAGGAGAGAATCCGAGATCCGGAGGAATGATAATAATGGTATCACCGGATGAATATTATGTCGCAGGGAGAGGGATGGTAATTACTTTTAGATCAGCTGTTAATGATGATAAGATTGTAGGGATAGGTAGCATAGATGAAGGAAAATTTGTTGAGGGTAAATGGAGCCCGGGATTGCGGTTGAACGGGGACCAAAGCCATCAAGGCAGGCATATGGATTTGCCTGGAAATACTTTCAGCATTCAGAAAGTAAGACTTTATAAATATAAGTGACAATAAA
>CAYUVK010000083.1:0-1437 GCA_964448105.1 uncultured Ignavibacteriaceae bacterium
ATTCTTATATTCTTATGCTAATTTTTTGTCTTCTATTGCATAATTTGGGTTTAATTACTTCATTCTACTCTTCATTAACTTATAAACTTTTGCTGAAAGTATTTTCATTTTGGGAGAAACAATATCTTCTGCAACAGGAGTAAATAAAGCTATTACATATTTAACTTTACCGTCATCAACTATTCCGACATCATTTGTGTAAATACTCCACCAGCCGGTTTTATGATAATACATAACATTTTTTGGCAAGCCCTCAGAAAGCTTGGATGTATCCAGCTGCCGTCCGAGCAATGATTTCATCTGCATGCTCACCCAGGGATTGACCAGTTCATTTTTATAAATTCTGTACATAAAATCTGCTGCATGAAGGGCACATGTTTCTGTACCTCTAATTGTATCATAGCCTGGATCCTCATATTTTCGTTTCAAAAATTTACGTGTTACTTCACTTCCGTTCCATCCGAGATCATCTATCATTTTATTTATTTTAGGCCGGGTAGCTTTATCAATAAGACAATTTGCTGCAGAATTATCGCTACGGGTTATCATTAAATCCAGAAGATAATTTATTGTGACTGTATCGCCATCCCTCAAAAGTGGACGCGGATCATTTTCTATTTCTTTGGATTTATCAACATCATTTGGAGCTTTAACAATAAATTTATCGTATAAAGAAAATTTTCCCTCACTTATTTGTTTTAAGATTGAAGCCGCAACATACATTTTATAAACACTTGCCGGATATATAAAATTATCAAAATTTACTCCGCCCAACTCAGCCGGACTTGAATTCAAATCTATAACTGCAAAAGAAATTTGCTCAATTCCGTCTTCACCTGCATCATAATTACTATCGAGCCCAACACTTTTTATTATTGAAAGAAGCGAATCGGAAAGTGAATTATCAATTTTATAATAATCCGGCACTCTTAAATTCGTATGTTTATTATTTACCTCTTGCGAATAAATTAAAGCGGATATTGAAAATAAGATCAAAATTATGGTTTTCATTCAAAATCCCTTTGGTTCTGATAAGGGAGACATAAAATTTTATTCTTCGTTTTCAGTCTGCTTTTCATAATATAGTTTTATAATATTTAAAATTAGGAAAACAATATTATTTATTGTTGACTTAAAATAATAATATATTTAACTTTTTTTTAGTTCAAACCAAGAAAAAATTCCGGGATTGAGTTCGCATATGATGAGTTAGTTTTTATCAGATGAGGTTATAAATCTCTTTTTATGGGTATCAGTGAAGAGAATATTACTTTGGGTGCAGGGATAAATTATGAAGTGAATTCGCAGTTATTCATTAAATTTAATTATGCTTATTAGAATTTCGGAAGATTAAAAAATATTCAATACTTTGGTGTTAGATTAATCTTTTAATTTCAGTTTAAATAATATTTATTCCTCATGAAAACTTTAAAATTG
>CAYUVK010000083.1:1537-22795 GCA_964448105.1 uncultured Ignavibacteriaceae bacterium
GTCGGCGGCTGGCATGATGCTTCCGATTACCTGCAATATGTGACTACATCAGCTACAGCTACTTACCAGATGCTTTTTGCTTATATGAAATACCCTAATTCGTTTGAAGATAAATATGATAAAAATGGTGATGCTGGTCCTAATGGAATTCCGGATATTCTTGATGAAGCCAAATGGGGACTGGATTGGCTTGTAAAACTGAATCCTAAATACGGTGAATTATATAATCAAATTGCTGATGACAGGGATCATACTGGATTCAGATTGCCGGATAGAGATTCAGCAAATTATGGCGGTCCGGATCTGGAAAGACCTGTTTATTATGTGACAGGAAAACCACAAGGAATTTGTAAATATAAAAACAGAACAACAGGTATTTCTTCTGCAGCGGGCAAATTTGCATCTGCGTTTGCACTTGGCTCTGTTCTTCTGCAAAAATATTATCCCGAATTTAGTAAAACCATAAAACAAAAAGCTATTGAAGCATATAATTACGGTAAAACAGACCTCGGTGTTACTCAAACTGCATCATGTAAATCTCCATATTTTTATGAGGAAGACAATTATGTAGATGATATGGAACTTGCATCGATACAACTTTTTAAAGTTTCCGGTGAAAATAATTATTTAAAGGAAGCTGTAGAATGGGGAAAGCTTGAACCCGTTACTCCATGGATGGGTGCCGATACCGCAAGACATTATCAGTGGTATCCTTTTATAAATCTTGCTCATTATCTTCTTGCGGAAGAAAATGATCAAAGTATTTCCAGAGTTTTTACGGATTATATGAATGAGGGATTGGATAGAATCTACAATCGAGGTAAAAATAATCCTTTTTTAATAGGAATTCCGTTTATCTGGTGTTCCAATAATCTTGTTTCTGCAGCTCTCATACAATGCCGGTTTTACAATGAAATTTCAAACGATTCAAGTTATATGGAAATGGAAGCCGCACTGCGGGACTGGCTTTTGGGATGCAATATTTGGGGAACAAGTATGATTATAGGATTACCTCAAAATGGTGATTATCCGTCAGATCCCCACTCTTCAATTTACTTGTTGACACACAGGCAGATTAATGGTGGCTTGGTTGATGGACCAATTTATAATTCAATATTTAACAATCTTCTAGGATTAAAAATTGTTCATGGAGATGAATACTCGGAATTTCAATCCAATTTGGCAGTATACCATGATGACTATGGTGATTATTCAACTAATGAACCCACAATGGATGGAACGGCATCTCTATCAATTTACTTCTCAGCATTGGAAAAGATGGGAAAAACAAATAAATGAAATCGTTAAATCAATAAATTTTCTATAATAATCCAATTCCAGGTGCATCGGTTAAAATTAATTTACCGCCATCAATAATTTTCGTTCCCTTATAAGGATCATTTTTTATTAATAAATTTCCATCAAGGTCGGCCCAATCAACCATTGGAGATAATTGTGAAGCAGCTGAAATGCCGCATGATGTTTCGGTCATACAGCCAATCATGACTTTCATTCCTAACGAACGTGCGAGTACAAGCATTTTATAAGCTTCCCTCATACCTGTACATTTCATAAGTTTAATATTTATTCCATTAAAGACCCCGTGTGCTTTAATAACATCCGGAATCCTTTGAACGGATTCATCACCTATTATTGGTAAAGGGCTGCGCTCGGTTACCCATGCTATATCATCAACCTGTTCCTTCGGCATTGGCTGTTCGACCAATTCCACATCCCTTTCTTTAAGCCAATTAATCATTTCGAGAGCAAAATGTTTATCTTTCCATCCCTGGTTGATATCAACCCTGATTGGTTTATCGGTAATGGAACGGATCGCCTCAATCATTTCCTTATCATCATCTCTTCCAAGTTTTACTTTTAAAATTTTATAGACTTCTGCTTCTTTTACTTTTTGTTTAACAACCTTTGGAGTATCTATTCCAATAGTAAAATCAGTATAAGGTGCTTTGTTTTTATCAAATCCCCAGATAGCATACCATGGCTTATTAAGGAGTTTTCCAACCAGGTCATGAAGCGCTATATCCACAGATGCTTTTGCAGCAGTATTTTTTTCTGCGATTGAATCTATATAGCTAAGAATATCTTCCATCTCAAAAGGATCATTAAACTTTCCGAGATCAACTTTTGATAAAAAAGCTGTTGCTGTTTCCTGCGACTCTCCAAGATAAGGAGGCATTGAGGCTTCACCATATCCAGTAATCCCCTCGTATTCTATTTCTGTTAGAATAACCGGGGTTGTAGTACGCGAATTAACTGCAATGGTGAAAACATGCTCCAGTTGTAGAGTGTATGGTTTGAATTTTAATTTCATTTTTCCGCTTTCTGAAATTTTGTCTGTAAATATATTAGTAGTATAACCAGATGCTTTGTTTGGTAAACCGGCAACCAACGCAGAACCAGCAATTAAGCCGCTTGTCTTTAAAAAGTTTCTTCTGTTATGTTTCATTGTACCTTCAATGTTAATCTAATTTTAATTTAGATATTAATAATAAGTTGAAATTTAAGATTATTAAATAATTTAAAATATTATAATTTAAATAATTAATATAATTGATGTCAAAGAGTAGTTCTGCAGTAAATCAGCCATCAATGCTATAAGTAAATTCGATCTATCGATCAATTAGCTTATATATTTCACTTATAGTAGATTCTTAATAAGGCTGTAGGGAAGAATTAATACACTTTTTAGCTTAAAAAAAGAGTATTTATAAATCATTAATTACAGTAATAGGTGTGATTTACATCACTATCATGGGTTTTATTAAAGATAAATTATCTTTTCTTAAGAATTCACCTGTGTCTTATTTCTCTAGTTGATATCAAGTACACTAGAAAAATTATTATTATAGTAGAAATATTAGTATTAAAATTATCTCAATTCTTCATTATTTAATATTATAATTATTGATTACAAAATTTTGATTGTTTTAATGAGACTAAAAAGTCAATTAAAAATGAAAGATGATTTATTATAAAAGATTTGTATGCATTAAAAATGATGTATGTATGATTTAATAATGAACAACAATTAAATTTAATCCCTCTCCATAACATCAATTTTAGTCTAAAAATTCACTTTATCACTTCCAAATTATATTTCTTTGCAAAAATCCGGTTGTAATGGACACTTCCGTCCGATGATACAATTAGCAGCGGATAGTTTAGATTTTTATCGCTTAACGTTTTCTTCCAGCCTAGAAGAAAAACATACGTTGCAGTGGCGTCAGCTTCTTCTGCAGTCGGAGCGAGGATTGTAGAGCTTTCGGATAATCTTCCTGAATAACCGGTTCTGGGATCAAGAATATGGTGGTAACGTACACCGTTAATTATTTTAAATCTCTCATAATCGCCGCTTGTTGCAACGGCGTAATCCTTTAAATCAAATTCGGCAATAAGATCATTTGTATTTCTCGGGTGTTTGATACCGAGTTTCCACAATGTCTCTTTATCTTTAGTGCCGGAGACATAAATATCACCGCCTGCATTAAGAATAAAATTTGTAATTCCCATTTCTTTTAAAACAGCAGAACCCCTATCGATAGCATATCCTTTTGCTATTCCTCCTAAATCGATTGACATTCCTTTTTTCTTTAGAAATACAGTTGTGTCTTTTTCATTAATAATCATATCTTTATAATTAACTAGCTTCTTCAGTTTCTTAATTGTCTTATCCTTCGGAAGAACTATCTCCTTATCTTCACTAAAGCCCCATAAATCGGAAAGCGGTCCGATAGTTACATCGAATAACCCGTGATACTTTTTACAGTAAGCCTTTGAACGTTTTAACATTTCTAATGTTTCATGACTGACTTTAACAGGATAAAGACCCGACGCACGGTTTATTACCGATATTTCACTGCTGTCTTTTTCGCAGCTTAATAAATTTTCAACCCGCTGCATTTCCTCATATGAAGCTAATAATGCTTTCTTACAAAGATTTACATCAGCGCTTCTTGCAGTGGTCTCTACAGTAGTGCCCATTAAATATTTCGTAACCGATATCTTGTACATTGTTGTATCGGTTTGAGCACTTATGTTGACGGAGAAGAATACTAAGAATGAAATTAGGATATAATTAACAGGAGAAATTTTCATTTGTTTTCACTTATAACTAAAAAGTAATACTGTCAACTCCCAGAGCACTTTTGCCGGCAACAGAGATGTTGATTTGATTTGGTATGCAGACTAAGTTTTCACCCGGTTTTGAGATCGGTTCCATATTCATACATGTTTTATGCTTGCATGTTGCGGAGACGATGTTTGCGGATTTATTCTTTATCCTGATATCGACGTGTCCTTTTAATCCTTCTATTCTGTAATGATCTAAATCTTTATCCAATGACAATTGTTTAAATAATGTATCTCCTCTAAAAATGTATAACCCGGCAGGTTCGAGCAGGTTTTGTTGTGATGAGAACCTGAGCAGCGTAGGATTTTCAAGTATCCTGGGAAGTGAAAGGGAATTTGCACTGTCATCAAGAAGCATCGAAAACTCATCTGTTCCTTTACGGTAGTCAATTAATTTTTGCGATTTGACATAAGCAATATCGCCTATATGTCTTCCTTCCATTTTATATTCAGTGAACTGTAAAGTGCTATTCCCGTATTCCGAATTTTTTATGGCCTGTTCAATCGTGTGAATTGTTCTTGACGGCTGATCAGTAATAACAGATAATGAAAAAGAATCACCTTTTTTTACAGAAGCAAAAACCTTTTTATTAAAGGGATTGATAATTCCCATTGCAGCCGTTGCAGGCAAAATTAAAGAACTATATTTAAGAAAATCCCGTCTTTTCATCTGCTTATTCCTTCCAAATTATCTTATAAAAATTTAGAAACCAAATTTTACTAAAACAGTCAGTACCGATACCTGATACCTATATTAAAGTCGGTTGCAAATAAATTTTTAGAATTATTAAACCAGTATGGTGAATTAGTATGTCGTGAATAAAAATTAAGATTAAAGATATATTGTACGCGTTCATCTTCCAGGAACGGAAGAAAGTCCTCTCCTTCACCGCCCATTAATATAAGGTTCAATTGAAGTTCATTCGAATAACCGGCATCAAGTTTTATATCCGTTGTCATATATTGTTCGGGAATCAAATATATCGGTTTAAAGAAAAATGCCTGAGTTTGAAAATTACTCCGCCACCCAACTCCCATAATGACATGCTTAGATAAATATCTTTCATAATTAGCAGAATAGGTATTGGCATTAATGTCCCATGAATCCCAGTAATATCTATATCCGACTTGAATTGATGACTCATTAGTTAAGCGGTATTTTAGAGATAATGCTGCAGCACGTCTTATTCTTAGGTTAGGATGAATGGGGTCGAATAAACTATCTTTCCCGTCAATTGTAATAGGCACTAATTGATAATTATCCGATAACAGCCCGTTATTATCAGTATAAGAAGAAAGCAATTGAAGTATTAAATTTTTACTAACAATCTGTGAGAAGTTTGCATTGAACGTTGTAACATTTTTATCCTTCTTCCAGTTTTTGGTTTTAGGGAAAACCTTATCCCAGCTTCTAACAATTCCTAATTGGATAGATGTATTATTCTCAGCGAAATACTGAGTGTAATTCCCGATAAGAGTAGAAGAAGTGTAATCACTTTCAGTACTATAGAGCGCGTCAGCGGTTATTATTACTTTACCCAATATATGAGCAAGCCCAAAATTAAATTCATGGCGCACTTCATCGAAAGTAGGTGGTGAGTATTCACTTCCGCCTCCTCCGGATGTTCTTCCCGATGCTGCTGTTACTGCATCTACTTTTGAAAGAGCAGTAGAGGTTTTATTGGTTGGGCTATTGCTTTTAATAGATGCAGCTGTTATCATATCAACCAGGTATCTTCCGGTAATACTTGTCGATTCGGATACCTTTTTGGTTATAGAAATACTAGGATACAGAACCGAAACATTAAAGTTATCAAAATAACCGCTGAAGTTTACCTGTGTTTCATTACCGGGTAAAAGCTGCGCAAAACCTATTGTGTAGAGATTAAAAAAGAACAGAATGGACAATATGATTTTTTTATCCACACCCGCAACCGCCGCTTTCTGCGCCGGTGGCACCTTCCACACCTTCCCTATAATCAAGAAAGTGCTCTTTAATTCCTACATTGATAGGGTTTTCATCAATAATCATTATAGGATCTGAAAGACTTTCCTTCTCCCATGGTTTAACAGTAGCACACCCGTAGAGGAGCAATGATGCAGCTAGCAGCAGAAATATTCGGATTCTTGTTATCACTTTTAATTCTCTTTCAATAATTGAGTTAATTCTGAATTAAAATCATCTATGTAAGAAATTTTGAAACCGTTATGCCAAAAGCGTATTTTACCTTTTTTATCAATAAATATTGTAGTCGGCATAGCTTCAATATTAAATAAAGAAGGAATTTTTTGTCTGTTATCTATTATTATTGGAAAGTTTGGTTCAGGAAAAAGATTATCAAGAAAATGCTGCATATTATCTTCTTTATTATCAATATTAACTGCAATCAATTCAAACCTGGGATTTTTATGAGTATCGTAAAAGTCTATTAATGCAGGCATTTCTTCACGGCAGGGCGGACACCAGCTTGCCCAGAAATCTATCAATACTACTTTCCCGGCATAATCGGATAATTTTATTTCTTTAGCCTTGATTGTTTTTCCTTCAAAATCGGGGGCTGATGTTCCAATTTTTTCCTGGCAAACCCCATTGCTTATAAACGCTGTGAGTAATAGAACAAGAACATAATTTGCTGTAATCCTCATAAGTAAATTCTTTCATTAAATGAAGATACCGGAACTAATTATGGAAAGATGTTCCAACATTAAATAATGCCGCTTCTAGATTCAAGAGATAAAAAACAGACTGCATAAAAAAAGGACTATTTAAAATGTTTCATATAGGCTGATTTGATGCATTATTGTTACTAATGATTGTATAAATTGGAATGAAAGTGTTTTGAAGCACAATTTAATTATTGAAGAAATTCAAGCATTCTCATAGATGGTCTAAATTAATTACATAATTGAATTATTAAACATTTTGCATGAACTTGATTAAAGGATGGGCTTTGAAAAAATATCCGGGAAGAGAAGCTGGTCTATTTCTATAATATTAGAACTTTTCAATCATCAATATAATTCACTGCTTCTTAATCTGTCTTTCAACACACCTTTACTGCCGTAATAAATATTCGAAGTAAGATTGAATCTTTTTTCATATTTCCCTTTATGTTTTTAGGTCAAAATCTAAAATATGTGTAATGATTATCAGACTAAATTTAGAGCTCATCCCTTGAATTGAATTAATATTTTGGGATTGTAATACATTGGAAAATTTTCCAGACTTCCCGTCTATTTTTTTGTCTTCAATACTAAACTTATAAACTGAAAATTGCAACAGAAATATTTGGAGATATAAATTCTAACCTGTTCGTTTATTTACCTTAAATATTTTCCATACAAATTGTGTTCATATCCTAAACAATATTTGTTCCACTATATCTTCTGTATAAAATCTCATGATTTTCGTAGAAAAAAGTCGAAGTTACATGTAAAGGAATACTAAATTTCCATTTTTTTGTATTGTTTTGAATAGTTAATTTGGACTCTCAAAATTTTGCTTAATTGATGTTTGAATGAATTTAACATTTCATTAAATTGTAAATAAATACAGTTGAACATTATTCAGGAATCATTCAAAACTGAATAGTAGGTATGTATTTATTATGAAGATTATTTTTCAATTCTCATTGACAAATCTCTGTAAGATTATATTCAAATATTTACTTATTGTTTTGTCGTTTGTTTTATTCTATTGGTTAAATGTAGCTGCTCAAGATACAGACATCCAAAAGAAATTTCTTCATTTCCAATATTTTGGTGTGAGCGAAGGTCTATCCCAGGGGACAATTTATTGTATTTTCCAGGATAGCCGCGGATTTTTATGGTTTGGTACGCAGTACGGATTAAATAGATTCGATGGATATTCATTTAAAAATTATATTAACAATCCTGCCGACTCTTTAAGTATTAGTAATAATTTTATACTTTCAATAGCTGAAGATAAGGCTGGAAATTTATGGGTAGCAACTGATAACGGGTTAAATAGGTATAATTCCAACAAAAATATGTTTACAAGGTATTTGCAAGATTCGAGCGGCATATCCATTATTACATCGATTATTGTTGATAAAAACGGTGTGATTTGGGTAGGTACAACAACGGCAGGTCTTTATCGTTTTGTAATCGACAGTGAAAAATCTGCTAATATTAAAATCACTAATTATTGTCATAATCCGGATAATATTTATTCTTTAAACAGCAACCTTACGCAGCGTATTTTCGAAGACAGTAAAGGGAGAATTTGGATAGGTACCGATAGAGGTCTTAATCTATTAATAGATTCTAAAAAAGCAATATTTAAACACGTAAACAAAGTATATAATGAAAACAAAATTATTGAAGCACAAGTTTGGACAATTTGCGAAAGCAAATCCGGAAGCTTGTTAGTTGGTTCTACAGCCGGATTATATTCTGTTTTTGAGGATTTAGATAATTCGTTTTATTTAGTAGATTTTTTTATTCGGAGTAAAAATTTATCAGTACCTTATACTGTAATATCTGCTTATCAGGATAACACGGATAACCTTTGGATTGGTACATATGCAGGCGGTTTGTATTTATGGAACGAGAAGAATTATCAATTATCGAAGATACTCGACAGGTTAGAGAAAAGTAATCTGCAAACCGGAACAGTTCATTCAATTTTAGTTGATCGCTCAAATGTATTGTGGATAGGGACTAAATCTGGTTTACTAAAATGCTCACCGACGAATAGTTACTTTGATAATTTTGGAAATATTGAAAAATCAAATTCAGATGAAAATATTGTTTGGACTTTTCTTGAAGAAAGAAGTGGAAAAATCTGGGTTGGTAAAAATTTAAATATGGAATTATTCGATCCCTTAAAAGAGAAATTAGAAGAATTCGATCTCGGACGCTATATAGTATATTCGCCGCATGATCTTGGAGTCAAATCATTTTATCAGGACAACAAAGGCACTTTATGGATTGGCTCAATATGGAGAGGTTTATTCGAAATGGTTGAGGAAGGGAAAAAAGAAGGGAATTACAGAATTCATCAATATTGGTATTATAATAATAACAATCCTGCTGTAAATGATAACTCTGTATTTAAAATAATGGAGGATAAATGGAATTGTCTGTGGCTGGCAACTAAGGTCGGTATTAAAAGATTCAATAAAAAAGATAAAAAATTTTATGATTTAAAGTTCGCTCCTCAATCTAAAATTAAACCGCCTGAAAGTTTAGTGTTCGAAATTTATAAATCCCCAAGTAATCCGGATATCATCTGGATCGGCACCTGGCATGATGGAATGTATCAAATTTTGTTAGGAGAAAATGAAAATGATATAATCGGATTGAGACACTTCGTAGCTGAAATGAACAATTCAAACAGCTTAAGTTCACAATTTGTAAGGACAATATTAGAAGATAAAAAAGGAAGACTTTGGGCAGGAACAATTAGCGGAGGTTTAAATTTATTAAATTCCGATTCCACAACTTTTACTCACTTTGGAGTTAAAGATGGACTATCCAGTGATGTTATTACAGGTATACTGGAAGATGATATGGGGTATTTATGGGTAAGCACATTTGCTGGATTGGATAGGTTTGATCCGGAATCGTTTGAAACAATTAATTTTTCTGAATCCGATGGATTACAGAACAGCGAGTTTAACGGAGGAGCGTATCTTAAGAGTAAGTCTGGTGATTTATTTTTCGGAGGAACAAAAGGATTCGACATAGTTCACCCTGAACTTGTTCAGAACAATAAATATCCTCCGCCTGTAGTAATCACGGAGATACAGTTATATAACAAGTCAATCTTAAGTCGTGTTAAAAGAAATAAAAACATTGATACTTCCCGACTGGTAAATGATTACGGTTCAATTGAACTTAACCACAATGAAAATGTTATTTCATTTGAATTCTCTGCTTTGGATTATATAAACCCGGCAAATAATAAGTATGCTTATATCATGGAAGGAATTGATACAAGCTGGAACTTTGTGGGTACAAGGCGATTTGCAAATTATTCCCAAATACCCCCGGGTGAATATTTCTTCAGGGTTAAGGCAGCGAATAACAACGGTGTTTGGAATAATGACGGTGCTTTTATAAAAATTATAATCATCCCTCCATTTTGGCAAACATGGTGGTTCAGAACTCTATCAATTATTATTCTTATTGCTTTGCTTGTTATCCTTTATAAATATAGAATAAAAAAAATTAGCGAGAAGAAAAAAGCACTCGAAATACAAGTTAAAGAACGGACTGAAGCTGCACAAAAAATTAGGGACGCTCTTTCCCAGGTTGAAAAACTAAAAAACGAGCTCGAAGCTGAAAATATTTATTTGCAGGATGAAATTAAGCTGACTCATAATTTTGAAAGTATTATTAGTACAAGTGAATCATTTAAAAAAATATTGTACAAAGTAGAACAAGTATCAAGCACAGATGCAATAGTACTTATTTTGGGGGAATCTGGAACAGGTAAGGAACTCCTTGCACGTGCAATTCATGGTCTCAGCAATAGAAAAAATAAACCCCTTATCAAGATAAACTGCGCTACTTTACCTTCCAATTTGATTGAGAGTGAATTATTCGGTCATGAGAAAGGTGCATTTACCGGGGCTTTTGCCAAAAAGATTGGAAGGTTTGAATTGGCCAATAGCGGAACAATATTTCTTGATGAGATTGGAGAACTGCCTTTAGAGCTTCAGGCAAAATTATTAAGAGTTTTACAGGAGAGTGAATTTGAAAGAGTAGGAGGAACAAACCCAATTCGTGTTGATGTTAGAGTAATAGCCGCAACTAACCGCGATTTGGAAAATGCACTTAAACAGGGAACTTTTCGTGAGGATCTTTATTATAGGCTTAATGTATTTCCAATAAAAATTCCCCCGCTTCGTGAACGAAGGGAGGATATTCCTGTATTAGTAAATCACTTTATAAATAAGCATTGCAAAAAAGTCGGGAAAAAGATAGAATCGATTTCTCCAAAACTTATGAAAAAATTAATAGATTACGATTGGCCGGGGAATGTACGTGAACTTGAAAATGTTATCGAAAGAGCAATTATTATTAGCCCTGAAAATAATTTAAAGCTTGAAGAGTCATTTCCCCAAAATAAAGAAAACGGGAATACATTCGGCTACCCACCTTTGGATGAAATTGAAAGGAAATATATAATTGAAGTCCTTGAATCAACAAATTGGCGTGTAAGCGGACCAAATGGTGCCGCAAAAATCTTAGGACTCGTTCCCTCAACATTACAGTTTCGAATGAAAAAATTGGATATCCATCGTAAATAAAACTCACAATATATTGTGAAGTCACAGTATATTAGGAATTTTTCAATCATCCACAAACTTAATAATACATCAAAACCATGCATTACAGCTTAAAATAAAACGAAAATCAATTCAAGTCTCTTAAATTTTAACTGGCTTGGCTTTTGTCTTTCCCTAAAATGAAAAACAATTAAATGATGTTCACTGATGAATAACCATGTCTCAGTTGCAACGGTAAATGATGAAAATTTTCATAAAAAAGTTATTGAAAGTACTATCCCGGTAATTGTTGTTTTTGAAAAAAGCTGCTGGGGTACTTCCCACATAATGAAATCAATTTTAGAAAAAGTTGCTATTGATTATGTCAATAAGATTAAGATTTTAAAATATAATATGGAGCAAAACTCTACTACTTCTGATTACTACAGAATAGAAGATAGTACTACGATTCTTGTATTTAATAAAGGTAACGTTATTTATAAAACCGGTTTTATTTCAAAGGAAGAATTCGAAAAAGTTATAAACTCTATACTAAGTGATACTTTAAATCCATGATCAATGTAAATGGTAAAAATTGATGTTTAAGCAAATTGTATTTGTGCTTTAATAAAATTCTAAACCGTTTGAAAAAGGTATATAAATGTATACAATATCAAAAAAAATAGATTTACTTAGAAAGTATGTTGACCATGAACACTGGTTTGTTCTTTACACACGACCGAATTTCGAAAAAATAATTAATAAAAAGTTAAAAGAATTCGGATTCCATTCTTATTTACCTTTGTTAAAAGAATTAAGACATTGGAATGATCGAACATTATGGATTGAAACACCTCTCTTCAGATCATATATATTTATTAAAACCAATTTAAAGAAAAAAGACCGGGCATTTAAAGTCAACGGGATTTTGAACTATGTTAGTTTCGGTTCACAATTGGCAATGCTGAGCGAAGAGGAAATAGATAGAATAAAACAGCTATGCTCATTCCAAGGAAAAATAAGCATCGAATTTGAAAACATGGAAGTAGGTAATAAAGTGGAAATTTGTGAAGGTGCATTAAAAGGATTAAACGGATTTTTAATAGACATAAATGAGAATAGAAAAATACGTATTCGTATAGAAAGCCTGAATTGTTTTGCATGTGTTACAATGGATTATAACTCTATTTCATTTAAATATGTTGCATAACTGATCACAATTAGGAGATAAATTGTGCTGTCTTAAGAAAGTCTATGTATCGACTGTAGCGGAGCTGTATAAAGAAATTAAATTGTCAAAAAGGGAGAAAAATGAAGTTTACATATAAGTTAATTAATAGTAAGTATTTAATTATTTTTATCATAATTGTGTTTTTAAGTATAATCCTGTTTAACAGTTGTTCGAATGAATCCACTTCACCGGTTATAGATGATAATCAACTTGAATATGTAACTCCTGAATACGTTGGTTATTCATCGGTACTTTTAAATGATGCGAAACAATTTTCAGAGCAGAGTGGTTATGCTGCTGTAATGGCTCTATATGATGGAAAGGTCTTTTTTTCATGGGGGAACATTACAAAAAATTATTTATGTCACTCAATTCGAAAACCTTTTTTAAGCGCATTGTATGGGATTTACATTTCCCAGGGGAAAATAAATCCTGATGCTACTTTAAAGGATTTGGGAATTGATGATATTCCCCCGAGTCTAACAAATGATGAGAAGCAAGCCACAGTGAGAGATTTGCTAAAATCCCGTTCCGGAGTTTATCATAAGGCTGCTGCTGAAACCCAGGGAATGAAGGATCAAAGACCGGAAAGAGGCAGCCATCCACACGGCATTTTCTTTTATTATAACAATTGGGATTTCAATGCACTAGGAACGATCTTCGAACAACAAACAGGGACTAAAATTTTTGAAGAGTTTAAAAAGCAGATAGCTGATCCGATCAGGATGGAAGATTTTAGTGTGGATAATTGTTACTATCAATATGAAGATTCTGTATCCATGCATCCTGCATATTCTTTTAGAATGAGTGCGAGGGATATGGCAAGATTTGGTGTTCTTTATCAGAACAACGGTGTTTGGAATAACAAGCAGCTTATACCTGCTGCCTGGATTAGTGAGAGTACAACTACATTTTCAATTTTAGACAGCACTGCCGGGATTGGTTATGGTTACATGTGGTATACAATCCCGGAAGGTTCCGCTAGCGAACAATTAGTCGGTGCACCAGGTTTCTATCATACAGGTATAGGAGTACATATAGTAATAGTACTTCCTGCATTGAAATTAGTGCTTGTTGAGCGTTATGATACCGATGGAGCTTGGACAGATCCTGGGGATGCCGGTATGCAGTTAGGCTTAATGATTATCAATTCACGGTTACCCTAACATAAACAAAATATAAAATGAAAAAGTTCTTACCATCAATAATAAATTGAAAATTTTGCCACTATCTGCTAATGAACCATGAATTAAAATCTTAATTCATAACATATTATTAAATACATAAATAAATAGCGATATTAAAATGGAAAAATCAATTTTAGTTCTTTGTTTATTTACATTATTTGCAACTGAATTATTTCCTCAGCAAAATGATTTACTCAATAATTCTAATTCAACTCAAAAGCCACAAAAGTTGTTCAGATATTGTTATGTGATCAATTCAAAAGACTGGTATAATAATCAAGAAAAATTATGGAATGAAGAAATATCTAAAAACCCTAAAAATGAAAATGCCTGGTACAATTATTATTTTGCAGTTCGATATGCAAGTATGGGCCAGGATGAAAAAGAGCGAAAGAAGAATCTTGATCAAATAGTTGATGAAATAGGGAAAGCAATTCCTGATTCTTATTTATGTCCTTATCTGAGATATTATAATGGTGATCGAAATATAGAATATCTGAAAAATGCTTATCAATTAAAACCGGATTGTGCTGATTTATATTGGGAGTTCATTCAATACTATGAATTAAACGGAATGAAGTTGCTAAAGAAAGAATTTTGTGAAAAATTATATTTAAGTAAAGATATTATTTCAAGTCTTTATGATTATAATTTTAATGTACTTAATTCAACTGAAAAGAATTCCATTCTGTTCTCCAATGGAGATAATGATACCTATCCTGTGTGGATTCTGCAGGAGGTGAAAGACGTACGTTGTGATGTAACATTACTAAACATCCACACAGTTTTTGTGCTTCGGAATTATTTGAAGAAGAAACTTGATGAAAGAGGAATTGATATTAATATAGAAAATTTTTCCAAAGAAAACATTGCCGTATTTTTCAAACAGCTAGTGTTCTCTATTAAAAAGAAATATCAGGAGATTTCCATTCATGTAGCGCCAACTGTTTATGAAGAATATAAAAAAGAAATAAAAGATAAATTATTAATAACCGGGCTTGTTTATACATACAGTGAAAAACAAATAGATAACGTTTCCTTAATTAAAAAGAATCTTGAACAAAACCTCATGTTAAATTATTTAGATTACAATTGGTACAATGAGCAGCATGTTTCGCTGCCGTTAATGGATCGGTACAATTTAAACTACATACCTCCTTTTATTGAACTTGCAAAAATGTATTATTCAAAAGGTGATTACCAGTTATCTAAATACTGGCAGGATAAGGCTATTCATCTCGCTAAAAAAATCAACAATGAAGAATTGATGAAAAAAATTAAGGAAATGGACTGGTAATTATTATAATTAAAATTCTACGATTTATATAAGAAAAGAATAGAAATGAGTGCATTCACATCAAACGAAAAGGAAGTCTTCCTATTACATGTATCTGGAACCCTTGGGGAAGGGGTATCCGGCTTCCCCGCAACCACAAAATTTGAATTGCATAATAACCAATATTGGGAAGCAAATATATTAAAGGCGGATTCGATAAAAAAAGCTGCCTGGATTTCAGTAGGGAGACCAATTGGTAAATATGATAATATTTATAATAAAAGAGATGGAATAGAATTTAAAATATATAGAAAAAAGTTTATCGGCGATTCCTTAAAATTTACAATTGGTTGGGTGCGAGTGGAAGTAATTGGAAAGAAGATCATTAAAAGAATATATAATTTTCCTGAAAACGCCAGTTTTCAGAATGCCGATAGTTGGGTAGAATTTATTTTGCCGGCTGCAAAAAATTAAAATGGGAAAGATATAAAATGGAAAAAACAGCTTTTATTCTGTTGGTATCAAAATTTAGAAAAACGTGTAGATATTTCATGAGGTACTTATTGATTCCTGTTATTCTAACAGTACTTCAGGACGGTCTTCACGCTCAAGATATTAAGGACATCAACCTAAAGAAAAATCAGCTGAAAGCGGTTGAAAAAGTAATTAACAATGTATTCGGATGGGCAATAAACAAAGACTTTGATTTATTTTTCCAGACTATAGCAGATGACTCCGATTTTATCAGTGTAACACCATACAACCGGGTGAAGTTTGGATGTAATGACGTAAAGAAGGACACCGCATTCTGGGGTAGTCCCTACTTCAAAGCTATTCGTCATGAATTGCATGATTTAAGAATTCATTTTTCGAAATCCGGCGATGTTGCCTGGTTTTACTGCACGGTTGATGATATTAACGAGTGGAAAGGAGAGCCGGCAAACTGGGAGAATGTTCGTTGGACCGGAGTTCTAGAAAAGAGAAAAGGAAAATGGCAGGTTGTACAACAGCATTTTTCCTGGGCGAAAGAAAGATGATGCTAATCAACTGTTATTTATACTATTGAGTTGTTAAAATATAAATATTTATAAATGAACTAATGAAATTAAAGGAGGAATCGAAATGAAGAGAACCGCATTTTTTTGTTTACTTATTTTTACTGTATCAAATTTATTATCTCAAACAATGGATAATCACAATTCCCTTGAAGTAGATTCCGGCTACATTAATGTTGATGGCGGGAAACTGTTTTATGAAGCAACCGGTAAGGGTGAAAATATTGTTTTACTTCATGATGGAGCAGTTCACCGTGAAGTCTGGGATGCTCAATTCCCTGTATTTGCAATAAATTACAGGGTTATAAGATATGATCGCCGCGGTTACGGTAAATCAACAAATCCTACTGCTCCTTTCTCCAATATTGATGATTTAAATAAGTTGTTTATTCAATTAAAGTTAGAAAAAGCCATAATATTCGGTATATCATCAGGCGGAGGCTTAGCCATTGATTATACACTTAAAGATCCGGATAAGGTCAGGGCTCTAGTGCTAGTTGGTGCAGTTGTCAGCGGGTATGGTTATACTTCTCATATGTTTACACGTGGCGGTCATGTAAAATCTCTTACCGAATTAGTAGCTGATCCGCAGAAAACTATAGAATATTTCGGGAAGGAGGATCCCTACGAGATTTATAAAGAAAATATTAAAGCCAAAGAAAAATTTTTGAGATTACTTAACGCTAATCCAATTAATGTAAGCAATGAAAAAAGTACTTTTTTAATACGAGCGGATGAACCTGCAGCTAAACATCTTTCCGAAATTAAGACTCCAACATTGGTTTTAGTTGGTGAATATGATATGCCGGATATCCATGCCAACGCCGGTGTGATTGAAGTTGGAATTCCAAACGCCAAGCGTGATGTTATTTATAATTCCGGCCACTTAATTCCTTTTGATCAGCCGGAAGCTTTTAATGCAGCGGCCTTTAAATTTTTAAATGGTATTGAGTTCTATAATATTCTGAATTCACAAGGAGTAGATGCTGCAGTTAAATATTTCCATAATAAACGGGAAAACGAACCCGGTATTATTTTGTTTGATGAACAAGAAATCAATTCCCGGGGATATCTCTTTTTGCAAAATGATAAAGTTAAAGATGCAATTGAGGTGTTTAAACTCAATACGATTGCTTATCCTGAATCATGGAATGTTTATGACAGCCTTGGCGAGGCATATCTCAAAGATGATCAAAAAGATTTGGCGATTAAGAATTATAAAAAATCTTTGGAATTAAATCCCGATAATACTAATGCCGTAAAAGTCTTAAAGGATTTAAAAAATACAAAATGAATTTTTGTATAAAGTTTTTAAAGGAAAAAGCAAGAGATTTCAATTCATTTTGGGTTAATGAATAATTTTTCCATTTATCTGATAATTACCAGTTAAAAAAATCGAATCAGATTTTTTAAATATTTCTCGTCTATAAAATTCTAAATTATAAATTATCAAAAAAGGAGGATAAAAATGAAGCAATTACTTTATGGGTTCATTATATTTTTTATAATCATTCTTGTGTCTCCAGTTTATGCACAGAAGGTCTATGTTGGTGTTTTAGGGGGACCAAATTTTGCTGATTTAGAGATTACCTTTAAAAATCAAGTGCCGACAAACTTTGATATTAAATCGAAGACAAAGTTTGGCGTTGGTGGTCTCTTCGGTATATCTTTAAATAAGTACCTGTCTATTCAATTAGAACCCATGTATGTGGGAAAAGGAGGAGTATTTACACAACCTTCGATACCGGATATAAATATAAAGTCGAATCAATTTGAGTTGCCTGTGATTTTTAAGTTGGGGATTGGTGAGCAGATACGGCCGTACATTATTGGAGGAATGTATATAAGTTTTGTATTAAATGCGAGTATCGAAACCGAAATGTCTGGTCTTTTACTAGTAGGCGACCTAACGGAAATAATAGATAAGACAGAGTATGGAGCCTTGTTCGGTGCCGGAATTAGCATTCCAGTATGGATTGGTTCAGCATTCATCGAGGGTCGATATGCTTTGGGATTAACAAATTTGAATATGGGTGGAAATCTAAATTTAAAATACAATAATATGGCGGTAGCCGGAATTCAAACGGACCCGCAAGATAAAATAAATACGAAGGGTTTCCAGATAATGCTTGGATATCAACTGCCTCTTGGCTGGGAATAACTAAAAAGACTAATAAACCTTTATATTGATTAATGAATTTGAGATAACAAAAAGCTAAGGATATAAAATGAAAATCATATATTTATTTTTAATAGTTAGTTGTCTGCTTTTTATTAGTTGTACTGAAGACTCTCCGGTAATAGTCCCGGATGAACCACTTGGCTTTACTAGTGTTGGTACGCCCGCTCAATCTTTACCGGAGTTTGAAAATGTTTTGGAAAGAATAAGAACTGATTTAAAAATTCCGGGATTTTCTGCAGCAATAACTAAAAACAGGAAGATCGTATGGGCAAAAGGATTTGGTTATGCGAACAAAGAGAAATCAATAGAAGCTTCACCGGAAACAGTCTATCACCTGGCTTCTCTTACAAAAACATTTGCAGCAGCACTTATTATGCAGCTCGCTGAAGAAAATAAATTATCTCTTGATACTCCGGTATCGGATTACGGAGTAGAATTAGATGCCCAGGGGATTATTAGAGTAAAACATTTATTGTCACATACTTCGGAAGGAGTACCCGGGTCACATTATAGTTATAGCGGCAACAGGTATTCTTATCTCGACTATGTAATGTCCGGAGCTTCGGGTAAAACTTTTTGCGAGTTATTAAATGAGAGAATTATTTCACCCCTCGATTTGAGTTTGACTGCGGCTAATCCGTTTTCCCCCAAAAATTGTGTACAGAATATTGCTATTCTTGAAAAGCTGGCTCAAGGCTATACTTCGAATGGTCAGAAAACCATGCCTTTCCCAACCCTGTTTAATTCTGCTGCAGGTTTGATTTCAAATGTTATTGATATATCTAAATTTTCAATTGCTATAGATAATGATTTGCTGTTAAAGGCAGAAACAAAGGATTTAATGTTTACTCCTTTTATTTCGAATAGCGGTGATGAATTACCGCATGCGTTAGGATGGTTTGTTGATAAAAATGAAAGTGTTAAAGTAATTTGGCACTATGGATATTGGGATGCATATTCTGCGTTAATTATAAAAATTCCAGAAAGAGAGCTTTCATTTGTAATTCTTGCAAACTCGAACAGACTAAGTTCAGCTTCTCAAGGTATAGGTACAGATCAAGACGTTAATCATTCGGTTGTTGCGCAGGAATTTTTAAATGCATTTATCTATGGAACGGCTCAATTACCGGATTCGCTTACTTACTAAGATAAAGCATATTTGAAAGATGATCAAAAAGATTTAGCGAGTACGAATTATGAAAAATCATTGGAATTAAATCCGAATAATACCAATGCTCAGAAAGTATTATAGAATTTAAAAATTAAAAATAAATTTTAGTATAAAGACTTTTTAATTAAAACAGCAAATTTTTGATAATTAACTTCACATTTCTATTGGGGGATTCAAATATATACCTGTTAATATAAAATTCATCCTGGAGTCTATACTAAAAAAATACGAAGGAATAATCAAAATGAAAAACCTAACTTCTTTTATGTTAGTAATTCTATTATTATTTATTCCTTGTAAGAATCTTATCGCACAACCATCGGCAAATGATTCCTGGAATAAAATCATATCATTTCATTTTGGTTATTCTATAGAAAGCAATGATTGGGAATATTCTCATCCTCTGTATATAGGCTATGGAGTTCAAACCATAAGTGAAACCGGTTCATTCAAAGCAAAATCAATTCTAAACTGTGAATTTGAATTCTCGAAAGGATACTTCGGAATTAGTGCCGGCGTAGGAATTATTCCTGCCGAAATAAATGTTGTTAAGCCGGGAAAGCATTATAATTTTAATTCTATTTTTGTCGAGATCGAAGGTATATTTTTCCCGTTATGTAATGCAATTGATAAGATTATACCTTTATTGAAAATAGGTGTCGGTGGAATAAAATCAAGTGGTGATCTAAAAAATACTGCTTTATTTATTTCTTTCGGTGGAGGAGTTCGAAAGTTTTTTACTGAAAATTTCGGAGCTTCTGTAGTGGTAAAGGGGCGTTATATAACTTATGATGAAGTTCCCTTGAGTGAAAATGTTACTGGAGATATAAATATTACGCCGTTTGTCGTAGTAGCAGGTATTTATTATCTCTTTTAGATTAATAGTAATTATAAGGCTTCGTTGTTTTTATTTCTTATAAAATTAAGATGAAAAATACCGCGGCAATTTTGGGTTTGATTTTTCTGCTATTAACCATTCTGGTACTGACATTTCTCATAAATTAAAAAGATATTATCAATCAAAAGGGATTCAAAATGAAATCTTTTTCAACATTTATAACTAATTCATTAATAGCATTCGTTATATTAATAACCGCTTATCCATTAATAGCACAAAATTTATTCATTCAGCACTCCATTGATAACAGTTTCATCGGTGCTTGTTCGGTTTGTTCCTATGATTTAGAAGGCGACGGAGATCTAGATATATTGGCAGCAGGTAGTTCCGGGAATTATATTGCATGGTGGAGAGCGGAAAATGATTCATTCCTCAGATTTACTAAGTTTACAATAGACACGAAATTCCTTAAATAAAATGAGTTAAAAATGAATAAGTATCGAACTTATGGGATTCTTTCTAGTATACTCATTATTGGAGCCTTATTAATATTCTTATTCTTTTCTTGCAGTTCATTTAAGCCATCTGGTAAAGAGTATGCGATAGAAATTAGAGATGGTGTGAAGTTTTTTAACCAGGGGTACTTAGAATACAGGGAAGGTATTCCATTCATTTATCTCAAAGGTGATTCTTACAATATAGGCTTACAATACGGTGTTCTGCTAAAGGAGGAAATGAGAAGCTTTTACGCGCAAGTGGATACCTTTGAAAATGCTATGATGGATCGAATTTACAGTGCATCACCCTGGTATATGGATATTATAATCTGGATATCCACTCCCTTTGTTATTAGTAGCAAATTGAGTTCCTTCAAGAAAAGGATTCCAGAAGATTATCTTACTCAGCTCGAGGGCATGTCCGAAGGTTCGGG
>CAYUVK010000084.1:0-14094 GCA_964448105.1 uncultured Ignavibacteriaceae bacterium
CTACCCTGAATAATAGAGGGATGTGCAAAAAAATAGGTATGGGATTCTTCAGTCGCCCTAAGGGGCTCCCTCTACCTTTGGTAGATAAATCAGAATGACAATATAAGAGAGTATAGAATAAATCCCTCCCTCGCCCTCCCCTTTAGAAATGGGGAGGAACAAGTCGTTCTTATGAGGAATTAACGATACCTATAAAAAGATAAAACTAACAATAAATTTTCTTATCATGATATTTTTTTAAATAGATAGGATTACAAATGCAAAGACAAAAATGAAAATGAAAGTCCCCTCCCCCGGAGGGGATTTAGGGGTGGGTTATACTTCAATATTTATAAACTAATCTGAATTTTATAACTACCAAGACTTTTAGTTGGCTGTCAAGGACCACTCAATGGCAGGATTATCGGGAATAAAAAATCTAAAACGGTATGTCAGTCCGAGCTTGTTTACCTACCTTCAGGTAGGTCTAGGACTGGGGGTTATATTAAAAGTGCCAACCTTTTTGGGATAAGTAAGACCCACCCCTCGCCCCTCAAAGGAGGGGAAAATGTGTTTCTTTGAGAAGTTAACGATACATTGAAAAGATAAAACAAATTTAGATCTTCTTATCAACTTAATGGTTCTTTGTGTTCTTAGTGCCTAAGTGGTAAAGCAGGGTTACGGCAGAAGGAGATCGAGAACTTCGGTAAGGCTTTCAACCGCTTGAATATTTATTGAGCTGTTATCAATCCTTTTATAATTATTTGCCGGCAGAATAATTTTTGTAAAACCTAATTTTTTTGCTTCCTGGATCCTCTTTTCAATATTGCCGATGCTTCTTATTTCCCCTCCCAGACCAACTTCTCCCATTACAAGGATTTTGTTATCAATTATTTTATCCTGCAGGCTTGAGGCTATGCTGCAGCAGACGGCAAGATCGACTGCAGGTTCATTAATTTTCACTCCCCCCGCCATATTAACAAAAACATTATTTGCAGAGACTCTTAAACCTGCTCTCTTTTCCAGTACAGCCAAAAGTATCGATAGCCTTCTTTGATCGAAGCCGGTGGAGACTCTTTGAGGGTAGCCGTAATTTGACGGGGTAACCAGTGCCTGAACTTCCAGTAAGATAGGCCGTGTCCCTTCCATGCTGGATGTGATTACGGAGCCGGGTATTCCGTTCTTTCTCTGGCTTATAAACAGCTCGCTTGGGTTCTTAACTTCTGCCAGGCCGTTTTCCGTCATTTCGAAAATCCCTATTTCGTTGGTATTGCCGAACCTGTTCTTCTGTGCACGCAGTATCCTAAATGTGTGGTTGCTTTCCCCTTCAAACTGAAGTACGGTATCAACAATATGCTCCAAAATTTTCGGGCCGGCGATCATACCTTCCTTTGTTACATGTCCTATAATAATTACCGAAAAGTGTTTCTTCTTTGCTTCTTCCATTAATAAAGAAGTGCATTCGCGTATTTGTGTGATTGTGCCTGGGGAATTATCAAGTTCGCTGCGGTAGACTGTCTGGATTGAATCAATAACTATAACTTCAGGGGATAAATTAATTACTGCAGTTAAGATGATATTTAAGTCTGTCTCAGCCAGGATATAAAAATTATCGGAATTAATTTTTAATCTTGTTGACCTGATTTTTATCTGCTTTGCAGATTCTTCACCGGTTACATAAAGGACTTTCTGCTTTATTCCCGCAGCAGCCTGCATTGCTAAAGTGGATTTGCCAATCCCGGGATCACCGCCTAACAGAACTACAGAGCCGGGCATTAAGCCTCCCCCAAGCACCCTGTCGAATTCGTTAATGCCGGACTTTATTCTTTCGTCTTCGTCTGCGGAGATCTCCGTGATTTTATTTAAGGTGATATTTCCCTTGAATGTTTTCGGCTTTCTTTTTTTCTCTTCGACTATTTCCTCGGTGAAAGTATTCCAGTTTTCACATTCCGGGCATTTGCCCAGCCATCGGAGAGATTCGTAGCCGCAGTTTGTGCAAACGTATTTTAAGCGTGTTTTCATAAAAGAGCTTTACTAAGATTTATTTTACCACTAAGGCACTAAGAACACTAAGGTGCACTAAGATCATTCTACAGGAAGCTTAGCGAATTCTTCAGTTACTAACGGTACTAAGCTTTGAGTTATATTTTCAGTATTAAAGTTTATCAATAATCCTTTAGGCTTTCCGGTCAATTTCAAATAAGATAATAATTGTGCTGTATAAACAGGAATTAATATTTCAACAGCTTTTAACTCAACTATGATTAAATCTTCCACAAGCAAATCCAAAACCAAGTTAGTTCCTAAATCTTTATTTTTATATTTTATCGGAACCGGTACTTGCCTAAGAACTTTTAGTCCATTTGATCTTAGTTCCTCCACCGTACAAATTTCGTAAACCGATTCCAATAAACCCGGACTCAACTGCTTGTGCACTTCTATTGCACAACCTACAATATCATATGAAAGCTGGTTTACAAATTTTTGCGTTAACATTCCCTCTTAGTGTTTTTTAGTGCACTTAGTGTCTTAAATTGCATAACCTATCTGAGTTAAAATTCCTCTTAGTGTTTTTTAGTGTACTGAGTGTCTTAGTGGTAAACTAAAGTAGTCTGGAAATTACTTCTTCGACACTTTCAAGAGCTTGAGGTATTTTAGAGACATCTTTTCCACCTGCCGTAGCAAGATGGGGTCTTCCGCCCCCGCCCCCGCCTACTATTTTAGCAAGCTCGCCCACTATTTCCCCAGCACTTAATTTTTTCTCTTTAATCAGATCGTCGGTTACTATACAGACAATTGCAGCTTTACTATCAATCGTTGACATTAAAACTCCGACAGCACCTTTGGTTTTATTCCTTAATTCATCTCCGAAAGATTTCAGCTCATCCATATTTTCCGCATTAAGCTCTGCTTTGTAGATCTTTATTCCATTTAGATCTATTGGCTTGGAAAGGACGGAATCCAGCTGTCCAAGCTTACTCTGCAGCTTTAATTCCGACATTTCTTTTTCAAGCTTTTTCTTCTCATCAATTAACTCTGCGATTTTCTCTTCCGATTTTTTAAGATGAATTATTTGAGAATCGATATAATTTTCAACACCCAGCCCTGTAACCGCTTCAATTCTGCGTACGCCGCTTGAGATGGAAGATTCACTTATAATTTTAAATAAGCCAATCTCGGAAGAATTTTTAACATGCGTACCGCCGCAGAACTCCTTGCTGAAATCACTGAACTGCACAACATTTACCCTGTCGCCGTACTTATCGCCGAAGAACATTAACGCTCCCATTTTCTTGGCTTCATCGAAGGGGATATTCCTATGATGCTGGAGAGGGATATTTTCCCTCAGCTTTTCATTTACAATTGCTTCGATTTCTTTAACTTCACTGTCGCTTAACTTTGAATAATGAGTAAAATCAAAACGGAGTCTATCCGGTCCGACGTAAGAACCAGCCTGGTGAACGTGCGTCCCCAGAACTTTTCTTAGAGCTGCATGCATAAGATGAGTAGCAGTATGGTTTCTCATTATATCCCATCTTCTTTTTTCATCTACATTTGCTATTACTTCTTCCCCCGGCCGAATGATTTTTTGATTTTCATTTTCCAGGACGTGAATTGTCTTATTATCAATTTTTGCTACATCAAGAACATTCAGGGGAGTAGATTCGATAATGATATTCCCGAGATCGTCTATCTGCCCGCCAGCTTCAACATAGAAAGGGGTTTTATCAAGAATAATTAAATCATTGCCGTTCTCTTTCTTATGCCCGATGATTTTTGATTTTGATTTTAATTCATCGTAGCCGGTGAAAGTTGATTTTTCAGCTTCCGCTAAATTGAAATCTTTCAGATCATTAACGGAAATATTAACGGAAGCAAACTTATCTTTTGAAGCTTCTCTAGCCCGCTCTCTTTGCATTTCCATTAACTCATTAAAACCGGTTTCGTCTATTTCAAAACCTTTTTCTTTTGCCATAACATTTGTTAAATCAGCCGGGAATCCGTATGTATCATATAATTTAAAAACTTCTTCTCCCGGAATAGTCTTTACTCCATCTCCGGTTAATCCTTTTATTAATTCATCAAAAAGCTCAATGCCTCTATCGAGAGTTGTATTAAAGCTTTCTTCTTCACCTTTAATAACTTTTTCAATATAATTCTGTTTTTGTTTTATTTCCGGGAAGATATCTGCCATTGTCGAAGCCAGAACTTCAACCAATTTATAAAGAAAAGGTTCATTCAGATTTAGCTTCCTGCCGTGGCGTGCAGCCCTTCTTAAAATTCTTCTCAGCACATAACCGCGCCCTTCATTTCCAGGAACCGCACCGTCTGCAATTGCAAATGTTAAAGCCCTGATATGATCTGCAATAACCCGTATTGAGATTTTATCTATTTCTTTCTCATATTTAATCCCGGAGAGTCCGGCTGCTGCATCAATTAATGGAGTAAAAACATCGGTATCATAATTTGAATTTTTTCCCTGGAGAATTGCGCAAACCCTTTCGAATCCCATACCCGTATCAATATGCTTTGCAGGGAGTTCATGCAGCTTTCCGTTTTCATCTTTATTATATTGAATGAATACGAGGTTCCATATTTCAATGCATTCCGGCAAACCTGCATTTACATATTTAGGATTATCAAAGTCATCACTTAAATTTATATGAATTTCGGAGCAGGGGCCGCAGGGGCCGGTTTCACCCATTTCCCAGAAGTTATCTTTCTCATCGAATCTTAAAATGTGTTTCGGGTCTATATCCGTTTTATTTTTCCATAGTTCATAAGCTTCATCATCTTCCCGGTAAACGGTTGCCCATAATCTTTCTTCCGGAAGTTTCCAAATATCCGTTAAAAGTTCCCATCCCCAGACAATGGCTTCTTCCTTATAATAATCTCCAAACGACCAGTTGCCTAGCATTTCAAAAAAAGTATGATGATAAGTATCGTAACCGACTTCTTCGAGATCGTTATGCTTGCCGCTGACACGGATGCATTTTTGGGTATCGGCTGCGCGTGAATAATCTCTTTTCCCTTTTCCGAGGAAAACATCCTTAAATTGATTCATCCCGGCGTTAGTAAAAAGTAGAGTCGGGTCGTCAAAAGGAACCACGGGTGCACTTGGAACTATTCTATGCTGCTTACTTTTGAAAAAATCTAAAAATTGTTGCCTTATTTCGTTAGAAGTCATATTTATTTCGGTATAGTTTAAGAATATCCTGTAAAGATAATAAAATAAGGAATAAACTGCCGCCGTAAAATCTGAGAATTATTTACCACTAAGGCACTAAGGACACTAAGAATCACTGAGTTTATTCCCCTATTTGCTAACCTTTAAGGTTAAAATATCGTAAAAATGAGTGCTAATCTTGAAGGTTCTCTTCTGAGTTTATTCATTATGGATGAAAAAAGGGCTCCGGAAAGGTTGTATAAAGAAGGAAAAATTAGATAGAGCCCAATTTCATTTATTGTTTTTAATAAAATAAGGTAATAAGGTTCAAGTATTTCTTCTGTTATTGTTTACTAAGGTTATATAATAGAATAAGGTTTGTTAGCCTTCAAGGTTAAAATGTAGTAAAATGGGTGTTAACCTTGAATGTTTTCTTCCTTCTTAGTGAAACTTTGTGGTCTAAGTGACTTAGTGGTTAAAAAACCAAAGATTTACCACTAAGACACTAAGGGTACTAAGAATCACTAAGCTTGTTTAGGGGCAGGTCCTCCAAAGAAGAGAACAAGGTGCTCATTTGAAGAATTAACATTATGTTAGAAAGATAAGACAAAGTATAAGTTTTTTTATCATGATACTGTATTATTAATAATAACCCACCCCTCGCCCCCCTGGGGCTAAAACTTGCTTAGAGGCAGGCCCTCCGGAGGGGACAATGTGCTCATTTGAGGAATTAACATTTCCTTTAAAAATATAAAACAAGAAATAAATTCTCTTATCATGATAGTGTATTTTTAAGAAGAACGAATTATTAATATAAAGACATGAATGAAAATAAAAGTCCCCTCCTTGCTTGTCCGCCCAAATAAAATGAAGGCTGAGAGGGGATTAGGCCTGTCCGCCTCTGGCGGAGGTGGGTTAATTTGTTGGTGCTATCAATGCTATTCCTTTTGTCCTTTCTACTTTTTAATTTTAACAAGCTAATTTTATATATTATTTATCCGGCTGCCCGGCAGAAAAACATAAACGGGAATTAAAATGAATTCAAGAATCCAACTGTTATTTGCCGTACTGTTAATTTCTTTAAGTGTGCTGATTTTTCCGCAGACCAGGAGCATTACTGTTATAGCGGAATCAAATAAAGTCCCGGCTAATTCAAATATTTATATTACCGGCGGAACTAATGAGCTTGGAAACTGGATGATAATGCAGAAGATGGAGAAATTATCAAGTAATAAGTGGAGTTATATAGCTTCTGTTGAAGAAGGGGATACACTTCATTTTAAATTTACACGCGGAAGCTGGAGGACTGAGGCAGTAGATTCAAGCGGTATTGAGTTCCCTGATTTTAGCTATATAGCCGGAAAAGATACTACTCTTATATATTCAATACCTAACTGGAGGGACCAGGTTCAAAATGAAGTTTTAATATCCCCGGAAAGATTAAAGAATAAAAGCGGGAATCTTGAATTGTTTGAAGGCTGGAAATATAAAACCGGCGATGATACCTTGTGGGCAGATCCAAACTACAATGATAATAAATGGAAGCCAATTGCCAATCCCTTTTTATATAGAAAAGATTTTGAAAAGATGGACTGGGAATGGACAGGCAAGGTGTGGTTCAGAAATCATATTCTAGTAGATTCGGCTCTCTGGAATAAACCTTTTGCCTTTAACTTTTTTAATACAGGAGCAGCGGAAGTCTACCTGGACGGGAAAATATTATATAAGTATGGTGAAACTGGTAAATCGAAAGAAACGGAAAAGCCGTACTTTGACAGGAATCCTAGACATATAATATTCAGTGCAAAGGAAGAGCACGTTCTTGTAGTAAGATATTCGAACTTTCTGGCTGAAGAACAGAGTAAATTCAATGTTCCTACCGGGTTTAATGCAACAATAGGATCCCCGGATATGTTTTTTTCTAACCGGATAAACGATGTCCGGCAAATGACCTGGCAGCAGATGGGATTCGGAGCATTCTTACTGGCATTTGCAATAATGCATCTGCTTATTTTTATATTCTATCCGAAAACAAAGGAAAACTTATTCTATTCTATTTCAATGCTTTCGTTTGCAGCAGTAGTTTATACAAGCATGCAGTCGAATTTCACACATACCGTTCTTTCGGCAATAAACTTATCAATTATCAATTCCACTTCCGTACAAATTTCATTGCTGTTTGGCTTGCTTACAGTTTATGCAAGTTCTTATTCAAAAATGCCGAAGCAGTATTTAGCCTTTATATCCCTTTCGGCTATATTTATTTTCCGGACGATATTCTTTCCGCTTCTGGGGAGTCCGTATATTGATTATTTATATTATTTCTTTGCACTGATAATTACCCTGGAAATTTTCAGGATAGTAATAAGGGGAATAAAGAGGAAAGAATCATGGGGATGGTTAATCGGCTCAGGGTTCCTAGTAGCAATACTACTAATTACTTACCAGGTTCTTATATCAACGGAAATTGTTCGTCCGCTGTTCGGGATTTACTTTGTATATGTTTACGGGATAGTGTTTTTGGCAATCACTGTTTCAATTCATCTATCAAGGAGGATTGCTTTTACAAATAAGAACCTTGAAAACCAACTTATTCAAATAAAAGAGCTTTCACATAAAGCACTTGAGCAGGAAAGAAGGGCAAAAGATGAGGAGATCAGCCGCAAGCTTCTGGAAGCCGATAATGCCAGGAAGACAAAAGAATTGGAAGAAGCAAGGAAGCTGCAGTATTCCATGCTGCCCAGGAAAGTTCCCCCGGTTCCAAATCTTGATATAGCTGTCTATATGAAAACGGCTACCGAAGTGGGAGGTGATTATTACGATTTCAAATATAATAATAACGGGAGCCTGACTATCGCAGTAGGTGATGCTACCGGGCATGGTATGAGAGCAGGAACTTTGGTTGCCGCAATAAAGGGATTATTCACGGCAGAACCTTTCCAGACAGATATTATAAACTTTTTTAATAAGTGCAATTCAATTATAAGGGAAATGCAGCTCGGCAACCTTTATATGGCCATGATGATGGCGAAAATTACGGATAATAAAATGGTTATATCTTCTGCCGGGATGCCTCCCGCACTAATTTACAGGGGGAAAGAAAAGCAGGTTGAAGAAATCAGGATCAAAGGGCTGCCGCTCGGTGGCTCGCCGGATTTTCCTTATGTTAAAAAAGAAGCTCTCTTATACCGCGGAGATACTATCCTTTTAATGTCCGATGGTTTCCCGGAATTATTCAACAAGCAGAAAGAAATATTAGACTATAACAAGGTCATGGAAATCTTTTGTTCGGTTGCTGAGCAGTCTTCAAAAAAAATAATCGAAGAGCTGAACATTGCAGCTGAAAAATGGATGGACGGAGCAGATCAGCAGGATGATATTACATTTGTAGTAGTTAAGGTGAAATAGGGGAGGTGAAAAGTCATTAGTCATTGGTCAATGGTCATTTGCTGTTTGGGTGATATGATTTAAAATTATCTTCCCAGCTATTTTCCAGAATTTTCTTGCTTAGTGAAACTTTGTGCTCTAAGTGTCTTAGTGTTTAAAAACCAAGATTATTTACCACTAAGACACTAAGTGCACTAAGGATCACTGAGGTTATATAAGTAGAATAAGGTTTTGGGGTATAAATTTTATTATTTCTTAGTGGGACTTAGTGATCTAAGTGCCTTAGTGGTATAACGCCATCTTCATAAATAATTTCACGGTTTTTTTCGATAGTAATTATTAGATTTCTACCCATTAAAATTATCAATTATGAAATTTGTACCTTCATATAAAAATATAAGCCGTGAGGAATTTTCCAGAAGAGAGAGTATAGCAGATTCTATTTTACGCTCATGCACAAGCTGTCCCAGCAATTGTAAAATAGATAGAACGAATGGAGAATTAGGAATATGTGCAAGCGGGGCGTTACCGGTAGTCTCATCTTATACTCCTCATTTCGGTGAAGAGCCAGTTCTATCGGGAACTAAAGGAGCAGGAAATATTTTTTTCGGAAACTGCAATTTAAATTGTGTTTACTGCCAGAATTTCATTATAAGCCAAAAGCCTAAAATTGAAAAAAGAAATGAAGTTTCAATTGAACGTCTTGCCGATATAATGCTGGAACTCCAGGAAAAAGAATGTCACAATATCGGTTTGGTTTCTCCAACACATTTTGCAGTTCCTATTTTTAAATCGATAAAAACGGCAGTTGAGAAAGGGCTCGATTTACCGGTAATATATAATACCAACGGTTATGATTCAGTTGAAATGCTGAAATTATTTGATGGAATAATTGATATTTACCTTCCCGATTTTAAGTATGGCGATAATGCCGAAGGAAAAATTTATTCAAAAGTCGATGATTATTTTGACAGGGCAAGAGAAGCAATAGCCGAAATGCACAGGCAGGTCGGCAGTGAACTTATTTATGATAACGGTATTGTGATTAGAGGTTTAATTATACGGCATTTAATTTTACCGAACGGGCTCTCTGAAAGTGAAAAAGTTTTTAAGTTTATTTCAGATCTTGATCCTAAAATTCATATCTCATTAATGGCGCAATATTATCCTACGAATGTTGCGAACAGGCATATCTTAATAAACAGACCCATTTCCTCTTCCGAGTATGCAAGGGGGATAGAATTGCTTGATAAATACAATTTGGAAAACGGATGGATCCAGGAGCTTGAAAGTAATGATTTCTACCGGCCGAATTTTCGATCTGACCGTATTGATCCTTTTAATAACAAGGAAAGATATTTACCACTAAGACACTAAGAATTACTGAGTTACTAAGGTCATATAAAATAAAATAAGGTTTTTGGGTAGGAATTTTATAATTTCTTAGTGAAACTTAGTGATCTAAGTGCTTTAGTGGTAAAGAAATGCCCGATAAAACAACTAAACAATAAAGCAATTCATAAATCTTTTATTTTTCCCTATGTATAATCAAAATTATCCCGATTGTAATTAAAACAACTGGCCAATAGTCTAAAGTTATTTGTGCTGTTGAATTTATAAAAGACGGTAGACTAATTTCACCGTTAAATATAGTGTAGACTGTTCCTGCAATAAAAAGGATGAGTGATATTAAAAGAGGTGATTTTTCCCGAAGGTTATCGAGAAAAAGCATAAAAAAACTAATAGAAAAGATAAGGAGCAGCGAAGGCATTATTAGAGTTGAAACGCTGAAAAACTCGAATTTGCTGATAATAAAAAGAAACAAGCCGATCAAAAAAATAATCGAACCAATAAATAACCTTCCTCTTTGATTATTACCGAATGAAATATAAACCAGGCTTGTACCGTAAAAAATCAATCCGTAACCCCATATTTCCGTGTTATCAAAATCTATTATACCCAATAGTTTTAAGATGATTGATAAAGCAAGAAAAGTTAGTAAGTAAATTAAAATTGATTGGTGATGCTTATTCAATATAAACCGGAAATTATGATGTTAAATATATTTATAAAAAGTTAAAATATTCTTTGCCCCATACTGGAAGCTATAATATCGGTAGCAAATTCTGCACTTTTATTTCGATCGTCTAAAATAGGATTAACCTCGGTTATTTCCAATGAGGACATGCATCCGCATTCGGCTATCGATTCCATCAAAAGATGCGCTTCACGGTAACTTAAACCGCCGGGTACCGGGGTCCCAACTCCCGGTGCAAATGTCGGATCGACTACATCAAGGTCAAAGCTTACATGTATGTGATCCACTTTTTGCTGGAACTGCTTTAAGACCCTGGCTATTATCCTATGAATTCCGAGCTTGTCGATATCGGACATAGTGTATACTGAAACTCCGAGCTTTTTTATATTTTCTTTTTCAAGGTTATCGATGCTTCTAATACCGATTAATGCACAATTTTCAGGTTTAACTTTGGGAGAAAAGTCTAAAATATTAACGAGCTTTTCTTCCCCTATACCTAAAGATGCCGCCATCGGCATCCCGTGAATATTTCCCGAAGGGGTAGTTTCACCGGTATTCATATCTGCATGTGCATCGACCCAGATAACTCCCATCTCAAGCTTGTTATTTTTGCAGTATGAAGAAATTCCTGCAATAGTACCGATAGCCATTGAATGATCGCCGCCAAGGCATAAAGGAAATTGATGCTGCCCCAGGACTTTTTCAACTTTTTTGGCTAAAATTTTTGTTGTCTTAAGAATTTCGGGAAGGTATTTTAATTTAGGATTAGTTCCGAAAGTCTTCGGAATTTGCAGTTCAATATTTTGAATAAAAATATCGCCGCTGTCAATAACATCATAGCCAAGCTTCTTGAGTTTTTTTTCAATACCGGCAATTCTGATTGCGGAAGGTCCCATATCGACTCCCCTTCGCCCGGAACCAAGGTCCATCGGAAATCCGATTATGTTTACGACTTTTGCCGGTGTTTTTTTCATTTAAAAATTTTTTATAAAAAGGTTTTAACTAAAATACTTATTTATCATGAATTTATTTTATGAAGAAGAAGTTCAATATATTAGTAAGCTTTTTTAAGTGAAACATTAAATTAAAAAGTTTCTTTCTAATTACAAATAATCTTCATTTTATGAATTGTTAAGAGCTTTCCAAAACATACATGTCCAAAATAATAGAAGGACAACAATAGTATATCATTTCTTAGTGATTCTTAGTATCCTTAGTCCCTTAGTGGTAAATTCTCACCACTAAGACACTAAGAGCATAAAGTTACACTAAGGAAATGTTCCCAAAATAATCTCCATTTTACAGGGACTTACAATTAATATTGTATAATACTTATATTCATTTTCTAAAATTTCCGGTTTTTTAAGAATGATTACTATTAAAGCAGAACCTGAAATAAGTGTTGGTATTTTAACCGAAGAAAAGATTGTTTTTGAGCTTTACGGTGATTTTAAGACATCCGGGCTTAAACAGACTTTTAGCGGGCGATTTAATGCTTCGGTAGTCGATAATAGTATAGTATGTAAAAAAGACGATGAAAAAATAGAAATATCGGATGAAATGATATTTGAACCTCTTGATAAAGAAGCGGATTCTTTTTTAATAAGAGAAGTTACAATAGGTGTTGATTTCCACTGGGAAAGAAAAGAGAAGCAGAGATTTAACGGTTCGTTAAAGCTAAAAAGAAGTTACAATAAGATTGTTGTAATTAATATCCTTCCACTGGAAAAATATTTAATAAGCGTTATTTCATCCGAGATGAGCTCTAAAAGTTCAATTCAATTCCTTAAATCACAGGCTATTGTTTCCCGCAGCTGGGTGCTTGCACAGCTTGAGAAATCAAAATTAACCGGGATACAAAAAGAGGTTTCCCAAACAAGCATTGAGTCGGAAAATGAATTAATTAAATGGTATGATAGGGAAGCACATTTGCTGTTCGATGTATGTGCCGATGACCACTGTCAACGCTATCAAGGTATAACAAAAATTTTTTCGAATGCGGCATTAGCCGCAATTGATGAAACCAGGGGGCTTGTGCTGGCATCGGATGATAATATTTGTGACACCAGGTATTCAAAATCCTGCGGCGGAGTAACAGAATCATTTAATAATGTTTGGGAATCGAAAGAATATAAATACCTTTCTTCGGTTGTTGATTATAAATATTACCCTGAAAATTATAATTTAAATTTCTCCAATGAGAATATTGCTAAGAAATGGATCAAAGGAAATCCTTCTGCTTTCTGCAATACATCCAATCAAAAAATTCTCTCCCAGGTTCTTTTAGATTTTGACCAGGAAACAAAAGATTTTTACCGGTGGAAAGTTGAATATACTCAGAAGGAGTTATCCGAAATCATTAAATTAAAAAGTAAAATTGATTTCGGTGAAATTTTAGACCTTGTGCCTGTTGAAAGAGGGGATTCTTCAAGACTTATAAAATTAAAAATAGTCGGGACTAAAAAAATACTCACAATCGGAAAAGAATTAGAAATTAGAAGAACTCTTTCCCCATCACATCTCTATAGCTCTGCGATAATAGTAGAAAAATTTGACATTAGAAATAATATACCGCAAAAATTTGTTATCAGGGGTGCGGGATGGGGGCATGGAGTAGGTCTTTGCCAGATTGGTGCTGCCGTTATGGCTTCAATCGGGTACCAGTTTGATGAAATATTATTACACTATTTTAAAGATGCAGTGCTTAAAAAAATATACTAAAGAGAAAAAAACTGGAAAAAATATTTTGCTCATACTGCATGGATGCATGATAGCATGTCTGCATGTATGAAAAAAAATAACGGGGAGTTATAAAATGCAAGAAGAAATTATAAATAGAAATAAAAATATAAATCGCGGATTCAGGAAACTTGAGGTTTGGAAAGAAGCTATTAGTTTATATGTATTTGTTAAAGAGAAAATAAGAAAATTTGATGTAATTTCCTTTAAAATAAGAGCACAAGTTGAAGATTCAATTTTTTCATGTCATTCCAATATTGCAGAAGGGTATGCTAGAAGATCATTAAAAGAATACATCCAATTTATTAATATATCTTTATCTACGCTTGCTGAAAATTATTCGCAAATCTTCGCATTACATTGCAGCGGCGATATCGCTCTACAATGGTTTGACGAATATGATAAAAAGCATTATTCATTAGAAAATAAATTAATTCAAATGAATAGAACAATGCTTACCAAAGTGGATAAAAACGAATGGAAAAATGATTACATATTACATGAAATGATGACAAAATATGAGGGTTAAGTCATGCTTCCATGCAAACCATGCAGTCATGCTTTAGTAAGGTGATATTACAGTTCTTTTTGATTTGGATTTTAAATAAGTATTTATGAAAATTCTTTACTCATGTTTATCTAAAAGCTGGGGCGGCATGGAGATGTTTACATTGACTGCCGTTAAACAGCTTCTTAAAAGAAATATTAATGTTGAGTTATTGTGTCTTGCCGAATCCAGGCTTCATATTGAAGCTAATAACCTGGGTTTGGTAAAACACCCGGT
>CAYUVK010000084.1:14194-22731 GCA_964448105.1 uncultured Ignavibacteriaceae bacterium
ATTACGCGCTTGCCATAAGCCGGGTTATCAAAAAGAATCTTTTGGAAACAACAACCTTAAAAGAGGGAAAAATTTTGCTTATGCCTAACGGTATAGATACAAAGCGATTCAACCCGGAAATAAAAAAAGGAGATAAAGTAAGAAAAGAGTTTAAAATACAAGATGATGAGCTGGTTATAGGGATGATGGCGAGATTCAGCCCGGGTAAAGGGCATGAAGAATTTTTGTCCGCTGCAGATGAGCTGAATAAGAAATACAAGAATTTAAAATTCCTGGTTGTGGGTGAAGCCAGCAGGGGAGAAAATGAATATGAAGAAAAAATAAAAGGGATTGTTAAAGAAAAGAATATATTAAATATAATTTTCTGCGGATTCAGGAGCGATACGCCCGAAGTTCTTGCAGCAATGGATATATTTGCCTTCCCTTCTCATGCGGAAGCATTCGGTATCGCTTTGGTTGAAGCAATGGCTATGGGAAAGCCTTCGGTTTGTTCCAGCTCGGATGGGATTCTGGATATTGCCGTTAATGGCGTAACTTCGTTTTTATTTGAGAAGAAAAATGCAAAAGATCTTGCAGATAAAATCGAGCAATTAATAAATTTAAAAGAGTTAAGAATTCGCTTTGGAAATGATGCAAGAAAAAGAGCGGTGGAAAATTTTGATATCGAAATATTAACAGACAAAGTAATAGACATTTATAATAACGCTCTTAAAATTTAGAATTACGATATAACAAAAAATGAGTTTTCTTATCATTATAATATAACATTAATCTTTTTTGGGATAAGTCATACCCACCCCCCGCCCCCCTGGGGCTAAAACTTGCTTAGAGGCAGGTCCCCCAAAGGAGCCCAAAGGAGGGGACAATACGTGCCTTCGAATTTATCATTATCTCAATTAATATGACAGGATTTTAGATCTAATGGATCCTGTCATGGAATGGTCCATGACAGCCAAGTCAACCAACCTTTTTATTAACTAAGGATTTAGGATTAATTACATAATTATTAATTTAATCATATTGTATGTTTATCTTCTAAACTTTAAACATACAAGAGGATTTATAAATGTCTTTTTATAAGTTATACTGCAATCTGTACATCCTTTGATTAGTGAGATATTGTTCTTCTTTTTGGAAAGGTATAGGAAAATAAAAAATATTTCTTTTTTTGTGATGGTTTTAGTTTAAATTTTATTATTAAAATTTATATTTAACAGGGCTTTATTTTTAATTTTTTAACGGAGTGAAAGATGAAGACTTTTTATGCTCTTTTAGTTTCTTCATTATTATTTGCTGCATGTTCATCATCAAAAGAAGAAATAAAACTTGGATCCCTTGATCAAAAGCCATGCAGGAGTGAAAAGCAGCTAAACTCTACCGATGAGTTTACCGGAGAGACTGCGGATAACCTGGTTTTATTTCAGCAAAGCAAACTTGTTTATGCATCGATGGATATTAGAACTTATTGTAATGCAAAGATCTCTTTTGGTTTTGAGAGAAACGGCGACAGGATAAAACTTAAAGTTAAAAATAATAATACCGCAACGGATAAATGTGTCTGCTTTACAAACGTTACTACCTCAATTGAAAATTTAGAACCCGGCAGCTATACAGTTTTGGTTACTAACGGGGCGGGTGATCAATTATTAACTCAAGGGAGTATCCAGGTTAAAGAATAAGTTTTTTAATCTTTTAAAATATTGAAACAGGGAATATCTCGGGAAGAACGGCGGAATCTTCCGGGGAATTGCCTGTCCACCTGGTTCTTTTGTTTATTCTCTTATTAATAATTAATTTTAGACAAACCCGAAGAATAATATCGGTTTATGATAACTGCATTCATTCCATACAGTAAAACTTCGTTTACAGAAAATACAATTTCCAACCTAAGAGGAAATAACTTAATCAGTAAAATCTTTCTTTTGACAAAAGAGGATCTAGAGAAAAAATCTTTTGGGTGTGAATTAATAAAGATTGATTCTCTCTTCTCAAGCAGAGCAATAAAAAAAATTAAGGATAAAGCTAAAACAAAATATATACTTCTTTTAACGGAAGATTCTCTTATTGAATTTAATCAATTTGGCCTGGAAAGATTTTATAATTTAGCCGAATCAACAGGTGCAGGAATTCTTTATTCGGATTACAAGGATAAAGATAAAGAACCTGTTTCCCACCCGGTAATTGATTATCAAACCGGAAGCATCAGGGATGATTTTAATTTTGGTCCTGTTTTATTTTTAAGAACTGAACCTGTTAAGAAATTTCCTGATTCGAATTATAAATATGCAGGATTATATAATCTCCGTTTAAATATTTCACGAGAATATGAAATAATTAGAATCCCTGAATTTCTTTATTATTCGACCAAACATGGTTCGAAGCAATCCGGTGAAAAACTTTTTGATTATGTAAACCCGCAGAACCGTGTACTGCAGATGGAAATGGAATTAGCGGCAACGGAACACCTGAAGAAAATAGGAGCATACTTAAAACCAAAAATCCCGAAATTTAATTTGAATGATCCGGAAGCAGAAAAATTTGAAGCGGCAGCTTCTGTAATTATTCCGGTAAAAAACAGGGCAAAAACTATAAAAGATGCAGTTGATTCGGCTGTAAACCAAAAGACTGATTTTTCATTTAATATTATTGTAGTTGATAATCATTCAAATGACGGCACTACTGAAATTTTAAAAGAATATAACAACAATAATGAAAAAGTAATCCATCTAATTCCGGAAAGAAAAGACCTGGCTATAGGCGGCTGCTGGAATGAAGCAGTTAATCATCCTAAATGCGGGAGATTTTCTGTACAGCTTGACAGTGATGATGTATATTTTGAAAGCACACTTCAAAAAATTATTGATACTTTTAAAAAAGAAAATTGTGCTGCGGTAATCGGTTCGTATAAGCTTACGGATTTCAATAAAAATGAAATTCCTCCAGGAGTAATAGACCATAAAGAATGGACGGAGGAAAACGGCAGAAATAATGCTTTAAGGATAAATGGATTTGGTGCTCCGAGAGCCTTTTATACTCCCATGTTAAGACAAACTAAATTTCCCAATGTCAGCTACGGGGAAGATTATGCAGTCTGTTTGGAAATTTCAAGGAGATATAAAATAGGGAGAATTTTCGAGCCGGTTTATATTTGCAGGAGATGGGAAGGGAACAGCGACACTTCTCTTTCTATTGAAAAGGAAAATGAAAATAATTTTTATAAAGATAAAATAAGGGCTCTGGAAATCCTTGCACGGAAAAACCTGAACGAAAAAAAATAAATTTAGTTTGAAAGAATTATCTATTGAGCAAAATAATTACTATAGACCCCGATATTCGAAATTATTTAAATGAAAATAATTTTGCAGATGCCGCCAAAACTCTCCTGCAGAAGCAGAAAAAGAATTGGAGACAGCTATCGGAAGGTTACAGCTCTTTAGAAAAAATAGAAAATAAAACATTTCCTTTTAATGGATTTAAAATAGAAGTACAGCATAATCCCGGGAGAATAGCCTCCAGCTCTGCAAAAGTAGATTCCGATTCGATAAAGAATAGGGATTGTTTTTTGTGCGAAGAAAATCTCCCGGAAGAACAAAAAGGAATTTTATATAATAATGAATTTATAATTTTGTGCAATCCGTTTCCGATTTTTCCCGAACATTTTACAGTCAGCTATATTAAACACAATCCGCAGGAAATAAAAAACTCTTTCAGCTCCTTATTGTTGCTGGCTAGAGATTTATCGAAATACTATACTGTTTTTTACAACGGCCCGAAGTGCGGCGCTTCCGCACCGGATCATTTACACTTCCAGGCTGCTTCAAAAAATTTTATGCCGATTGATAAAGAATTTGATCGATTGAAAAAGGAACATGGAGAAATATTATCCGGGAGCAAAAACTTAACAGCCGGTATTATCGATGACGGGTTAAGAAGATTCATATCATTTGAATCAAATGAAATTGAAGCATTAAAAAATGTCTTTGAAAATTTTTATGAGATTTATTCTGAAATTTCAACAAATAAAAATGAACCTATGATGAATATTTTAGCTTATTATGAAAAAGTATCCGGATGGCAAATTATAATATTTTTAAGGGAAAAACACCGCCCTTCATTTTATTTTGATAAAGGGGAAGATAACTTCCTATGGAGTCCCGCCGCAGTCGATTTGGGAGGAATCTGTATTATTCCTTTAGAAAAGGATTTTATTAAAATTTCAAAAGGAATCATTATCACAGGGTTTAATGAAATCACAATATCTGCCGATAAATTTTCGTTTATTAAAAATAAGTTAAAAAAGTAAGTGTTAAATATTGAACATCTGCAGATTTTCTGAGATTTGAATCTAAGATTCTGTCTCATTTTCTTACATGTTGGTAAATCTTTTATTTGTCTAATTTGTTCATATTTTGATTGTTTCAGCAGCTTTTTAGTCATCTTTGTAATTTTAAAAAGTTTGGATTGATATTTGGAAAGAGTAAACGAAAAATGAAGGTAAGTTTTTTATTCAACAAATAAGAGATAAGAATGACGAGAAGTGCAACAATTCCCGATGCTAGAGAAAATATAAAATTACATAGTCTTTTCTTTTTAATTTTTTTACTCCTATCCCTTAAGATGAGTGTTTTTGCACAAGACGGTTTTTATGGTAATAAAATAGTCTCGGATAATCTCGGCAACACATATGTTGCAGGTAATTTTTCAAATTCAACTTTACATTTTGGAAATTATGTACTAAAGAATTTCGGCGGCAGCGATATATTCTTAGCTAAATATGATTCAAATGGAAAAATTGTCTGGGCAAAAAATATCGGTGGAAATGATGATGAAAAATTATTATCGTTGAATGTTGGCGGTAACGGGGACATAACCATATCTGCATCTTCCAGCAGCAGACTAATAAATATAGATAATGAACAATTAAATAATAACAATTACGGTGCAACTTTTAATGCAGCGTTAAATACAAACGGAAATGTATTCTCGGCTAAAATAAAAACATCATTAAATCAAATTAATAATCAAGAATTTTCAATATCCAATAATTTATATAAGACTTCAGGTAATGATACAACTTTATCATTAATCTCCCCGGCAGCAGGTGATAATTGGAAAGTCGGTACCAAGGAAATAATAAAATGGAGCTCACAAAATATAAAAAGTATACTGATAGAATTATCAACCGACAACGGGGCTACCTGGAAAAAAATCTATACTTCAAGTTCGTTTGATTTTAATAATGAATATCAGCTGCTTGTACCGGACACTAAATCGGATTCATGTTTTATAAGAATAAGCGATTATTACAACCCGGGTATTGCAGATACAAGCGGGTTATTCGCTATTTCAGGTGAACTCTATTGGGAAGTACAAGAGAACGGTTATAACTCCGTATTGAGAAATATTTATTTCTTTGATTCTTCCACAGGCTGGGCAGCGGGCTTTAACGGTTTAATTAAAACTACAGATAATGGAGAAACCTGGACGCCTAAATTAGAAGGTTACGGGCTGCTTGATATTTTCTTCCTGGATAATAATACCGGCTGGGCAGTCGGATTAAGCGGATCAATATTTAAAACAACTAACGGCGGGGAAGACTGGACAAGAATTGATAATGATTTTACTTTTCACTTCGAAAAGGTTTACTTTGCCGATGAAAGCAACGGGTATGTAATCGGTAAAAATTATTTTCTTAAAACAACCGACGGCGGATTATCCTGGACATCCCGGCAGCCTACAGAGCACATCCTTCAAACAATGTTTTTTATAAATAAAGATACAGGCTGGATAGCAGGCAATGAAGGTGTAATTCTAAAAACAACCGATGCAGGTTCAACATGGAATTACCAGCAGATGAATGGTACCGATTACGGTACATTAACTTCTGTTTATTTCATTGATGAAAATACAGGCTGGGCTTCCGGAAGCGGTCTGGATGTGGATGGAGGAGTTATATTAAAAACTGTAAACGGGGGGAGTAGCTGGAGTCTGCAGCATAATGGCTATAACAGATTTATCTATTCCGTTTATTTCAGCAATGCAAGTAACGGCTGGGCTGCCGGCGATGAAGGAATTATGTTTAATACTACCGATGGCGGCGCAGATTGGGAACTGCAAGGTAGCGGGACATTTGCCAGCTTGTTTTCTGTAAATGTAAAATCTTCCCAAAACGGCTGGGCGGTTGGAAACGACGGAACAATTTTAAAATATATTAAAAGTTTAAATTCAGCAGTTTTGCCTGTTGAATTTGCCAGTTTTGAAGCAAAACCAAAAGGAAGTAATGTTGAATTAAATTGGACAACAGCTACCGAAATTAATAACAAGGGATTTGAAATTGAAAGAAAATCCGAAAATGTATGGAAACCGATTGGATTTGTAAGCGGAAAAGGAACCACGACCTTGCCAAGCAAATACTCGTTTAAAGATGATGTAAACGATATTTCCGGCAGCGGGAATATTGCGTACAGGTTAAAGCAAATTGATTACGACGGCACATACAAATATTCAAACGAAATAGAAGTGCAGGTTAATACTTTACCTGCGGGATACAGCTTAATGCAAAATTATCCCAATCCTTTTAATCCTGCTACGGTGATAAAGTATTCTGTTAAAGAGAATACCCATGTTCTGTTAAGAGTATTTGATATGCTCGGCAGGGAAGTAGCGATTTTATTGGATGAAGAAAAACCTGCCGGAACATATACAATTAATTTCGATGCTGCCGCTGCAGGACTTTCAAGCGGAACTTATTTCTATACTATTAAAGCAGGCGATTTTTTTAAAACAAAGAAGATGCTACTATTAAAGTAACACAATGCCGATAAACCTCCGGGGCTTTTTGGTTACTCCGGGGGTTTTTAATAATAGCTTCAATCAATTCTGCTTCTGCAACTCAATAAAGATCAAATCAAATCGGTATGAATATTCACTTCCTTAAATAAATACTCACTATTATAAAAAAATATTAAAAAAATTTCTTCAAGTACTTGACTTTTAAATTTTTAGTGGAAATATTGAAAACAACATTTGAAATCTTTTGAAGCCCTTCCAACCGAAAAACGAACCTTAAAAGCTTTAAAAGGTAAAAGGGAGATACCGATTAACAAGCCAAAGTAAAGAGGAGACTAATATTTAAGCTGCTCTGTCAAGTAAAATAAATATTTATTATAAAATATTAGAGGGGTGAAATGAGGAGAGTATTACCTGCTATAGTATTACTATTATTTTTTATTTCAAATAGATCTGTTTCGCAAGTAGTAATAAAGGAGAAGGTGAATATAAATCAAAATACTAAAACAATAAGTTATCAACCACCGGAATATTCACCTTGTGGATCCTGGATAACTTCACAAACAGATTACTATCATCCCTATCAGGTAATATGGAATAATAGCTGGTATAATCCTGATCCTTACCAAAAGATGAATATTATTTACCTTATAACTCAGAAACATGTTTCAATAAAAGGCTGCATGAATTTGCCATAAAAGATGATTAGGACGCTGATTTTTATGATTCTATGATGTGGGGGATCGTAAAAATCATAATTATCGGCGTTCTGTTAAAAGAGGAGGATATAAATGAAAAAAATATTTTTATCAATACTTTTAATTATCAGTAGCTTATCATACTCTCAAACAGTGTATGATGTAACCCCAGGGACAAAAGGGAACCAGATAATCATAACGCTTGAGAATGAATCAAAAGTAACAAGGGCAGAAAATGTTGAAGTGAAGCTGATTAAATCCTCACCGGTGTTAAGTTTTACAAACCGTCAGCAGGTTGTTAAAATAATAGAAATATCAAAGTCAAAGGATGTAGCTTTTTCATTCAATATAAAGAGGAACATCAAATCAAACAAAAAAGATACAATAGAGTTTGCAATAAGAGGGGATGGAATAAATCTGAATAAATCATTTATTATAAATTATGCTGCACCGAAGGAGTATGCACTTTCACAGAACTTTCCCAACCCGTTTAATCCGACTACAATGATAAGATATGATTTACCGTTTGACAGCCGGGTAAGCTTAAAGATATATGATATACTTGGAAATGAAGTAAAAACATTGGTAAACGGGGAGCAGGGAGCGGGATATAAAGAAGTTAGGTTTGATGGGTCATCGTTGGCAAGCGGAGTATACATATACAGGTTAATAGCAGACAACCCGGCAAACCGGAAAGCAAACTTTGTATCAATAAAGAAAATGATGATGGTGAAATGATTTTTGAAGAACCTTCAAGGTTAGTACATTGAATAAAATACTTTAACCTTGAAGATTAACATGTAATAAACCCTTTGAAGCCCTTCCAACCGAAAAACGAACCTTAAAAGCTTTAAAAGGTAAAGGGAGATATCTATTAGCAAGCGAAAAGAAAAGAGGAGACTCAGGTTTAAGCAGCTCTATTAAGTAAATTAAATATTTATTATAAAATATTAGAGGGGTGAAATGAGGAGAGTATTACCTGCTATAGTTTTGCTATTATTTTTTGTTTCAAATAGTTCTGTTTCACAAGTAGTAATTAAAGAGAAAGTG
>CAYUVK010000085.1:0-22619 GCA_964448105.1 uncultured Ignavibacteriaceae bacterium
TTCTCTCATATTATCACCGAAACGGACGATCTTTCCTCCTTGAGCATCACGCCAGGCACTAGCTGCTCTCATCCATATTGCTAAATTATCCTGAACTTTTTCATCTTTCCAATGACCGACTATAACTTTCCTGTTCTTTTTCATCCTTGTGCAAATAAAACCAAATTCTCTTCCTCCATGAGCCGATTGATTTAAATTCATAAAATCCATATCAATTTCATTCCATGGAATATCTCTGTTATATTGAGTATGAAGATGTACAAAAGGTTTATTTAAAATTTTCAAGCCAGCAATCCACATTTTTGCCGGAGAAAATGTGTGCATCCATGTTATTAAACCGATACAGTTTTCGGAATCATTTGCTTCGAGACATAATTTATAAATTGAATCGGGAGTAATTAACACTGGCTTAAAAATGATTTTTACAGGTATTTTGGAAGAATTATTAAATTCTTTGACGATAATCTTTGAATGATCAGCGACTTGTTTTAAAGTTTCGTCACCATAAAGATGCTGGCTTCCTGTAATAAACCATACTTCATATTTTTTTAAATCTATCATTATTTTTCCCAAGATAAAGTTTCAAAAGAAGGATGTTAATTTTTATAAGTGTAACTATAATATAACTTTAGTTTATATATCCGGTTGTTGTCCGTAATATGCATTCTCACCATGTTTTCTTGAGTGATGTTTTTTTAATATATAATCAGGCAAATTTTTTAAATCAGGTTTTAATGAAAGAGAATACAAAGCCATTTTCGCAACTCTTTCCAGCACTAAATTATTTTTAACAGAATCTTCAGGATCTTTTCCCCAGGTAAAAGGGGCATGACCTGCTACTAAAACTGCAGGAATAGATTTTGGATCCAAATTTTTAAATCTTTCAACAATTATTTTCCCGGTGTTCAATTCATAATTTGAATTAACCTCATCTTCAGTTAAAAACCGAGTCATAGGAATATTTCCATAAAAATTATCAGCATGCGTCGTTCCAAAACAGGGTATTTCCATTAATGCTTGTGCAAAAATTGTTGCATATTCGCTATGGCTATGAGTAATTCCACCGATGCCAGAAAAAGCCTTATATATTTCAATATGTGTTGATGTATCGGATGAAGGTTTCAAACTCCCATCAACCACCTTGCCTTTCATATTAACCACTACCATATCATGAACCGTCAATTTTTCATATTCAACACCGCTGGGCTTTATAACTATTAGTCTTTGCTTACGATCTATACCGCTTACATTGCCCCATGTTAAAGTCACAAGACTATACTTTACCAGGGACAGATTTGCATTTAATACTTTTTCCTTTAATTCCTCTAGCATTTGCTTTCCTTATTTGCATGATCCCTGATATCCAATAAATCTTTCATTACATTATACATATTACCTGACCACAATTTTGTACCAAAACCATCATGTAGCTGGCGATAAAGAGAATATATTTTTTTATATGTCTTGTGATTTTCTTCTATAGGATTAAAAACATTATTTATGCCTGTCATAACTTTTTGAGCATGACCTATATCATTAAATCCGCTTACTTCTTCACCGGCAGAAACTGCTCCAAAAATTGCTGCTCCAAGTGCAGGTGTTTGCTCACTCTTGGATATTTTCATAGGGCGGTTTGTTACATCAGCATAAATTTGCATTAACAAAGGACTTTTTACAGCTAACCCTCCGCAATTTATTATTTCATTTATTTGTACACCGTACTCTTCAATTCGATCAATTATTGCAAGGGCACCAAATGCTGTTGCTTCAATTAAAGCCCGATAAATTTCATGAGGCTGTGTATGCAATGTTTGCCCTAAAAGCACTCCTGTTAACCTGACATCAACAAGGATTGTACGATTACCATTATTCCAGTCCAATGCGAGCAAGCCGCTTTCGCCGGGTTTTAATTTTATAGCCGCTTTTTCCAAATTAAAAAATTTTTCATCCTGAGTTTTTCCATATTTTTCCGGAACCAAATTATTCACAAACCAAAGAAAAATATCTCCAACAGCTGATTGCCCGGCTTCAATACCATAAAAACCTCCCATTACAGAACCATCTACGATTCCACAAACACCTGGAATATCGGCAAGTTTTTCATTATTAGGTTTAACTAAAATATCACAAGTACTTGTTCCTAAAATTTTTACTAGAGTACCTGTTTTAATACCAGCACCAACAGCACCCATATGTGCATCAAATGCACCAACAGCAACACTTACTTTTGTAGAAAGTCCAAGTTTATCCGACCATTCAGGAGAAAGGAAGCCTGCTCTCTCGTTAGAAGGAAAAGCCTTTGTAGTTAATTTTTTCCGAAATTCTCCAAGTGAAGGGGATAAAGTTCCAAGGAATTCTTCATCAGGTAATCCTCCCCATTTATCATTATACATTGCTTTATGACCAGCTGCACAAATACTTCTTTTAATATTATCCGGTTTTGTGTTACTTATTAAAACTGCAGGAATCCAATCACATATTTCTACAAAACTATATGTAGAATTAAAAACATCGGGATTTTCTAATTGACAATGAAGCAGTTTACTCCAGAACCATTCAGAAGAATAAACACCACCAATTTTTGCCAGATATTCCGGGCGTAACAGTGCAGCAGTATCAGTGATCTTTTTTGCTTCGGCATGACTTGTATGATCTTTCCATAACCAAACCATTGCTGCCGGTTGAGTTTTAAATTTTTCCTGGAAACAAAGCGGTATTCCATCAGAATCGACAGGCATAGGACTACTTCCGGTTGTATCTACTCCAATTCCAATAACATCATCAGGTGAAAATTTTGAATTTTCTTTTTTAGCTTTCTTTAAAGCTTCAGTTATAGTTACTTCAATACCTATTAAATAATCAGCAGGATTTTGTCTTGCTAAATTATGATCCTTAACATCCGTAATAACTCCGGAGTTGCCTGAAGGATAATCAAAAACATGGCTCGCTAATTCTTGCCCATTACTTATATCAACTATTAAGGCTCTGCATGAATTAGTTCCAAAATCCAATCCAATAGAATATTTTCCCATTTACGTCACTTCTACCATATTCTAAATCCAATGTTCTTACGATTGATTTATCAGGAGAAATAAAGATATATTGCAAGAATACACAATACAAGAAGTACAGAAGCAATTACATCACCTCTGGACCAGCTGCTCCTATTTTCTTTTTTCATTTCCATACTGGTAGTAGAATAAGTTAATCCATCTAATTTCTGATAGCTTGGTTCATTAGTCATGTAGCTTACAACAATCATCACAACAATACTAACGATAAAGATTAATAGGCTGTAATATTGGAAAAATATATTATTAATTATCCATAAGAATGATCCCTGGGTGTAAGTTGTATCTAGTAATTTTACGGGTGTATCAACGGCAAGTCTAAACAGCCCCATTAAAAAACCGACAATTAAAGCGGCCATACATCCCTTTGCATTCAATCTTTTCCAAAAGACACCAAGGAAAAAAACAACGAAAATTGGTGGTGCGAGATAAGCCTGGACACCTTGCAGGTAATCATAAAGTCCTCTTCCACCTTGAATAACAGGTATCCACAATAATCCAATAATAACCATAACAGTTGTAGCTACACGTCCCATCCAAACTAATTGTTTTTGGGAGGAATTTGGACGGAGCCTTGAGTAAAAATCCATAGTAAATAATGTTGATGATGCATTAAATACACCGGCTAATGAACTCATTAATGCAGCTAAGAGCCCTGCCACAACAATTCCTCTTATACCAATTGGGAGTACATAAGCAACCATTAATGGAAAGGCCGCCTGGGCATTCTCTCTAATTATATGTCCGTTGGCATCGAGCAATTGATTTTGAATTGCAGGTACAACACCATTTTTTGCAATAGCGAAACATATAATGCCGGGAAGAATAAAAATAAATACAGGCAAAAGTTTAAGGAAACCTGCTGCAATTGATCCTTTTCGGGCTTCCGTAATATTTTTTGCACTTATAGCCCTTTGAACAATGTACTGATCAGTTGTCCAATACCATAATCCAATTATCGGAGCACAGAAAAGCATTCCTAGCCATGGATAATTATCGTTAAAATACCATGCCATTTTGCCAACTTCTTTAACTGGAGCCCATGTGCTTTCAACTCCATGAGGTATCATAGGCTTCCAAAGATTTAACATTTCCGGTCCTACTGTTGACTTTAATACATCCCATCCTCCCAACGCATGTAAACCAAATATGGTAACCAGAACCGAACCTATTATTAAAACAATAGTCTGTAATGCTTCAGTATAAGCAACCGCACGCATGCCCCCTAAAACAGTATACAGTCCTGTTAAAACAACAACTAGAAATGAACCTACCCAGAAACTATTCAAACCCCACAAACTAAGATCTGGCAAGAGTACACTAAATACTACACCTCCGGCAAAAATACCAACTGCAATTTTAGTAAGGATATATGCTACTAAAGAAATTAAAGAGAGTAAAGTTCTTGCGCTTGGAGAAAAGCGTTTTTCGAGAAATTCAGGCATTGTAAAAACTTTTGAACGCATATAAAAGGGGGCCATTATCCAGCCCAGAACAAGAAGACACCAAGCATGCAATTCGTAATGTGCCATTGCTACACCATCGGTAGCCCCTGATCCGGCTAAACCTACCAGGTGTTCGGAACCTATATTGGAAGCAAAAATAGAAGCACCAACTATAAACCAGCCTAAATGACGGCCAGCTAAAAAATAATCAGTTGAAGTTTCCTGCTTTTGTTTGATAACCCACCAGGCCAAACCTAAAATAATGGCAAAGTAACCGGCAATTATTATCCAGTCTAAAGTTTGTAAGGTTGACATAATTATTTCCTTTTATATGAACTATTAAGTTTTTGAATTAAAATTGACTTAAAAATCAAGATCATTTTACAGAAAATTCATAAATTGTAGTTTGTGTGTAAGTTTCCCCAGGCCTTAAAACTACAGAAGGAAAATTCTTCTTATTCGGCGAATCAGGGAAGTGTTGACATTCCAAACAGAGACCGGTTCTAAATTTGTAATAAATACCATCTTTTCCCCTGTCTTTACCATCCAAAAAATTTCCCGAATAGAATTGAATACCTGGTTGGTCTGTTAATACTTTCATAAATATGCCGCTGGTGGAATCATATAAAGTTGCTGCTTCCCGTACAGAACCGTTATAATTATTTAGAACCCAATTATGATCATATCCTCCTGCAAATTTCAGCTGCTGAAAATTATCATTAATATGTTTGCCAATTCTTGTCGGTTTTCTGAAATCCATTGGTGTGTTAGCTACATCTTCAAGCTGGCCAGTTGGAATCAATGTTTTGTCAACAGGAGTAAATTTATCTGCATTAATCATTAATATATGATTTAAAATAGTATTATCCGGAGAACCTGTAAGATTAAAATAGCAATGATTTGTAGGATTTAATATTGTAGGTTTATCTGTTGTGGCCTTATAATATATCTTTAATCCGTTCTTATCAGTAAGGGAATATGTTACAGTAATAGTTAATTTGCCAGGATAACCTTCTTCACCGTCAGGACTTACATAAGTTAACTGGAGAGCCGATCCGCTTAATTCTTTTGCTTTCCATACTCTTTTGTTAAATCCAATTGTACCTCCGTGTAAATGATTTTCTCCGTTATTTATTGAGAGTTGGTATTCTTTACCATCCAGGGTAAATCTTCCTTTAGCTATTCTATTTCCGAACCGTCCGACAATCCCGCCAAAAAAAGAGCCGCCTTTTACATAACTAGAGAGACTATCGTACCCTAATATTAAATCTTCAACTTTTCTATTTTTATCCGGAGCCTTTAGCTTAACAACTGTTGCACCATAATTAATAATTGTGGCACTCATTCCATTATTATTATTCAATATATAAGAATAAATTTTTTCTCCGTCCTGGAGAGTACCGAAAAGTTCTTTTTTTACCATATTATGATCCTGTTTGGTAAATGAAAAAAATATTAAGGCTGGCATGAGAAGTAAAAATAAATTTAACAGTTTAGTCTTCATTCTCTATCCTCTATTAAACATTGAAAGATAAACATTTTTTTAGTAAATATATAAAAATAGACTATATTTTCATATCCTTTATAATAATTTCTTGTGTATCAAGACTGATTTTAAATGTTCATTTATTAATTATTTATTATATAAAAAGTAAGAGAATAAAAGCAGTTAAAAAACACCATATTACGCTGAAACTTAACCATTTTGCGCATGTTAATAAAATTTCAGCGGGTTTATAAAAAGGATGAAAAAAGTAAAGAGTCTTAATTTAAATTTATGATAAAATATTTTTACAAATATTTAATTAGGAGTTTTTATTTTTCTAAATTCCCGTAAACATTTCCCTTTTTCTCTTTGAAAATACCTAGATATATGCTCGGCACTGCTAAAGCCAAGGCTATATGCAATTTCAGAAATGGATAAATCAGTTTCAACTAAAAGTTTACTTATATGTTCAACTCTTATTCTTCTGATCTCTGAATTTATTGAGCGATTTAATTTGTTCCTAAAACGTTGCTCCAAACTTCTGCGTGATAAAATAGTGGATTCAACAACATCTTCTACACGGATATTTTTTCTGAAATTTTGCCGGATATAACTAATTGCTTTGGTTAATTCTTTATCTTCGGTTGCTATAATATCGGTCGAATGCCTGATCCTTACGTAAGTTGGTTTTACTGTAATATTTCTATTTGTTGATTTTCTGTTATTCATCATTAAATCCAATAGCCTGGCAGCTTCGTATCCTGCTTTTTCAACATTTAAAGCAACACTGGATAACGGCGGATCGCATAAATCACAAATTAAATCATCATTATCAACCCCAATAACCGCAACATCTTCCGGTATACGAAGCTGTGCAATTTTACATGCTTCAATAACATGCTGACCTCTATCATCATTACATGCCATAATACCTATCGGTTTTGGAAGGCTTTCTAACCAATCTGCCATCAATATTTGCTCACTTTCCCATTTTCGTCTTGAAAGGTTTTTAGGACGAATGAATATTGAAACATTAAAATTTTTGTCTTTTAGATATTTTTCAAAATATTTTTGTCTTTCCGATGACCAGGGAAAATCATCAAAACCGCAATATGCAAAATTTTTGAAACCGATATTTAATAAATGATCTGCGGCCATTTTACCAATACTTTCACCGTCAGTTTTTACTACAGGAAATTCGGGATAAATTTCATTGTTATGAGGTACTAAGATAGTAGGTATATTTAGTTCAAGAAGTTGTTTGGATGTTTTTGCATTTCGCATTATTATTCCGTCTGCATGCCAGTCTTTTAACTTAGGATAATTGGATTGCAATCCACTTGGTTCTCTATAAAATGCCCATGGACCGTGAAGACGTGCGTATTTAGTGATGCCTAAAAGTAATCTGCGCCCAAAAGCACGGGATGTCTCTACAACTAAAATAACTTTGGGAATATGCATTTTAAAAATTAATTATATCAAAAAAGCTTAAGCTTTATCAAAAAATTTTACTAAAAATATTTTACGTAATATTTCTCTTTTTATTTAAGTATTATATTCTTTAACAATTAGAAATGAATAGATACTTAATACTCCCGCTTTGAACTAACTATTTTATCTATCCTTATTTATTTTTAATGCGATAACGAAATTTTTTTATCTAAATAGAAAATAGTAATAAAAGATGAAAAAAAAAATAATAAACCATTCCCCGATTAAAAAATAACCATTTTGCGTTATCTTCAGATTAGTTTTCCATAGTGCTTTATAAATAACCACCCTATAGACTAAATTTCAAGAAATATTAATCGAAAAATTGAGGTAGGTAGGAAGCGATTTTTTTGAAATGATAAAGTGTAAGATTCGTCCTTAATTTTAAAGGTGAATCTTACACTTTAATTACTGACTTATTTTTTCCCGTTCATCAAATCATTAACTGCATTTGATAGAAATATATATTCTCCTGCTATGTTTATAACAGCCTCGTTTTCTCCCCAGAAGAACGGCCAATCATCCTTATTTTCAAGGAAATCCGGTTGAAGCATAAGCAAACCAGGTACAACTCCACCAGCAACGTAGGTAAAGTCTGCCCTGGTTCTTCCATATATTACTTTCTTTGAACGTGTACCGACACTTGCAACAAAAGAAAGATTGGAATAAGGGTGACAACCGAAAAGGTAATCAATTCCGCGAATGGTATATTCCGGGCCGATTATTTGGGGAAATGCCTTGTGGGCATAATAATTCATTATTGCCCATCTTACAACTTCTTCATTACCACCCCAGTGCCTAGTTCCTATCGGCACACCGTACGGATTTTTCAAAAGCAGAGAATCATCTTCCAACTTAAGTTTCTTTATATAAGGTTCAAGTTTCGCTTTGTATTCTTTACCTAAGTATGGAATTGCAAGCAATGCGTTCTCAATATTCAGATTAGGAAATCTTTCAAGTCCCTGCCATATTGTTTTAATAAATACATCGGCATACTTTTTATTCTTTGTGGCAATGAAAAGCTGCAGTGCAGCGGAATTAGACATACCGGCTCCAAATAATCTTGCAAATCTGTTCATTCTGCTGCTGCTGGTATCCTTTTGCTGCCAGTCCCATGATTTCTCGGCAGCGGTTAAGCATACTGCGGAAAGTGAATCGTTATATCCTTTAAAAGCACGGCTTGCATTAGCAAGACAGGCTATCGAACTATAATTCATCCATGGTTCATTTGTGGTAAGTGTCCATCTGTCATCTGGTTTTCCACTGTAATCGCCTTTAACTTCATATGGTTTTAGCTTTGGATCGTAAAGTAAATTATCTGTTATTGTAGATGCGTCACCGAGGTGAACATATTGGTATAGGAAAGGCATCTCAATTGAGGGGATAGCACGTCCAAATGCCTTATGCATTGCAAGTTGTAAAAGCACACCGTGCTCAATCTGCTGAAGTATATCGGGTTTGCCGTCCGGGTCATGAATACCGACATAACGATGTTTTTCATTAATGTAAGTTTCATCTAATTCCGGTTTAAACTGCTCCCATGCAGAAGCCAGAGCTGATATTGTTTGGCACTGTGAAACCTCCTCGACGTCAAAGTCACCTGCATCGAACCAGCCGCCTACATTTAATCCCTTTATATGTTCCCCGGGTTTATAGCGCGTGTCTGTTGACGGCCCCATTCTTTTTCCGTCCATTAATTGTAAATTGGGCGGCATTTGCCGTGCATCATCAAGAAACGGAACACCGTGCCAAACTCTGTATCCGTCCTTTACAAATACATGATCCATTTGTACCGGCAGAAAAACATCCAGAGTCTGATGCCATACATTGTTGTAAACCCGGTTATTGACAGGAAATGCATCGGTTTTTTCATTGCCGTATTGAATAACATATAAACCGCTGTCTTTAACAGATGAAAAATCAAATCTTGCATAGTTGTATCGGAGGAATGATCCCCACAATTTTGCGTCACCGGTATATTTTGTCTTGTAGCTACCGTCCGGCATAACTTGATATACTGTAGCCGTCTTAAGCGGAGTATCGTTTTTATCAAGCTCTATCACTGCCACCTTTTCCTGCGTAGGAAAATAACCTACCTGTGAAAAACCGATTACAGGTTTGCGTTTCCAATTTTTAATTGTGCTTGCAGTTAAGTACCATTCAACTACTTTGCCGGTTTTATTCGAAGGAATTAAACTGCGGACTACAAACCACCCGTTTTGTGCAACGTTACGGCCGTCGTAAAGCATTAAATCACCTTCCATGGAAGTAATATCAACCCTTTGCGCCGAATCTTCGGGTGCAAGGACAAGTGTTTTTCCCTTTGCCATCGGCAGCGGATCAACAAAAATATTTCTACCCCTATCATCAAAAGTAGAGAGACCAAAGTATTGGGGAATTCTATCCTTAAGCGGCTTAACTTCCATAGGCCCGGCCGGATATTTCGGGAATATTCCGGGTCTTCCATCCATAAAGTATGTTTTTTCAAAATATGCAGAGGGTAAAAACTCAAGGTTAAAACCTGCATGACCTTCAAGTTCCTTAGGTAAAGGTTTATCAAGATAAACATCGATCATTACTCCCTGATCTTTAGCCGTAACCACAACCTTTGAATCGAAGTTGTACTTTTTATATTGAAGGAGCACTTCAATACTGTTATTCTGCTTATCCACTTTTCTGTCGATTACCATAGGAACCAGATCCCATTGTTCCGGAGTAGCTCGTAATCTTACAGCGCCGTTGGTTGCAGTTCTTACACCATGGTGGATGATCTCAATTCCGGCAGTTTTTTCATCAAAGAAATATCCATTATACTGGTTGCTAAAAACAAAAACATTAAATCCGGGTGTTTCGAAATATTCAAGATCATTTAGCTTTAATTTGTTTTCCTGGCAAGGAGTATTGTTAAAAAACAATAATAGAAAACCGCTAATTAAAAATGAGGTAAGATATTTTGAAAAGAAGATGCTTAAAGAATTATATAAATTTTTCATTCCGTTCTCCTTATTTAAGATTAGAGTTCCAAGTAATAAAATTTAGAATCTCAATGCTTTTACAAAACATGGTTACGTATATTTAATCAATTTTCTAATCTATTCAATATTTGTTGTTTTAGCTTACTTGCTTCAGTGTAATCCGGTTTCACAACTAAACATTTATTTATTATTGTAAGTGCCGATTTAAAATTATTCTTTTTTGAATAAGCTAAAGAGAGATTATATAATACTAACGGATCCTTGGGATTTGATTTATAAGTCTCTGTTAAATATTTGACTGCATCATCGTATTTCCCTCTGTACAATTGTATTATTCCAACTCTCTTTGAAGTGTAATCTGCCAGATCTATTTTGTTTTTATGATAGAAATATGTGATAAGAGAATTAAAATCCTTTAAAACGGGATATTGATAAAGTAATATATTTATATGCTTTAAATAATTTTTTATATCGTCTCTTCTCAAGTAAGTTGCAGCAGCAAGTAAATGTGCATCAGTCCAGGATAAACCTTCTATTCTGTACATAGCTATAGAATCGGTTAAATCCTTTGGTTGAAGTAAATTGATAAAATCCTTCTGTTGAAAATCTGACATTACACTACTCTTTTTTACATACGGCCAATTATTCTTTATTAAGGTAATGTTATCATTTCCCATAATTGAATCGAGTTTTGTAAACATAAAATTGGCACGAGTAAGGCTATCCTGCTCATCAAACGGAATTTTAGCATTTTCAATTTTTGGCAAATATCCCAGTTTTTCCATAGAATTGTAAAATGCTTGCCCGATAAGTTGATATCCTTTTACATTTGGATGCAGATGATCTACAATTAAATTGTTTCCTACTATTCCTCTTGGACTCGCGGAATCAAATATTGAGTCTATAGGAATAGTTGCCACATGAAATTCTTTTCCTAAGTCGTCAATAATTTTATTCATCTTTTCGGGTGCCCTGAATCTAAGTGCATCAAGATCCTTTGCCAGTCTGAAAAGTGAATCTGCTTTTACAATATTATTATCTTTTAATTCATCCGTGGCTTCTTCATAGACTTGATCTGCGCTTTTATAACCAGGTGTATTTACTGAAATAAACGGTTTCTGATCTTTTAAATTACTTACTAGCCTGCCTAATATTACCGGTATACCTTTATTTTTAATCATGCGCAAGATATCAGTAAAGTTTTCTTTAAATTGTTGAAGACCTGCATTGTACTCTTTGGAATTTAAAAGTATGTATTTATCTCTTGCCATCCTGGACATTAAGGTACCGACGGGCTTTTTATCTTTGGATGAGAATAATGACGAAAGCCAATGAATTGAATTGCGTATAAGTTGAGTTGTCTTAAAGTTATCTAAATATAATATTAAATTAATTAAGGTCCTGGACGAACCAAATGATTGTACCGAACCAACACCCAATGCGCCGTAAAATTCATTATGCCCGGCATAAATTAAAATTAAATCGGGTTTTTGATCCAATACACCTGGTAAAAGATCTAACAAAGTGTATGAGTTTACAGCTGTCATACCTAGATTAATAACCTCGACCGGTGTATTAAGGTAAACCAATTCCAACCTTCTCCGAATATATCGGGAAAATGATCCCATCGGACTATAGGGAAAACCTTCCGCACTGCTTCCGCCTAAAACAAAAACTCTGAAAGTATTTGTTTTTTTTTGTATGTCAAAATAATCTTCACTTGTAGTAGGATTAAAGTCCCCGCTGGTAAAATATTTTTTACCAATGTTCGAGTTAATTACATATTTTCCTTCCCCAACATTTACCCATTGATCAAAATTATAACCATAATTTATGATCCTTAAGAAAATTTCCAGCATAACTAAAAATACTATTGGAAGCGAAATCAATACTGCATAAAACCATTTAGGAGCCTTTTTCCCCGAAGTATTAATAATATTTTTTATCTCAGAACGTGGTAGATTGTATTTTTTAGATATTTGATTTATAGAAAGCTTATCTTTATCAGCTAAAATTTGCTTCTTTATATCTTTGGATATTTTCAAAGATGCCTCTAAATAATTAAACTAATAGAAAATTTATATTCAAAAAAATAAAATAAAATAGCCTTGTAGTTATTAAATATTTTCTTAGTAAATAGAATCATGTTGATTCTAATTTAAAAGAATCAACCCCAATTTTCTCTTAATGCATTTTTACCTGGTTAGAATCCTGTTTATTTTATTTCGGTAAAATGGTCGCTGGCCTTTATTAATCACCTTTAATTAAAATTGTATTAGAAGTTTCTATTTTTTTCTAATTAAGGTGCTTTGATATATTCTCTATTATACTTGCTGTCAGAATAAATTTCGCCATTTTTATACAAGTACCTGCTCAGAGATAATCGCCATAAGAATATAGCAACATTTAATCGAAATTAATGATTTTACCTGATCGTAAGTTACTTTACCATGAGATCTTTATGCTAGAATAGGGGAGAAGTAAACTTCCCAATATGATCTTATGCATTATTCTAAATAATGAGTTGCGAAATCATTTCAAAGATCATCTCATCTATAGAGTATCTTCCGATTGCACAAGCTATCTTTAAAAATATTTCTAAGAACAAACTATTTTTTGCTATTTGTTAACAATAATCCTGGAATACTTTGAACCCGAAATCAAGAATACGAAAATAACTAAATACAAACTTAATCCAACAAAAAAGCTCAAAGTAAAGCCAAAAGACATTGATAAGATAACTGCCGATATCGAACCGAGAACCGAAAAGATTCCATTTATACCGTACATCCATGGGATATATTTTACCAAATTATTTTGCTTTAAAATTTGTATCCCGGTAGGAAAGGGAATACCCAGCAAAAAACCGAACGGTAATAATAAAACAAAACAAACAATCGCTCGCAGAGTCAATCCATAAACAAGTAATTCATTGAGAATTAATGGATAAATAATAAACAGGAGCACTCCTGCAATCACTATTAAAGCTGAAATGTTTTTTAGACGTTTTAGCACATCATGCGAATATATTTTCTCACCGAAAAAACTTCCGACTCCCATTCCAACCAGCAAAGAACCAAGCAGAATAGATAAAGCGATTGTCGGTGAACCAAGGAAAAGAATGAATTTTTGGAATAAAGATATTTCCAAAATCATAAATCCAATACCGATACTAATAAAAATAAAAAGAGGAAGTAAAACATTTTCTTTTTCTTTGTTTTTTTTATTCTTTTTCGATTTTGATTTTATCTTCATGTACGGAATTAATACGGATAATATAGCAACTATTAATGTTGCAATTAAAAGATTTTCAAAATCATGAGGTACACCCTTGTTTACTTTATAAAAGTAGGGACTATCATCGCGAACAGGTGAAATATCGGAGCTATTTTTTGCTATAAACTCTTCGAGCGAACCCCGTCCTTCTTTAAGAGCTTTTAACAGAACATTTTCAACTTCGTTGTTGACAGGATTATTTAGATATGGGAAATATGTTACCTTCGGTAGATCAGGAGGTAAGGATTTCTCAACCTTTTCTATAGCTTTTATTTCATATACCGTATAAGCAGATTTTTTTATTACAATGGTTGGTGCATAATCGCTTCCCAAAATTATAAAGTGATTGAGGGCATCGAAATTATCAATCCCGTTTTCTTTAAAAGCATATAAAGTAGTAATAATAAGTCTAACAAGTTCCCATCTATTATGTACGGTAAAAATTAGCTGTCCGTCAGGAGCTAAGGTTTTTAAATAATCCTTTATTGCTTCCACGGTTAAGAGAAAATTTTCATTGGAAGCTAACCCGTCAATATTCTGCAGCTGTTCGGTTGAAGGCAAAGCCAAGACAATGATATTGTAATGCTTACTTGAGCTTTTTATAAAATGACGACCTTCTGCTACCTTAATTTTTACATTTGGAAATTTAGTATAGATACCGCCGTTAAAATCACTGTATTTTTTTACTATATCAACAAAATCCGGGTTAACTTCTACACCGGTAATATTTTGTATTTGCCCAAGAATTCCTGTAAGAATTTCTTTACCTCCTCCAGGTCCTATGACCAGCATATTTTTCTTTTCTTCTTTAGTTAAGAATAGAAAAGGAATTGTTGTTGAATGGTGTACCAAAAGATAATTAATAAGTTTATCATGGTTTTCAATGTTCCCATTAAACTTGTACATCTTGGTACCAGCCGCACCATCTATAAAAAGATATTTAACATTACTTTGATTGGTATACGCAACTAGATCTGATCTTCCGTTTATGCTCCACCTGCTATCTAGTATTTCCGGTTTCATATTCGGTTCATCGTAGGTATGATAAAAGTCTTTTTCAGGAAAGTTACCAATAGGAATTTTTTCTAGAAAATCATTTTTCCCAAAAACAACTAACACAAAAGTTAAGCAGAAAAGAGCTAAATACAACAATGTTTTTTTTCCTTTTGGGACAATCAAGAAATTAACGGAGGGAAAAAATAAAACGAGAGCTAAAAAAAGAACAATGTTTGCTGCATTGAATAAATTGAAAATATAAATAGATACTATAGATCCTATTGCCGCGCCTAAAAGATCTGAAGCATAAATTCTAAATCCGGCACTTGCATAATTACTAAAAAACTCAGCGTATACTATTCCGGCAAAAAAGAAAGGAATAAAAAGCAGAAAGAAATAAACATATGGATTTGTTATAGTTAAGATGATTACAAGTATAATAAAAAATATAAGTGAAGCGCCTGAAAGAAAGATAAACAAGCTGAATATTTTTAGATTTTTAGTCGATCCCTCGTCCGGTTTTATTTTGTAAAAGGAATAAATTCCACCGCTTCCTAAACCTAAAATAGCAAGAGATAAAATTATAAAAGCATAATTTTGAACAAATACTACTGAAGAAATTCTTGTGGATATTATTTCAAAGCAAACAACAACTGCTGAAATTACAAGGATATTTAAATTTACAAATTTAGGATTGTTTATCACTGTTTGATGATATTGCTTGTGATAATGTTTTTTCAAATATTTCTACACCATATTTTTTCTTTAATCTCGCCTCTACTTCATCCGAAATTTTTTGACGGTAATAATCTTTAAATTCTTTTACAATCTTATCTTTAACTTCGTCATATGTAAGCTGTTTTTCCGGCTGGATGTGAATACATTTAATAACAGCGAACTGTTTTCCTTTTGTAGAATCATAATATTCAACGGGTCCGGCAACTTCATCTAATTTCAATTTAAAGCCTGCTTCTGCCAGGTAAGGCGGTTCCAGGCTTGCATAAGATTTAAATGAACCATCCCGTTCACGGATATAAGTTTTTACAAACCAACTATCTGAAACTTTTTCAAACGGTGTTCCCTTTTTTATTTCTTTTATTTCTTCAGCAGCTTTTTCGCTATCGGAATAAATTCTAGCATAAAGGTTTATTTTCTTCAATTGATAGAATATTGAATCTTTATGATTATTATAAAATTTTTGGAGTGTTTCCGATGTGGCTTCGGGTATACTTGCTTCAATAACCGCCTGGTTATATAAATATGCAAGTCTATCTTTTATAGCTATATCTTTTGTATAAGGATTAATTAGTTCTTTTTCTAAGCCTATTCTTTTTGCAGCTTTAATAACGTTGTCATCATAAACAGCATCCGAAATAAATTCTTTAACAAAATCAGAATTTAGAACGGTGTTAGGAGACAATATCACTACTTCTTCAAGCAGCCGGAGATATTCCTTTAGATCAATTTTACCATTATTGTATGATAGTATTTCAAAATTACGACCACTCGAAATAGCATTTTGAATAGTATCTTTATAAGCACCTGCATAGAACCGATGATCCTTAGACCATTTAACTAATTGCTGTAGTCCATGTTCATTCCATTTGATTGAACTTTTATCAATAAGCCCATTCTTAAAATCATCATATTCTTTATTATATACCAGATAATATCCTTTTTTAAGATCAGATATTATTTGATCTTTTATTTTTTCAAATGGTTCCAATTTTATTTTTTTTATGTCCGTTACCTTGACAATATGATATCCATCGTAAGAAACTATAACTCGAGTAAATCCTTTCTTTAGATTAAAAATTACATTTCCAACCGGGTCTTTCATACTTTGCGACCAGGTAATATTTTTTTGATTATGTATAATGATATTTTTTAAAGAATATATTTGTACAAGTCCATTGATATCGTAATTTTTATTAAGACCATCTTCTAATTCCGATGCTATCGCTTTTATCGAATCGAGTATCTCCTTTGGTGAATTTGGGGGAACCGGTAATATTATTTCATTATAGATAATTTCCTTACCCATTTCTTTATACGCTTCGGCTGCACTTTTTTCATTAACATACTTTTCCATAAATTCTTTATCAAAGTACTTATTTATTAATTCATCATTGATAGAGCGACGTATTTCCCTCATTAAATCTTGATTTTCATTTAGTTTTCTATCAAAGAGATCAAATCTTTTTAATTGGTTGAATATTAACGCATTTAATGCTTTTTTATAAACTTCAGATTTGTTAATATTTTTTCTGTTGTAATTCCAGTCTGCTATGTATTGCTTAAGATCTTTTATAGTCACTACATAATCTTTTTTGTCTATCCTGGCTACTACTTTATCATCTTCATTCGATTTATTTTTTGAACAACCTGCAAGCGCAAGAAGTAAAATGAGAAAAACCAGATATTTTTTTAATTCCATTAAAAGCTCCATTCGGTTCTAATATTATAAATTTTATAACCCTTAATAATGCTTGGTTTGTCGTTATAGAATTTTAAAAAAAACAATAATAGCCAATATTTATCTGAAAGAAAAGGGAAGTGAAAATAGTAGAATATTTTTTCAATTAATAAATATATGGTCGAACCGGGTATTACCATTAGTATTTTCATAAAGATTATATTGCTGAAATTATACAGGTAATATTCTTTCTCCCTTTACATTTATTTTATTATAAACCATATCCCATAGAGAATAACCTAAAAGTCCATATTGTCATTTCGACCGTAGGGAGAAATCTCAGCTTTAATTCATTTAGGAGATTTCTCAGTCGCTTTACTCCTTCGAAATGACATTTTTCTTTAATTTTGGTTACTCACATTAGAGTGAGGTCTATTCATAAAATTTTAACACAACCCATTTTATTCAAAACCCCGGCAAATATTATTTACCGGGGCTTTGATTTTAACAAGTATTTAGAAATACCAAGAAATTATTTAAGCAAAATCATTTTCTTGGTTTGTGTGAAGTTATTGCCAACCTTTAATGTATAGAAATAAATTCCACTGGATAGATTTGAAGCGTCGAAATCTACTTTGTAATTTGAGGCATCTTTATACCCGTTAACTAAAGTAGCAATTTCCTGACCCAATGAGTTATAAACTTTCAATGTAACATTTGCAGCTTTAGGAATTGTGAAGTTAATAACTGTTGTTGGGTTGAACGGATTAGGATAATTTTGACTGAGTTTATATTGCACTGGGATACCCGGCATTTCTTTAACAGCAGTGAGCCCATATAGAGTATTATGAATTTGTTGTAATTCACTAGCTTCTTGAGCCATCCATGATTGATATTGAGTTGGGAACCAGTTTAAGTCACCAAGAGGGAACCCATTAAGACCAGCAGTCATCAAATCTGCATCATCATAAGAAAGATCAATCGGGATTGGCCAGTCTGCATATATGAAATATGTAGCTTCGTCATTATTTGGTTGACGCCAGGAAGTCAACCCTATAGTATAGGTTGTATCAACAGTAAGTAATGCCCATGCTTTTATTTTTGCTAGCTGATCTGTAAATAAAACATCCGTATTTTTAAAATTAGGTAGTTTATCTTTAACCCACGTACCTTCTGTAAGCAAAGGATAAGTTGCATTATCATCGAACATGGATTGAGATCTTGAATTCATTGTAATCATCTGGGAAACCCAATCTGTCCGCCCATTTACTTGATTAGCATTTAAGGTTGCAACATAATCATTTAGAGATGGATCCCAATAAACTAAATTTTTATCAACGTAGAAGCTCGCACCATTTGCTTGAAAGGCAGAATCATCAAGTACATTAACAAACCCCATAGGCAGCTGATCCGGATCAACTTCACCTACATCTTTTACATCAAGAACGGGTGAATAACCCTGTATATTGCAATTTACAAATATATTATTAGTTACACTTATATTTGCATGATCACCGGTATTCATAAAAACAAAGCCGGCGCAATCTATAAAGTCATTGTGATTGTAAATTTGTCTATCTATTGTGTAACCGGTTCTTGACTTGTACATACTGCCTTGAATATTTACGTGTGTACAATTTTCAACAAGAATAGTATCCTCATGTGTACCGTTATTGATATCGATTACACCACCGTTACGACGACACTCGTGACCATCAAAATTCACCATATAACAATTTTTAAAAAACATACTTTCATCAGAAGGCGGACCACCTATAACAGTCCATCGATTATGCTCTATAATACAGTTATTGACCTCTATTCTCATACCAGGTCCTCCAAAACCAAAGAAACCCCATGATAAGGTTCCGCCAGGATTACCTTCCTCAACGTCAATGTTTTTTACAAGCAGATCGGAACCGCTGTTTATACCACCCGTTGCGTCAATCCCTTCAGCTGTTACACCGCAAACAATAGGTGGTGGAGCAGCTGCGTTTTGGTTTGTTTTTACAGATGTCTGGTCTTCACCCATAATAATAGTTTTTCTGTCGGCTGAAGTTGTGGGATTATTTGCAAGGGAATATACTCCGCCGCTTTTTAACACATATACACGTCCTGCGGGAACATTAAGAGTATCTGCATTTATAACGGAATAAAGAGTATTGTAAGTACCATATTCAATATCATCCTTTATTACAAGGGAATCTCCGTGTTGCGCTGAAACATAATCCATCAAAGTTTGCGGCAACACAGAAGTTAACGGTAATAATGCCATTACCGTAAAAAGTAACAGTAACTTTCTCATACGAGCCTCCTTAAATTAATTGATAAAGAAATAAGATTAATATTACTTAATAATCTTTTCATTTATTTTAGTTTTTCCTCCTTCATTATTTATTTATAAATGTGTTATTTAAAAACTATATCTCAAATTAAGCTGGTAAATAGTCGGTGGATATAAAACTGTATATAAGTTTTCTGTTATTGGGGCATCCGGATTCAATCTATATTTCCGATATGTTTTTATTCCATTATGGAAAATATTTACACCATTCAAAGCTATGCTCAAGCCGTCAATAGGCAGATCTTGCTTCATTGTAAAATCCCATCTATATATATTGCCGGTATATTCAGATTCTTCAGGTCTTGTACCTACACTATTTAATACATTCCCTCTCATATTAAAAGATAAACGTCCTGAAAATCCTTTATAATCAACACCAAGAGCAACATTTACAACATCATTGGCCTGCTGAACCAATCTTCCGCTGTATACCGTATCTATTGTATTGTATACAGTTATATATCTGCCGGGATGAGTAGGATCAGGAATCTGTTGCGGCACATCTCTAAGAATGCGGTAATCCATGTTTGACCCGGATTTTGTATAGTTTACATCTAATACAAGTGAATTTAATGGATTGGGTAGATACCAAAAATTTGTCTGCCAATTAATTTCGATACCTCTTATGTAACCCATGTTTGGATTATTTACAGAAGTATTAACCTCATTTTGATTTTTTACTGTATAACCAAATCTATCCTTCCAAAATGCTGAATCAGGAATATTTACATTATTAGATACAATAGATAGGTTACCAAAGTAAATGTTAGTGGTGTATAATACGTCTTTTAATTCCTTATAGTAAGCGTCTATTGTTAAAAGTCCGACTTCATTACTGTAAATAGAGGCAACAACGTCAAAGTTTTTTGATGTCGCAGGTCTTAGTTTAGGATTTCCTATTTCAAAACCGCTGCCATTATAATCAACTTTAGGGATAATAGATAAATAATCAGGACGTGCAATGCCTGTAGTGTAGGCAACTCTAATATCCGACCAATCATTAACCTTATATTTGAGATGCACGTCGGGGAAGTAATTTATGTCAGTCCTGTTAATATTGTATAAATCATAAGGGACATTGTGGTTTAAACTATCTGGATTAGGTGAGTCGGTAATTGTTCCTACTTCAGTACTAATTGCATCGCCATAAACATTATGTATAGTATAAGTGACGTTTGCATGATACTGCATATTATAATTTTCATAACGAAAACCGGCAAGTAATGTAAAGTCCCGGAATATATCAAAAGTTCCCATTATATAACCTGCAGAGAAAGACTCTGCCCCGTTCCAATCGTCTTTCCAGCTATCATCTTGTTTTATAGCAGGAGACCAAGCTGACAGAGATTGTCTTAACCAGCTGTCAAATATATCAGTATTAATAACATCATTAAAACCATTTTTAAAATTATATTCATCGCTTAGAAAATATTTTCCCCTTGTAAAATTAGTCTCCATAACATCAGTAAGTCTTAACCTGTTAGCAATAGAACGGGGTCTGCCCGGGAAGAAATTTTTTACATTTGTGTATGTATCATTGTCAGTAGCACCTGAGAAACCCCTGTCAAAATCATTAACACGTGTCGTTCTCACATACTTACCACCGGCTTTAAATGTAGCTGAAATATCCTTAGAAAAATTAAAGGGTGCCGTAACGTCAAGAGATGAATTATAGAGATGTTGATTAAAAGTGTTTTTTACAAAAGAAGCCCAACCCTCAAAAGTTGCACTATCAGCATCTGCCGGATTAAGATTATCAAAGATACCATATATTTTATTCATTGTCATAGAGGTTTGTGCGGTCCTGGAACTATATATTATAGGTTTGCCTTGGGCATCTACACCAAAAGGGGCTACATTACCAGTGGCATTTGTAAAATCAGTCCAACCGGTACCGGGTGTTCGGGGTTGATATGCCATTCTAGTATATTGGTTTGAGCTGGAATGAGACAAACTTGCTTCTACCTTAATATTACCGAAAGTGTTCTCAGCTTGAAGAGCATTAATCCATAAATCTTTTCCATATTTATTGCGATCCATAGTATATACTGCCTGAGTGGCATTGAAATCAAGTTGAACCTGATTATTGCGTTGATCTGTAAAATTACCGGCATAAGTATTTTGGAAAACTAATTTTCCATGCGGAAGCCTATAATCCATTATAAGGCTTCCGCCGCCGGTGCTAACAATATCCCGGTCATACTCTAGTGTTGCAGTAGTTGTAAGGTAAGTAGCTTGACCATATGCCGTATTACTAGACCCGTCAATTGATAACCCGCGTGCAGCTCTTTGGTTACCTCCATCAGATTTGTCGGCATTTCCCTGTAAAAATATACCAAACTTATCATTAAAAAAACGGTTGCTTATACTCGCCCAGAATTTATAATTATTCGTATTTCTATCTGAACGATCATAATTCCCCTGGGCAAGAGCATCGAAATGGAGACCGGATGGAGCTTCTCTTAATCTTAAATTAACCACACCCCCGACTGTATTAGCATCCATATCCGGAGTTAGAGCTTTTATAACCTCAATACCACTTAGCATATTTGATGAAATAAAGCCAAGGTTTGTTGCACGATCATTCATATCAGTTGAAGGTAATTGAATGCCGTTTATAAGGACTTGATTCAATTTTGCCTGAACACCGCGAATAACTACCTGGTCTCCGTTCATAAGAGAAACACCAGGAAGACGGCTAAGTGCAGTTGCCGCATTATCGTCAGGTAATTCATGAATTTTTTCGGCAGATACAACGTTTATTATTGTATTAGATGTTAACTGCTGGTTTATTGCTCCACGCTGACCGACAGCTTGCGCAGTAACAACAACAGGCTTTCCTTCAATAACTACACTAGGCAGGTCAATATTAAGTTCAAGAGTTCTTCCACCAACCACATCAACCTGTACTTCTTTTTGTTTGTAACCGATATAACGGACAACAAGTGTATATGAACCAGCCGGAACACTAGTAATTTTATATTTACCTTCCATATCTGTAGCAGCTCCAAGGCTTGTCCCTTCAAGCCATACATTTGCACCGTATAAAACATCATTGGTTGTTGAATCTTTAACTACCCCCTGGATATTTGCTTTTTCTTGTGCAAACGTGTATGAAA
>CAYUVK010000086.1:0-22355 GCA_964448105.1 uncultured Ignavibacteriaceae bacterium
GCGGAAATCATAATCTTAATCAAAAATTACTTTCAATTAAACAGGGTAGGATTAAGATTAAGAAATCTAAAAACAAAATAATAACTGCTATGCCTAACACAATAAAATTTAACGATGACTATCCTGTTATAAAAAAATCTAATGAACTTTATGATAGGGCTTTGAACCTAATTCCATCATTAACCCAAACTTTAGCTAAGGGTCCAACTCAACATATTAATGGAATTGCGCCTAAATATTTGCAAAGAGGAAAAGGTTCGCATGTTTGGGATGTTGATGGAAATGAATATATAGATTACAGCATGGGAATTGGTCCTCTTTCGCTTGGTTATGCTTATGAAAAAGTTGATAATGCAATAAAAGAACAATTGAAAGACGGGATTACTTTTTCTTTAATGCATCCTCTTGAAGTCGAAATTGCCGAAATGATTCACGAAATAATACCAAATGCAGAATCCGTTAGGTACAGTAAAACCGGTGCGGATGTTACTTCTGCTGCTGTACGCGTTGCAAGAGCTTTTACCAAAAGAGAAAAGGTTTTATGCTGCGGTTATCATGGTTGGCATGATTGGTATGTATCTGTTACAGCAAGAAATATTGGAATACCACAAGCAGTACAAGAATTAACATCAACTTTTAATTATAATGATATTCAATCCGTTAAAGATTCGTTGGATAAAGATACTGCTTGTGTAATTCTTGAGCCATTTGTTTTTGAAGCACCTAAAGAAAATTTTCTTCTGGAATTAAAAGAAGTTTGTGAAGAAAACGGAACATTATTAATATTTGATGAAATGTGGACCGGATTTAGAATTTCTTTAGGCGGGGCACAGGGATATTTCAATGTAAAAGCAGATTTAGCATGTTTTTCAAAAGCTGTTGCTAACGGAATGCCCATCGCAATTTTAACCGGAAGAAAAGATGTTATGGATTTATTTGATAAAGATGTCTTCTTTTATACAACTTTCGGAGGCGAGGCACTTTCACTTGCTGCCGTTAAAGCTACTATAAATGAAATAAAAGAAAAAAATGTTCCTGCTTATCTTCAAAAGCAAGGGAATAAATTAAAAGTAGGTTATAACAAAATTGCCGCTGATCTTAAAATAAATTATACAATATGTTCGGGATATGATTGCAGGACTATTATTTCTTTTAACGAGTCTGCCGGTAATCCTCTCGAATTAAAATCTTTAGTTCAGCAGGAATTAATTAAAAGAGGAATATTATGGAGCGGTTTTCATAATATGAGTTTCTCCCATTCAAATGAAGATATAGAATATACATTAAACGCATATAAAGAAGTCCTTCCTATTTTGAAAAAAGCAGTCGATGAGAAAAATGTACGGGGTTATTTAAAAGGAAAACCTGTTGAACCGGTATTTCGAAAAACAAGTGATTTTAATATAAAACCTAAAAAGAAAAGTGGGCTAACAGTCGAAAAATAATTTTTATGAGCATAGAAAATTTATTCTCATTAAAAAATAAAGTAGCTGTTGTAACAGGGGCAGCTGGCTTAATCGGTAAACACCATTGCCATGCTCTTTCCGAAGTCGGTGCTAACATTATAGTATGCGACATTGATAAAAATAAATGTGAACAGCTTGCCGGAGAATTAAATACTAAAAGCTTTGGAATTCAGACAGATATAACGAAACCAGGCTCTGTAATAAATCTAAAAGAAAAAATCTTAAGTGAATTTGGAAAGATTGATATCCTGGTAAACAACGCTGCAATAAATGATATGTTCGAAAATCCATCAATGGCTGCAGAACTATCTATGTTTGAAAACTACCCCCTTGATATGTGGAAAAAATCAATTGATGTAAATATAACAGGTACATTTCTGTGCTCTCAAATTTTAGGTTCCGAAATGGCAAAAGCCGGCAAAGGGAGTATTATTAATATTGCATCAACTTACGGGATTGTTGCACCGGACCAATCTATTTACAAACAGAGAGATGGTTCCCAAAGTTTTTATAAATCTGCAGCATACCCTGTAACAAAGGGAGCGGTAATTTCATTTACAAAATTCTTGGCGGCATATTGGGGAAAAAAAGGCGTTAGAGTTAATGCTTTATCACCGGGTGGTGTGGAAAATAATCAAGATGAATATTTTATTGAAAATTATTCAGCAAAAACAATATTAGGAAGAATGGCAAAACCAACAGATTATAAAGGCGCTATAATTTTCCTGGCAAGTGATGCATCGGAATATATGACCGGTGCTAATTTAATTGTTGATGGTGGATGGACTGCATGGTAGTTTCCAACAAAATAAAAGAAAAAAATAAAAAGCTGGAAGAAAAAGCAAAAAAAATAAAGCTTGTCCTTACTGATAATGACGGAGTCTTAACCGATACCGGAGTTTATTATTCGGAGAAAGGTGAAGAATTAAAAAGGTTTTCTATACGTGACGGAATGGGAGTTGAACGTCTAAATAACTTAGTAAATATTAAAACCGTAATAATAACAGGTGAACTTTCCGGTTCAGTGAAAAAAAGGGCCGAGAAATTAAAAATTAATGAAATCTATTTAGGTGCAAAGAATAAAGAACTTCTTTTAAATGATATTTTAAAGAAAAACCAGTTAAAAGCAGAAAACATTGCATTTATAGGTGACGATGTTAACGACATAAAATTGATAAAAGTTGTAGGTTTAAGTGCTGCTCCGTCGGATGCTATGGAAGATGTTGTTGAAATTGTTGATTTCGTATGTGAACATAAAGGCGGCAATGGTGCATTTAGAGAATTTGCTGAATTACTAATCGCATTCAATTTAAAATAATTTTATAAACTAATAGGATTTATATGCATTCTAAAAGAAGTGTGAAAATTGGAAACAAATATATTGGGGATGATGAACCTGTATTTATTATTGCTGAAATAGGGATAAATCACAATGGTTCTGTAGATATTGCCAAAAGAATGATTGAAGCTGCTCATTCAGCAGGATGCGACGCTGTTAAATTCCAGAAACGAACTCCTGAATTGTGTGTTCCTAAAGATCAATGGGATATTGAAAGAGATACACCATGGGGAAGAATGACTTATATAAAATACCGACATAAAATTGAGTTTGATAAAAAACAATTTTCTCAAATAGTTGATTTTTGCAGAAGGAAAAAAATTACTTGGTTTGCTTCCTGCTGGGATGAAAATGCAGTTGATTTTATTGAAGAGTTTAACCCGGCTGTTTATAAAATAGCTTCTGCATGTTTAACAGATGAAAATCTTTTGCTAAAACATAAAACTCTTCAAAAGCCTGTAATTATGTCTACCGGCATGTCTACAATAGAGGAGATTGAAAATGCAGTTGATATTTTCGGAACAGAAAATTTATTATTAGCTCACTCAACATCATCATATCCTTGTAAAACCGAAGAATTGAATTTAAAGATGATTCAGACACTAAAAGAAAAATATCCCAGTATACCGATTGGATATTCGGGACATGAAACAGGGCTTGCACCAACCGGAGCAGCGGTTGCATTAGGGGCAAATTTTGTAGAGAGACATATTACTCTAGATCGTGCAATGTGGGGTACCGATCAAGCCGCCTCTGTTGAAATAGTCGGGTTGATAAAACTAGTATCTAACATACGAGACATTGAACAGTCACTTGGTGACGGTGTTAAAAAAGTTTATGAGAGTGAACTGCCGTCAATAAGAAAACTTAGAAAAGTACAATCTAATTTAACAATCCATAAAGCTATTTAATCGTTATGAGTATGACACTAGAACAAGTTAGATTATACAGCATATTTGCCATAGTTATTTCTGCACTAATAATTATTCTGCTGGAGCGTTTTTTCCCTTATAAAAAAAACCAGAAGTTTTTGCGTGAGGGTTTTGTTGATGATTTTATCCTGTACACCTTAGTTCAAAGTTATGCTCTTGGTTTTGTAATCTCTTACATTATTCAATTTATTGACGGTCAAACACATCTGTCAAGACTTCAACTGGTTTCAGGCTGGCCTATATGGTTACAGATTTTATTCTTTTTGGTAGTACATGATTTCTATATTTACTGGTTCCACAGATACCAGCATAACTCAAAAATCTTTTGGAGAATTCATGAAGCGCATCATTCGAATAAAAATATAGACTGGCTTGCCGGTTCACGTTCGCATGCTCTTGAAATCTTAATTAACCAGACAATTGAGTTTGCCCCGATTGTTTTATTAGGTGCCGCTCCCGAAGTTGCTGTTATAAAAGGCTTAATTGATGCAGTTTGGGGAATGTATATCCATTCAAATATTGATATTAATACTGGAAGATTACAATACTTTATAAATGGTCCGGAAATGCATAGATGGCATCATGCAGATAAAGATGAAAAAGCATACAATAAAAACTTCAGTACAAAACTGGCAATTTGGGATTGGATTTTTGGAACTGCATATTTCCCTAAAAATGAAAAACCTATTGCATATGGATTATCTTATCTCAATTTTCCAAAACACTATTTTAAACAATTGATCTTTGCTTTCAGAAAATTTAGTGATGAGTAAGAGTAAAGCGCATAGCACAAAGAGCGTAGCGAAGTTATAGATTTAATATAATTTTTTATTTTTTACGCTTTGCTCTCTGCGATTGTTACTTTTTCAACCAATCACAAAGAAGATCAATTGCCTTTAGAGTATTTCCGCAATAAGTTTTAAGAAACTCTTCATCGATTGTTTTTCCCTTTTTTAATTTTTCAGCAGCATTAATAACTTTTGTACCATCAAAATCTACAAAGGCTATCCTTGCAGTTAATTCATTTTCAGGCCTCCCGAAAACAATACCTGGTAAAATTGCAACACCTGTTTCTTCTAATAATTTTTCACAGAGTTCCTTGCCGGTGTTTATTCCCATTGAATTAAATTTATCTTTAAATGCACTAAAATCAGGGAAGACATAAAATCCCCCTTCCGGGTAGACAACATAAACACCGGATTTAATTAATTTATCGGTAATATAACTACCTAACTTCTTAAGTATGCTTCTAGAATTTGTTAAGTAATTTTGGATTTTTACTCCCCCTTTAAAAGCGCTTATTGCAGCATACTGGATAGGAGCGCTTGTAGCTGTAAAAGTTTCGCTTGCAACAGCAGCCATAGAATTTAAAAGCCACCTGAGGTTGGGCGGAAAAACAAAAGTTCCCAGCCTCCATCCCCCTGCCCCGCACCATTTACTTAACCCGCTGGAGATTATTGTTCCTTCCGGATAAAACCTTGCTATTGAAACATGCTTCCCTTCATGATGTAATTCTCCGTATATTTCATCAGATAAAAGAATAATCTTATATTTTTTTGCAACTGCGGCAATTTTTTTCAATTCCTCAACAGAATAAGTAACACTGCTGGGATTTGAAGGATAATTTAATATAACAATCCTTGGTTTAATCGGATCATCCTTGCAGTGGGCAATAAGCTGTTCGGGAGTTAGTTTCCACTTATTTAATCTGCTGGTTGGAATCCATCTAACGTGTCTTCCTATTATTTGTGCTTGGGGGGCATAAGATACCCAGCTTGGAGTCGGGATAACCAAATCTCCATAATATACAAATTGTAACAAAAACATTAATTCTTTTGAGCCCGGACCAATTAATACATCATCGGCATCAAAGCTTAATCCCTGGACACGGAGATAATATTCAGCTATGGCTTCTCTTAATTGCAATAGTCCTTTAACTGCTAAATAATCTTTTTGAAAAGCATTTGATTTTAAAGCATCAACAACTGGCTGTGGAACAGGAAAAGGAGATTGGCCTAAACCTAGTTTGTATACTTTTTTTCCTTCCTTTTTTAACTGTTCGCTTTTTTCATTTATGGCAAGTGTAGCTGATTGTGGAATTCCCCTTACATTAAGATTTAAATTTATATCAGGTTGATTATTCTTATTATTTTTCATTCATAGATTACTCAAGTTTAACCGTTTTAACGATTTTACTGAGTGTCCGTTTAACTTGACTTAACTTTAATTTATAAATCATATTAAAATAATAATAAAATAATTTAAAAATTAAAATTTTTGAACCTTGTCACACTTTTTTCCAAACTTTTCTATCCCTTATAAGTATAATTAACAATTGCAAAACATTTGCAATTGTTTTGTTCAAAAAATTGAGATGAAAAAATGAAAAATTTAATTGGTATTGCAGCTTTGATTTTGGGAATAATGATTTCTGGTTGTGCATCAAGTAAAGAATTAAGAACTGTTAACGGATATAATAATAAAGTATCCTCAAAGAGTATTGATGGGATTAATATTATAACTAAAATTGATTATTGGAAAGGTGATCCTCAAGTTAAACAATATGTAACGCCAATATATGTGACGGTTACAAATAACAGCGGTAAGTCTTTAAAAATAAGTTATGAACAATTTTCTTTGGTATCACCGGATGGAAAAAGATTTTCAGCTTTACCGCCATTCAGCATAACTGGCGAAGTAACCAATCCTGTTTTAGCACGGCATTATTACCCAATTTTAGCACCCGGTTTTACATACAATGATTTTCTAATAGCGCCATATTACAGTTCAATTTATCCTGAAATCCCTGTTTGTGACGGGAATTTTTATTTCGATCCCCTTTATTATGATAATTATTATAATTACTGGGATCAAATTGAATATGGCTTACCAACACCTAAAATGATTGATATCGCACTACCTGAAGGAGTATTACAGAAAGGCGGAGAAATTTCGGGATTTATATATTTCCAGAAAATAGACAATGTGAAAGGCAATAAAATAGATTTCAAAGCAGATCTGATTAATTCAAAAACAGGAAATAATTTTGCTGTTATTAGTATCCCGTTTAGTGTAGTTAATGAATAGAGAAAGATTTGGAATTTCGAATTTCGGATTTTTTTAAATTAAAAAATGATTTTCTAAACCATATTGTTTTCGCTAAAAAATTTCGAAATCCGCATTCCGAAATAATTGTGACTCCAAGGGGATTCGAACCCCTATTACCGCCGTGAAAGGGCGAGGTCCTAACCATTAGACGATGGAGCCATTTTTAATTATTAATTAACAATTAAATTTTAATTAATTAGTTTTCATTATAAACTTTTTGGGTGAGTGAAGGGATTTGAACCCTTGACCCCCAGGGCCACAACCTGGTGCTCTAACCAACTGAGCTACACTCACCATTTACAAGTAAAAATTATAAATTGTAATAGGTTTTTAATTAACAATTTTTCATTTGTAACTAACTTTGTACGCCCAGGTGGATTCGAACCACCAACCTACAGCTTAGAAGGCTGTTGCTCTATCCAATTGAGCTATGGGCGCATAAAACATTTATGATTTTTTATGAGCCTTTAGGTCAAAAAGTAAAAATGAACAATAAATTGAACTCAATTGTTCATCATATAATTCCAAAGTCGGGGCGGCAGGATTTGAACCTGCGACCTCCTGCTCCCAAAGCAGGCGCGATAAACCGGGCTACGCTACGCCCCGAATATTTTTACTTAGACTTACAAAAATATAGCAACCGGCAAACATAATCAAATTCACCTAAGGCAAAAATTTGTAGGTTTTAATTTTTCAAATCAAATAATTCAAAATATTAGCCTGAGCACTATATAATATCATTTTTAATTAAACTTTTAAATAAGATTTCACTTCCTTAAATTGTTGAATTAAAATTATTATTTGTTATTAAATGTCATTTTCTTTATTTATTTCGAAAAAATATACACTTTCTAAAAAAGATTCTAAATTTATTACATTTATTTCAACAATTTCTATTGTTGGAATAGCATTAGGGGTTGCAACTTTAATTATTGCTTTAAGTATTCTCTCCGGATTTGAGAAGACTTTAGTTAATAAAATCATAGATTTTGATTCTCAAATAAAAATCACTTCTTATGCTACAACACTTCCGGATTATCATACTATCCTGCCGATTTTAAGGAAAGAGCTCTCTCCCGTTGGAGCGGAAATAAATCCGTTTGCTTCTAAACTTGCAATTATAAGCAGCGGAAAAATAAAAGAAGGTGTAAGCATTAAAGGAATTAGACAGGATAATGAAGTACTGAATGTAAAAAAAGATATAATAGAAGGGAAATTTTTACTAGATGAATCTTCTATTATTATAGGAAAGAAACTAGCAGATAAGCTGCATGTAAAAATCGGAGATAGAGTAACAATATTTGCATTATCAAAAGATGAGATCCCTTCACCGGAAAATCCTCCGAACATTGAACAATATTATGTCCGGGGAATTTTTGAAAGCGGTATGGCTGAATATGATGACTTGTATGCCTATGTCTCTCTATCATCAGCTCAAAAGCTCTTTAATATAGGAGATAATATTACAGGGTATGATATAAAATTGAAAAATATTTCCAAGATTGACAGTGTTGCAGATTTACTTACAAGACAATTGAAGTACCCGCATTCAGTGAAAACTATTTATCAAACTCACAGGAATATTTTTACATGGATCGATTTACAAAAAAAACCTATCCCTATAATTTTAGGATTCATAATACTTGTTGCGGTTTTTAATATTATTGGGACTTTACTAATGATTGTCCTTGAAAAAACAAATGCAGTTGGAACATTAAAATCTTTGGGTGCAACCGGAAAACAGATTACATCAATATTTCTTTATCAGGGAATTTTTTTAGCAATTATAGGGATTATGATTGGTAATGTATTAGCTTATGTTTTAATGGATATTCAATTGAGTTTCAATATTATTTCTCTTCCTTCATCAGTTTATTTTATGTCGACTGTTCCAATATCATTATCAATAAAAACATTTTTAGAAGTCTCAGGTCTCACTTTGGCTTTATGTATACTTGCATCTGTTATTCCGAGCTTCATTGCATCAAAAATTAATCCTGTTTCAGCTTTAAGGTTTAATTAATGAAATACGAAACATTTATAGCAAAGAGATATTTAGTTTCAAAACATAAAATTAATTTTATTACAATAATCTCTATTATTTCGATACTCGGAATTACTATAGGAGTTGCTTCCCTTATTGTTGTACTTTCCGTTTTTAACGGATTTGGAAGTTTGGTAACATCATATCTAATCAATTTTGATCCGCATATAAGAATTGAAATCATTTCCGAAGATTCCCCCAAAATAGAAAAGAATGTTGAAAATGAGTTGAATAATATTACAGAAGTAAAATATTATTCGAAATTCGTTAACGGTAAAGTGCTTGCCTATCAATCCCATTTAACACAGATTGTAAATTTAAAAGGAATAGAAGAAAAGAATGATAAAAGCATATATAACATTAAAGGCAGTATAGTTCTCGGCAAATTTGATTTATCCGTTAAGGATGGAATACCGGGAATAGTATTGGGTTTGCCTCTTGCCGATCATATGCAGTCAATAGTTGGAGATACTTTAACTTTAATTTCTCCAGCCGGGATTGAAAAATATATCACACAATTATCTTCACCCCAAACTCAAAAATTTGTTATAAGAGGGATTTATATTTCCAATAATAATGAATATGATGCTTCATATATTTTTACAAATTTATCAACGGCACAAAAGCTTTTAGGCTATAACAAAAATATCGAAGGTTTTGATGTTACGCTGAATGATCTCAATCAATCTGAAAAAGTTAAAGAAGAACTGGAAGCCAAACTTAATAAAAACACGTACAGTATAAATACATGGTATGATTTTCATAAAGATCTCTACTCTGTAATGCAGATTGAAAGATGGACTGCATATATAATTTTATCGCTAATTATTGCGGTAGCAACTTTTAATATACTTGGCTCTTTATCAATGTCGGTTATTGAAAAGCAAAGAGATATTGGAATCTTACGTTCAATGGGAGTGGGAGAAAATTCAATTTTAAAAATATTTATGTATGAAGGTCTATTAATTGGAATAGTAGGGACTCTTGCAGGAGTTATTCTCGGTTATTTTATTTGCTGGTTGCAATTACATTTTAATATTTATCCTTTGGATCCGACACAATATAAAATTGATTCTTTGCCTCTTCAAATTAGAATATCCGATTTCTTTTTCATTACGGGAGCTTCGATGATACTTACTTATTTGGCATCATTAATCCCGGCAAAAAGAGCAGCAAAAGTTAATCTGTTAGAAGCGATAAAATGGGAATGAAAGTATTTCTGAGCCAGAGGCTCACCAGCCTATGGCTAAGGATTTCGGAATTCGGATTGGAGAAATTTTTGAATTTTTAACTTTTCAGCCCTAGGCTGAGACTTTTAAACTTTTACTATGAATAAAATTATTCTTTCTACAGAAAATTTAATTAAGACTTATCAGACTACAAGAAAAACTAAGCTCGAAGTCTTAAAATCTATTTCATTAGAAATCGAAACGGATAAAATATCGGTAATTATCGGAGCATCAGGTGCCGGTAAAAGCACTTTGCTGCATCTGTTAGGCGGTTTGGATAGACCGGATAACGGGAAAGTGTTTTTTGACGGACAAAATATCTTTGATTTTTCAGATGAAAAACTTGCCAAATTCCGGAATAAAAATATCGGATTTGTTTTCCAGTTCCATCATCTTTTACCGGAATTTTCAGCTGTTGAAAATGTAGCAATCCCACAAATGATACGGGGAATTTCTCTTAATAAGTCATTAAAAAAAGCTGAAGAATTAATAAATACTGTCGGTTTGAGTGAAAGGATAAATCATAAGCCGGCAGAACTTTCCGGTGGTGAGCAACAAAGAGTGGCAGTTGCCAGGGCTTTGGCAAATGATCCTTCAATTATTTTTGCAGATGAACCAACAGGCAATCTCGATTCGGCGAATAGTGAAGCGATTCATAAAATCATTGTTGATTTAAGAGACAAATTTAATAAGACTTTTGTAATAGTTACTCACAACAGCAGTTTGGTAAAATTAGCGGATAAAGTTTTTGAAATGAAGGATGGAAAAATTATTTAACAAAAGGATATTTTTTTATTTGCTTAAAAAATTATATTACTTTTAAATCTTGTTTATTAGTCCAGCCAATCTTGCCGTCCTGTAAGCGTATCTTGTACCAGTTCCCTACATTATCTTCAAGCCTTACTTTCAAACCTTCATGAATAACAAAAGCATCATTGCTGTCATTATCAGGAGAAACCTTTGCAATTACGGTTGGTTCAATAATTACGCCGTTCTTAATATTAACTTCCCTGTTCAGTTTCACTATTAAGAGTGTTGCAGTAACTAAAAGAACAACAAAAGATAATATCCCTGAAAAGAAAGCATATCTTTGAAGCTGGGGTCTCTTTACAAGGAAATAGATGCCGAAAGAAATTAATATTAGTAGATAAAATATGTATGCTGCATATGTCCACCCTGTAAGATTAAACATTGCGAGAAGACTTTCCCACCATTGGAAAATAAAAAATTTCGGTAATGAATCTATCTTATCTATCGTTTTTGTATTTGCCAATGCAAGGTTATGCTGAATATCATCATCGCCGGGTGAAAGTCGAAGTGCTCTTTCATAATTTAAAATTGCATATCCAATTTTATTCAACCTGTAGTATGAGTTCCCGAGATTATAGTATAAAGCAGTACTTTCATAACCGTCATCAACCAGCTTTTGATAAATCTCAGCTGCTTCGGAAAAATTATTCTTTTGATATAAATCGTTTGCCTTTTGCATTATACTTTTTGTATCTAATGCAAAAGCATTTTTATAACTTCCTGCTATTAAAAAAATAATTATGAAAAATATTAAATTTATCTTCTTATACATTTTAAACCAAAGATTTACGCATTGTTGAAATTGATTTTTCAATCTCAATTATAATATTTGCAGATTGATTATATATTTCATTCATTGCTGCTAGCCCGTCTTTTTGAGGAGCAAATCTTATATACTCACACTTCTCTGCGGTTTGTTTTAAGTCATCGATTACAGAATCATTTACATTACTTTGTTTTAACCTGGATACAGCTTCTTCCAGAGAAAATTCGGATTTTGGAATATCTAACTTATCTTCGAGGTATCCATATAAAGCAAGTGAAATTTCCGAATAAAAAGCGGTCTGGTTTTTTTCCTGTAAAAGATTTTTGGCAACTTTAAGTCGGTTTCTGGCAATCTTTTGCGCTTTCTGATATTTTAACAGTTGGGCATTGCTTAATAGTTTATCATTTCTTTTCTTAAAAGTTACTAATCCCGCTAAAAGCAGTAAAGGAAATCCGGCTGCTACCCAGAACCCAACTTTATAAACTAAAATTCCACCCTGTTTCTCTACATTGGTTGATGTTTTGATATATCTTATGTCATCCCCTAATAACTTAACGTCTTCTTTTGAATTACTTGCAAAGTTTGAACTTTCACTCATTCTTTCGACATTTAAATCGAACGGTTTTGTTTCCAATGTAACATAAGAATTTTTATTCAGATCAAAATATGAAAATTTAATCGGGGGAATTTCCCTTTTGCCGGATATTCTCGGAATGACAAGGTATTCAATCTTTTTTGTACCGGAAATATTCCCGGTTCTATTCACCTGCTCGGAAACTTTAGGTTCATATTTATCAAAGCCTGTAGGTAGCTTTATTTCCGGCGCATCGATTAGTTTTATATTACCGGTTCCGCTAATATTTAATTTTATTGAAATAGGATCATTCGCTTTAACAGTTGTTTTATCAATACTGGAATTTAATGTAAAACTTCCAACTGCACCATTAAAAGAGTCGGGCACATTTTTATCGGGCAGAGGAATAACTTTTACTTTTAGAGTATTTGACTTTGCATCATAATTAACGGTCCTCCCCATATCAAAAAAAGGATCATTAAAAAAATCATCGAAAATATTGCCGCTTCTTTTCCTGTTCTGAATTTGCACCGGAACATTAAGTTCGAAAGGAGTTACAGACAGTTCACCCGTTTGAGACGGGAATAAACATACCTTCTTTAATATACCAACCCTGTACTGTTTACCGTTTGCAACTTCCGTACTGAACGTGATATTATTCGGAGTGGTGAGTTCCTCAGCCCAAAATCCGTTATACTGCGGTAATTTATTTACTGACATTTGAGAAGCAATGTTCAACCTTGTATATAATTTATATGTTACAGTTACAGGTTCTCCGAGATATACTCTCTGTTTATCTGCAGTTGCTTTGACAAATAAATTATCACCAATATCCTTTTGTGTAATAACAGGCTGCTGTGAAGAACTTCCGTTATTATTTGGTCTGGTTGAACCTGCAACTACTTCAATTGAAATTGGGTTGGTCTTATAAGTTTTCCCGTCATATTCAATTGAGGCACTTTCGATATTGAATTTTCCTGTAGCTTTTGCCTGAAGATAATATGAAAAAGTCCTTGAGGCAGAAACCGTACTATTAATTATCTCCATATTTGTAGATTGGTTCGGACCGGAAAGAACAAGGAAGTGTTGGAAAGGAGGCGATGAGTAATTTTTCACTCCATTAATATCGGTTCCCGTAAATGTAAATGAAACCTGGAACCTATCGTTTATACCAACTTTGTTATTATCAATAGAGGCTGTAAATGATTGGGGAAGAATAATACTGCCGTATAGAAGAAATAACAGGAGAAATATTTTTATTTTATTTATTATCATTAGTAAAATTTATCTTTTAAAGTCAAAGGTCAAAAATCAAAATTCAAAAGGATTTTAACTTTTACCAATCCTTATCAGTTTTAACAGCCGCACCGGATTTTTTCCGGAGCTTTTTCTGCAAATCTATTTCATTATTTTTTAATGCATCTAAAATTCTATCAGCTTCTTCTTTTGATATTTTATTTTTTTCCTGCTTCAGATTATCCTGTTTAGCTGTTTGGTTTTGTTCAGGTTTATTCTGATCGTTCTTGTTTTGATTTTCGTTTTTCTTTTTATCCTGATTCTTATTTTGATCCTGGTTTTTATTTTGGTCTTTATTATTCTTATTGTTTTTATTATTCTTGTTCTGCTGCTGATTCTGCTGGTTCTTTAATAAAGATAAAGCGTAAGAAAGATTGTATTTAGTATCTTCATCATTTGGATTAAGCTTTAAAGAATTTTTATATGCCTCAATACTTTCCTTAATTTTTTTATCTTTTAATAATGAATTTCCAATGTTATGATAGACTTTAGCTTTTTGGTCAGGATTTTCACTTTCCTCTAAAGCAGATCTATACGATTTAATTGCATCATCATATCTTTCCTGCTTATAATATGCATCTCCCAGGTTAAAAGTGGTTTGAAAATTTTTCGGTTCTTTAAAAGTTCCTTTTTTAAAATTCACTTCCGAATCTGCATACTTGCCTTCTTTATAAAGATCCACTCCATTATTATTTAAGCTGCGCACACTTTGTGCATTTAAATAGCCGCCCGCAAATAATAAAATCGCAAAAACAAATACTTTCGTTAAATTTTTCATCTTAAAACTTATTGTTTTTCGAAACCTAACTTCCTATTCAACTTGCTGAACAATGGTGATTTAGCTTCATTAATAAAAAATTCCAGTACAAGCAATATTAAAGCCGGAATTAAAAAATAATAAAATCGATCTTCGTAATCAGTAACTTTTTTTACACCAAACTCAGTTTTTTCCAGCTGTGATAAATCCTTATAGATCTCATTAAGCTGGTCTTCATAATTTGTTCCCTGGAAATATTGCCCGTTGCCTGCCGATGCAATTTGTTGTAGAATTGATGCATCCAATTTAGTTAGAACAACATTTCCATCCCTATCTTTTTTAAATCCAATCTGCTGCCCGCTATTATTATACATCGGAATTGGAACACCGTCAAGTGAACCCAAACCAATAGTATAAATTTTTATGTCTTTTGCAACAGCATCCTTGACAGCTTGCATTACATCTCCTTCATGATCTTCACCATCTGTTATAATTACAATAGCTTTTTGAGTACTGGTTTTATAATCAAACGATTTTACCGCAAGATTAATTGCAGATGCAATAGCAGTTCCCTGCTGCGGAACTGAATTAACATCAACCGCATTCAAAAACAAATTGGCTGCCGAATAATCTGATGTAAGAGGAAATTGTACATAAGCCTGACCGGCAAAAATTATTAATCCTATTCTATCTCCTCTTAATTTTTGAATAAGATTTGCAATTTGAAATTTAGCTCTATCCAGCCTGTTTGGTTTTATATCTTCTGCTTTCATGCTTAAAGAAACATCAAGACAAATATAAACATCAATTCCTGTTTGTTTTACTTCTTCCATTCTTGTACCAACCTGCGGATTTGATGCAGCAACTACAAGTAGAATAAAAACGAAAATTATAATCCCGAATTTTAATGAGTTCTTTATACGGCTGTAATTAGGCAGAAGTAATTTCTGCAGATCTTTTTGTGCAAACTTTCCCAGTATCTTTTTCCTGTTCCTTGTTAAATACCAGAACAACAAGATAAATATTGGAACCGCATAAAGAGCATACAAATATTCAGGATGAGCAAATCGAAACATATTTTTAATTAAGAATTTCTAATGAACAATTAACAATTAAATTCAATAATAAATAAACTTCCTACTTTTACCTTTGATCTTGTTTCAAGGCAATCTTCTAAAAATTGATTTTGATAAACCAACTTCTAAGACCAGAAGAAACAACCCGGCTTCAAGCCATCCATAAAACAATTCTTTTGCATTCCTGTAAGAAGTTATTTCAACTCTTGATTTTTCCAACTTATCGATTTTATCATAAATAGCCTGCAAGGTCTTATTATCGGTTGCTCTGAAATATTCACCGCCGGTAATACTAGATATTTGTTTTAAAACCGATTCATCAATCTCTACAGGTATCATTTGATAACGTATACCGAAAGGAGTCTGAACAGGATAAGGTGCTTCTCCTTTTGTACCAACTCCGATAGTATAAATTCTTATACCAAATGTTTTGGCGATTTGTGCTGCAAAAACCGGGTCAACTTCACCGGCGTTATTCACACCATCAGTAAGAAGAATAATTATCTTGCTTTTTGATTTACTGTCTTTAAGCCTGTTAACTCCGTTTGCAATGGCATTACCGATTGCAGTACCATCTTCAATCATCCCGCTCTTTACCTGGCGAAGCAGATTTAATAAAACAGAATAATCTACGGTCAACGGACATTGAGTAAAACTATCTCTTGCAAAAATTACAAGACCAATTCTATCGGAAGTTCTTCCTTTAATAAAATTATCAATTACATTTTTAGCCGCTTCTATCCGGTTCGGCTTTAGATCTTCAGCGAGCATACTTCCTGAAATATCCAGGACCATAGCTATATCGATTCCTTCAGTATAAATATTTTCCCCGGAAGAAAAATTTTGAGGTCTTGCCAGTGCAATAATTAACAATGCAACGGCAAGTACACGAAGAATAATCGGAATATGCCTAAATCTTTCCCGCCAGCTAAATGCAATATTTCTAAAAATGCTTAAAGATGAATATGTAATTGACGGTTGTTTTTGTCTTCCCTTAAACCAGTACCAAACAAGCATTAAAGGTACTATTATTAAAAAATACAGTACCCAGGGATACGCAAAAGTTATACCTTTAAGCATTGCTAACCTCTGCTGTAATTTCCTTTTCAGGAGCCGGTTTGGTTTTTTCAACAATTTCAACTGCCTGTTTCATCATCTCTTCATTAACCGAAGCCATCGGCTGAAATTTTGCAAACTTTACAAGATCCGCGTTACTTAAAAAATCATAAGTTATATTCATTATTACTTCCGCTCTTCTAACTTGTTTCAGGTACTGCATTACTTCAGAAGTAGTTAATTCTAGAGCAGGTAAATAAAATTGATCTTGGAAATATCTTCTGACTATTTCCGTTATTTTCGAGTGATAATCTTTTATCATTCCTTTCTGCCACAGCTGTTGTTGTTCCAAAGCTCTAAGTTCATATAATGCAACAACATGGGGAGGTTTTTGAATTACTTTTCGTTCTTTTTTTACTTCCAGCATTTTCTTCTTTTTATAACGTGAATAAAGATAAAATGCAAGACCTAAAATTATTAAGACTATCAAAAACCACATTAAAATTTCTTTCCAATCAAGCGGGATTTTTATTGGTGCTTTTACATCTTTAATTTGACCACCGGGCTGAATTCTTAATGTATGAACTGTAAAATTTACTTCATTAGTATATGCAGTCTGCAATTCCTGATTACCTTTTATTCTATAAAGAATAGGAATTGGCGGAATAGTTACACTACCTGAATCATACTTGGAAATTATATATTTAAAAGTAGTTACTAAATTAGCCCCGCTTGTTTGAACTTCGGGAGATTCTTGTTTTATTATCTCAATTTTTGATGTACTATCAGATAAAACCGGGTTGCTTATACTGACATTCTTATTATGCTCTACCCGGATAATTAGATTTATATAATCTCCAACCTGGTAATTTAATGAATCGGTAAAAGCTTTTGCAGAGATGTTTTGTGCAAAAGAATAAGGGAAATAAATTACAATGAAAATAAGGAATAAAAATCTTTTTACCATCTGCTTTCCCTAAGTCTGAAAAACTGCACAAGAGGTTTTACATAATTATCACCGGTATGTACTTCAATATTATCTATTCTGCTTGAGATAAAAAGAGATTTTAACTTTTGCATATTGTTCCATCTAAAAGATGCCAGTTCTTTTTGAAAGTTTTTACTACTAGTATCTATCCAACGTTCCCTTCCGGTTTCCGCATCGGTAAATTTTATTAAACCCATAGGCGGAATTTCCCTTTCCCGCTGGTCATTTAATACCACTCCAATTAGGTCATGTTTCTTACCCACGACACGTAATATTTTTTCATAGCCAGAATCCATAAAATCGGAGAGAAGAAAAACAATGCTCTTCTTTTTTATCGCATTATTCATATACTCTAAAGCACCCTTAATATTGGTAGTTTTCCCAACCGGTTCAAAAGATAAAACTTCCCTTATAATTCTTAAAACATGTTTTCTACCTTTCCGGGGTGGAACAAACTTTTCTATTTTATCTGTAAACAAAAGCAAGCCGACTTTATCATTGTTTTTCATAGCTGAAAAAGCAAGAATAGCACTTAATTCTGCGGCGACTTGCTGTTTGGTTTTTTCTATTGTTCCGAATATTAGAGAACCGCTCAAATCAACAAGAAGCATAACCGTTAGTTCTCTTTCTTCCTCAAATATTTTAATAAAAGGATGCCCAAACCTGGCAGTAACATTCCAGTCTATATTTCTTATGTCATCCCCGAATTGATATTCCCTTACTTCGGAAAATTCCATCCCTCTTCCTTTAAAAACAGAATGATATTCACCGGAGAAAACCTGGTTCACAAGCCCTTTAGTTTTGATCTCAATCAACTGTACTTGTTTTAATAATTCTCTTGTAAGCATTTCTAAATCAAAAATCTATTAAGAAAAAATTTATCTGAATTATAAGAAACAAAATGAACAATAATTAATAGCATGATTGCATGTTTCTTACTAAGGTACTTCAATTTTATTTAAAATCTCCTGTATAACATATTCTGTTGTAATTTCCTCTGCCTCGGCTTCATAAGTAACAGCGATTCTGTGCCTCAAAACATCAAGACAAATTGCTCTTACATCTTCAGGAATTACATATCCTCTTCTCTTTATAAAAGCCATAGCTTTTGCACCTAAAGCTAAATTTATTGATGCTCTTGGTGATGCACCGTAACTTATTAAATCTGAGAGCTTAGGGACATTATATTCTTTTGGATTTCTTGTAGCAAAAACTATATCGAGAATATATTTTTCAATTTTTTCATCAACATATACTTCATGGATCAGATTTCTTGCATTTAATATATCAGCCGACGTTATGACCTTCTGTATTTCAATTTGATCGAAGTTAACATTTTGCCGCATTATTTTTAGTTCTTCATCTCTGGAGGGGTAGGTTATTTTAACTTTTAACATAAACCTATCTACCTGAGCTTCAGGCAGCGGATAAGTTCCTTCCTGTTCAATCGGATTTTGAGTTGCAAGTACAAGGAAAGGTTCTTCAAGATGAAAAGTAGTCTCTCCAATAGTAATCTGTCTTTCCTGCATTGCTTCCAAAAGAGCACTTTGGACTTTTGCAGGAGCACGGTTAATTTCATCAGCTAAAATAAAGTTGGAAAAGATCGGACCTTTACGAATAAAAAAGTTTCCGTCTTTTTGATTATAAATCATAGTTCCAATCAAATCTGCAGGAAGAAGATCCGGTGTAAATTGAATCCTTTGATATTTAGCAGTCATAGTAGAAGCAAGTGTTTTTATGGCAAGAGTTTTTGCAAGCCCGGGTACTCCTTCAAGAAGAATATGCCCGTTAGCTAAAAGACCAACCAGCAATCTTTCAACCATTGCTTTTTGCCCTACAATGATTTTACCTATTTCATTTTGAAGGCGATCAATAAAAGCGCTTTCCAGTTTAATTTTTTCGTTTAATGCAGTAATCTCCAATGTTGAACCTCTTAATAATTGTTAGCAATTAATAATCCAAAGAAAGTAATCAGGTTAGACGGTTCTAAACTTAAAAATGTTGCACTTATTTATCAAGGTAAGATAAAAATCGCAACATTATTAGAAAGTAATAATTTATATAAAATCTTTTTATTTTATTGATTTTGTACAATTTTCATTACAAAATTAACTAGCTTATTATTCTCTTTGTCGACTTTAATATTGGATGGGATATCTTTCCCTATCCAATCCATATCCCAGTGTGATTCCTCATCGGGTTTTAAAGCTTTGTACTCCCCTTCGACTTCTATTTCAATATAATCTGCTTTTGATGAAATATAGAACAATATTTCTCCTTCACCAGGGGCAATCAATTCCGGTTTGGTATCTTTAAATTTTTTAATAAATAATCTATTATTTATTGCATAAGCAAGCCATCCTTCCAAACCGTCTGCAATACTTAGCTGGTTGTTTTCAGGTCTGCTCATTTCATCTTTATACCAGGCAATCCCATCAATTATATTAACATGAGCCGGTTCAAAATTTTTACCGGCTACTTGTCCTTTGCCCAGGGGGAAAAAAAGTAATCCGCCTTTACCGGCCCTGCTTATTTCCCAGGGGGCAACTTTCTTTGTCTGATCAGACTTATTAATTATTGAATATTTTAAATTTATACTGCTGTTTTTACCTGCAGAAAATTCTTTAATAAATTGAAAACCTGTAATGGGATCTTTATTGCTTATTAATTTAATTGAATTGCCGTTATCAATTGCAGAATATGGTTCGCTATCCAACACAGGAGGAGGAGGCCAATTCCAGATCGATTGCGGACCCGGCCAGAATGTTGATCCGTAATTCATACTAATATCCTTCCCTGTAAGGAATTCATAATTAGCCAATTTAAACGATGTAATTCTTCCGCCTTCCGAAGGATCAACAACCAAACTAGCATCACCAGAATTAATTAAATACGAACCGTTATTCAAAATCATAATGGAATCCTTTTGATGTTGAGCGTGTACTTTATTCTGGTATAAATAAAATAAGAAAAACAGAAACAATAAAAATAATTTGTTTTTCATAAAATGTTCTCTCTTAATCTTTCATATTTTTCTAGATAATTATCTAGGTAACCCGATTTCAGTCTATCATTTAAAAAAGATTTTGAAATTAAATCTTTAACCTGTGCAGATTTTGAAAGCATACTAGTAAATATAACATTAAATCTTTTCTCTTTTATTCCTATCTTTTTTGCAAATTTTATAAAATCCTGTTGAGTATATTCTTTTTCAGCTTTACCGGCATTTTCTGAATTATTTTTAAATAAATTAAGCGCCGGACTATTCTTATCCGGGAAATGCAGCAGGGTATTTGACAGATCATAAAACGGAGCCAATAAATAATCCCCGTATTCTTCGTTCCTATAAACTGAAATATTCTTTAAATGAAAATCATTATTTGAAATTAAAAAATTGAATATAATAATCTTAAAAAATTTTTCTATTTCAATAGGATATGCATTAATATATTTCTTCATTAGCTCTGCTATTTCTTCATAACTGAAATCATATTTATAACTTTCACCATTTATTTCCTCGGTCCTACCGGCAATTTGAGCAAAATCTTCCTGCAATAATCTATTGCTGTCTGTATGTATATCAAATCTTTTTGTAAAATAAGCTGGTTCACCGTCATTAAAAAATATTATTCCATTTATTGCAGTATCCATATTATAAGCCTGACCAGCAATCTGCATTGTAAGATGTTCATTAAAAGGAACCTGATCAGGATTTTCAATTTGATTGGAAGGGATAGGCTTTAAAATAAATTCACCTGCTTCGCCTGGGATTAATTCCTTATTTTCGATTTTAAGCAAATGTTTAATTTGTTTACCGGGCAAAGAAATTCTTTCACTTTGTTCGGCTTTAAAATCATCAAACTCCGATCTTGAAAAATTAAGTATGTGATTGATTTTCTTTCCATCAAAAAAAATCTTCAAACATTTATTACAATAAGTACTATATCCTAAGCTTAAGCAGCCCGGACAAATTTCAACATTCATAATTCTCTCACCGTTATTCCCCCTACCGTATTATGGCTTGAAGTTTTAAGTAGCATGTCAAAATAATCGTTATCATTAATATTTAACTTTGCACACTGCATTTTCTTATTTTCACCTTCGGATAAGAGGCCAAAAAAGAAAGGGAAGAGATGTTTGGATATAAATACTTCTTTAGATTTAGGCAAAGTTAGACTTATTGAAGGGTTACTAATATCTAAAATATATTGTTCGTTATATTTAAAAAAATACTTGTCATTATTTTCAAACAAATATCCGGCTAGCTTGTTATTATAATAAACCTCTGCCTTTCTCATATTTATTCTATTTTATAGTTATATTCATTTGTAATCCCAATGCATCCAAAATTTTGTTAAGCTGCTCTATCGTTGGGTTTCCTTTCCCGTTTTCTATATCAACTAAACTTCGAAGTCCTACTTCTACAATATCCGATAATTCCTTCTGAGTAATTTTCAAGAATTTTCGTCTCTCTTTTATTACTTTTCCTATTTCATCTTTTGTCATTTATTATATGCAATATACTGCGTATTTAATATTTACTATGCAATTATACTTGAAAAAAAATTCAAGTGCAAGATAGTGCATATTTATAACAACAAATATAATTACTTTTAATATGCGTTATATTGCATATTTTTAAAAATCGCCTTAATTAAAAAACTTTGCTATTATTTTTTAGTATTTTCCCAATATATGCAATATATTGCGTATTCATTTTCATCTTTCTATCTAAATTCAAGAATGATTCAGAATTTGGGTTTTTTAAGAGCTCTATGGGTGAGATAAGAGAATTTTTTATTAAAAACTTATGTTAAATATCTATATATTTTGTACCCCGGAGAGGATTCGAACCTCCGACCAACAGTTTAGGAAACTGCTGCTCTATCCTGCTGAGCTACCGGGGCAGGCTTA
>CAYUVK010000087.1:0-22292 GCA_964448105.1 uncultured Ignavibacteriaceae bacterium
GATCAAATTGAACTTGATTGCAATGCATATAGTAGCCAGAATGTAGGCACACCAAACAGTGATGAAGTTGTGGAAGGTATATGGAATCCTTTAGACTATCCTAGTATATTCGCCCAGATGGCCGGAAACTTAATGGGATTAGAACAAAAGACTGACTATTGGGAAAAGAATACCGACGGTGATTGGAAAAATTTATCAGATGAAACAGCTTCCCCTTTATCAAATACAGAATTTGCAGATTTAGTTAATTCAAGATTGGGAACCAAATTTGATCCAAGCTTTTTCGAAAATCGTGTACATTTTTCCATACCTAGTGATGGACATGAAAATGATATTATGGGTGATCCCAATGGGGATCCCCTCCAACCCGATATAGATAAATTAGCCGAGATGGCAGGTTTAATTATTATTATAGAACCGGGTGATATTTTAGTTAATGTTCGCAACGAAGACCAGAATGAGGTTGTAATTCACTCCGAAAATTTATTTGTAGAACACAAAGGAGATTTAGTTGTAAAACCAGGTGAAGGAAAGACGCTGAACGGAATTTATACCGCTTGCATTGATCGTCAAGGAGGAAGGCCGCACAGCGGTGCCGTATTTAATATTGCTCCTTCTTTAGACAAATGGAATGGTTCAGCTGCTGCCGTGGATTTGTTGAAGCTTGTAAAATATATTGATTCAATAGGATTTTATTGTGGAGAATATTCAACTGTGCAACATGCTATCTGGAGAATAACAGATGACCTTTTATGGGGCTTCGGGGAAACAGAAGATATTGCACTTTTATTTGAAGGTGCAGGGATAAATGCCGGCAACAAGATTTTTAATTTTCCCAGATTATCCAATTCAATAAATGATACAAGTTCAAAAGCAGTTATTCCTAAGGAGCTTTTTATACCTGATATTCAACCCAAATCTGTTCTGGCGGAAATAGGAGAAAATTTATCTTTTACTGCAGAAGTATATAAACCAGATGGTGTCAACTATACAACAAATACTTCCTGGATATTTACCCCTCCTGATGGAAGTTCATCTCAAATTACTTCGAATGGTTCTTTTACACCCGACACTAAAGGAATATACTCTGTTTCTGTTAAAATTGATGTAACAGATTCACTAAATAATAAAACTGAATATAATCCGGAAGTAAAAGCTTATGCAGTAGTGCCAGATAAATTTACAGAAACTTTTGAACATGGAAATTTAGATTGGGTCCATTGGGATACGTATGGTGATTCTAAATGGGAAATTACCGATAAAGATGCGCTGACCGGTTCATATTCAGTAAGATCGGGAGAAATTTCTGATTTCCAATCTACAACTCTTGCTATTTCAGTTAATCTGCCTAAAGATACTTTAATTACATTTGCTTTTAAAGTCTTTGTTAATTCAACTAGTTCCTTCTACTTTAGTGTAGATAGCAGTATTTATGCTTCATGGGGAGATGGAACTCGGGACTGGCAATTTTATACTGATTTTATCAGAGCAGGAGAACATAACTTAACCTGGAAAATCGAAAATTTCTTAGGCGGTGTTGGAATAGCCTGGATAGATGACATATTCTTTCCAGCAAATTCAGTTGTTACCAGTATTAATACTGATGAACAACAGGTTCCTGTGGCTTTTATGTTATATCAGAATTATCCCAATCCATTCAATCCATCAACCAGCATAAAGTATGGAGTCAGCAGCAGGGAATTTGTTACACTCAAAATCTATGATATTCTCGGGAGAGAAATAGCAACGTTAGTAAATAAAGAACAGATACCCGGTTTTTATGAAATTAAGTGGGATTCCGGTAACCAGCCGAGTGGAGTATATCTATACAGAATCCAAGCCGGTTCATCTAACCAGGTAAGGAAAATGCTGCTGATTAAATGATTGAATTAAGAAAATAATTGTCCTTCCAAAAGCCTTGCTTAACCAATAATCCAACTAATAAAACTTAAGCAAGGTTTTTTTTACACTGCGGACTGGGCAATCCATATCAAGATTAACTAATAAGATGAAAAAATTATTTGTGAAGGGCTGACAGCATGGGAATGCATTAAACTTATAGGCTGTCAGACCGAACAATTAATTTTTGATAGGACTGAAAATGTTATGCTTAATGAAAATGAAGGTACAGAAAAAAGTCTTACTTATTTTTTGAATCGAACAGGTTAGGGGAACTGCAAAAATAAGTAAGTCTTTTTCAATGGTACTTTCTGTATTATCATCTTTTGTTTTAATGACCAACCTTCGTTTGTATCAAACTTCGGTTGGCAGACAAGATGAAATAATATTTGCGTAAGGATTGGGAGTGTGGATAGGGCGAGCAATTATTTTTTGATAGAATAACCAGTCAAAGAATTCCTGCTAATAGGTTTGTGAAGGGGAGAGATTCCGTTTATGCTAAATTTATGAGCGAATTTAAATTTTTGTTGACAAATACACTAAATAAATTTATATTTGTAACCAATAGGTATCAAAAAGATAAATATAGGTTTCGTATAGAAACCCTTAGGTTATTAAAATAATAACTCGGAGTAAAATCATGGGCATAATGAGGAAAAAATCAAGTGCAGAACATGTTGATATTCATAGGCAGCTCTTAGTTCTTTCTATGATATTAATGTCATCAGTTTTCGCTATTAAAATAGCTGTTTACTTTATCAATGAAGGAATAAGAGGTTACCTGACGATTGCCGGTAAAAGTCTTTCCATCATATCCATCATCTTGATAGCAATCACGATATTTTGGAAGTTAAGATTTATACCCCGAAATGAACGATATCATCTTTTAACAACTAGTGATAGTTATGTTAATCAGATGATGAATCAGGCATGTAAAATATCCTGGATATTGACTCTTTTATTTTTGGTTTTCGCAACTAGCATTATAAATAAGAACAGTATGGTTCTACCTGCCAAGTTTTATTTAGACCTTTCAGTCTTTCTTTTACTTGCCACGTTCAGTATTAGTTTTTTCATACTATTGCGAATGGGAGATAATACAGAGCATGAAGAGGAAGGCCAATGAATGTAAAGCTTGAGAATCGGATACGAGTATTTAGGGCTGAACATCGATTGAGTCAAAGTGACCTAGCTGATCAGATTGGTGTTTCCCGAAAAACAATCAGCACAATCGAGGTTGGCAGATTTATTCCATCCACAATTATTGCCTTGAAAATAGCACGTTACTTTAAAGTAGTTGTAGAGGATATCTTCACATTAAAAGAAGTTGATAAATCGGATGATTGATTTTATAAAAATTAAGCAAGGTTTTTTACACTGCGGAATAGGTAAATTATTGCAGGATTTACTGATAAGTTAAAAAAAATATTTGCGTGGGGATTTGGGGAGGGGTATTAGGCGAGCAATTATTTTTTTGAAAGAAATGATAATAAAAGGTGATATCTCCTTATTAGAAAAGATATCACCTTTATAATGTCTATTATTTCAACAAAACAAATTTCTTTGTAGATACAAAGCTTCCTGCCTGCATTCTGTATAAATAAACGCCGCTTGGAAGATTGCTGGCATTGAAATCAATGGAATAATTTCCTGCGGATTTCCTTTCATTAACTATAGTTGCAATTTCTTTTCCAAGAACATCATACACTTTTATAATTAAAAAAGATTCTTTAGGGATTGAATATTGTATGGTAGTTACTGGATTAAACGGATTGGGATAATTCGCAAAAAGTGTAAAAGTGTGCGGGATATCGCCATTGTTATTCTCAACTGCAGTTGCTGTTGTTTTTATAACTTGAATCAGCTCAATACCTTCACCGGTTCCCAGATTGCGTGTGTATTGTTTGTTGGTAGAATTATTCCAGTGTTCGTGTACACCCAGACTCTTCAATGGGATTGCGTCGTTTTCCGGGTCGTAGACAGTGCCTGAAGGCGGATTATCGGCTTGAGCCGCTTCGTGCAGATAATTATCGGGCGTACCTGCGGGTACAGCTCCCTCGGATCTTAAGAAGTCCAGAAGAACAGACTCAATGGCGACGATATCCTGGCTCATGAACAAACTTGATGCAGGTCCGCCGTTGAATGGCGGGGCCGACCAGTATTTAAAGCGAATACATTCACCTAAAAACAGTATTGTCTTTCCGCCCAATTCTTTATGTCCCATCAGATCGACCAGGGCATTGTATGTTCCCATTGGGCGCATTGGAATGTCGGCGGCGAAGTCGAGGGAGGCTACCGCCTTGTGCATATAGAACGGGCACCAGCCATGGTAATAATAAGCATTCCCCGAGGGGGGATCGGGATTCCAGACCGAACCAAAGAAGTTTTTAGCACAGAGAGTTACGCCGGCCAATTCATGCGGACGGGGCATGGCAACATCAATAAGATACTTTGCCTTTGATACAACCGTAGGCAGGCAGACTGTACCGCTGCCCGGAACGATGTTAGGATCGCCGTAATAAACCTTACAGGTAGTATCGGGCACTACCTTTTCACGTGTACCGGGATCATTTCCGGGACCGTTTTCATAACCATGTCCGTCAGCGCGATCTGTGGCGTCGCCTTCGGCCCACCGCACGCCGGGAAAGTCTGCATGGTTGTATTTGTAAACCGGGTTGCCGTGATAAAAGTTACAGTCATATATGGTTATATCCTCATCCGGTACGCCGGCTTTGTTAACTAATTGCCACAGCAGAGCATGAAGCATTTGCGGACAAGGACGGTTATCCTGGCTGTCGGTCCATTCATAGAAACGGGAGTAAATGTTGTTAACCTTGATAGCTATCTTATCGCCGGCTTGGTAACCAGTATTGATTTGGTTGTAACGTGTCCGGTTGAAGTACTTAAAGAGGGAATCCCAGGCTGCAACAGGATCGGCAATGCCGGTGAGGTTGAGAAGAGCCTGCGTCATCATATATTGAGCTTCTTCCGGATCAGTACGTTGATCTTCCCACCACCAGCCAGTTTTGCTGCCTTGATCTGAAAGCAGGCGGTCATAGATCCACACGACACGTCCGGGGTTAATACCTTTTGCAATACCCATTGGTGTGTTGGCAGGATCGGTGGGGACGAAGCTTCCGGCCGGCGAAGCAATATTAGGTTTATCACTCAATGTGAAAAAACTAAGAAGGATTGCCGCAGCAAAACAGGTCGCCGCCACCGCATAACGTCGTTTTTGAAACAGGCTGCGGGCCCGGTGTATGATCAAGGAAGACCCGATCAGTCCTAATAACCAACCGATAAAACCGGCGGCTATAGGCTGTGCCACTCTTTGACATGGATAGGTAGCACGGCTGGGCTTGGGTACAACCCGGATGAGAACCCAAATAACAGAGGCCAAACCGAGAACTATCCAAAGCCATCGAGCTTTTCTTTCTCCTATCTTAAGTCCGGTTATTTTACCGGTTCGGGGGCACACAGTGAACTGTTTCATTACCTGTCGTCTGATTTTTGAAAACATGGGTTACTCCTCTTGTTTAAACAATAATATGTTCGGTTAGATTTCAATGTAACTTATTATTTTATAAAGTATATAAACGAGAAAAATTTATATGTTTCATCTAAACACTATATATCCATTATAATCATAAATGTCTAAACATAGACATCTATAAATGCCTATATGTAGACATTTTAATAAATTCGCAATCAGGATTAAATAAGTTCACTTCAATTATCTCCCCGAAAAAAACTTAAGGTTGATATCAACTTAACCCTATTTTCCCCCAAAGGCAAGAAATTTCTATCCGCTGTTCTTCAAAAAGCCTTGCTTAACCAATAGCTATTACATAAAAATTAAGCAAGGTTGTTTACACGCTGGATTGGATTATTCATTTCAGGCTTTACTGACCAACCTTCGGTTGGTAAACAAAATGGAAAAAATAGTTGCGTGAGGATTGGGAGAGGGAATTAGGCGAGCAATTATTTTTTTGATAGGACTGTTATGGAACGATTAAAAAAAGGAGTAGTCTGTAAAATCATAAAAAAACCTTTTGCGTTCCTAATTTACTTTATTGTACTTAATGAAATTAGAATTATTTCAACTTATTCATAACCTAGGAGATAGACTCTTCTGAATTTAGTTACTTCTTTATTTCTTTCATCTTCTGTAAAAAGTTAATTAAAGGGGAGATTTATCTTTTTATTTAGCATAATACAATAGGGCATCTTAATATTAATTTAAATGGTTAAGTATTGACATAAATTCCCAGTATCTTTACATTATTTTTAATAAATAATTCTACTTGAGAGAAACGTTTTGACTTTCAGTCTTAGCAACTCTCGTCAGCTCTATTGGGCTTCTTTCAAGGTATCATATTAAATTATTTTTACATATACTGATTTCAATTTTACGTCAGAATATTTCAATGCTGGATGGTTAATTTAGATTTCACTAAAAAATTTGTTGAATATCCGACCGATCAGAAAATCACACATCCACTTTTTGGTAAAATGAATAAAAAACGATGGGTAAGATCAATTTAAATTCTTTTGGATCATCATTTGTCCTTGACATTTTTCAATATTTTTTTTTAAATTATAATAAAGATTGTTGTGAAATTATATTATATTAAACATATTGTTTCACAAGGGTAAAAATGTCTCTTATTCTGCTTTAAACATAATTTCCTCTTCTCATTTTTTCACTTTCTGAAACTTTAAAGGTGGACAAAATGACTTCTTTAATTACTTACATTCATTATCCTTTTATTCTTTTTTTTACTTTTCTTACTATCACCTCTTGTTCCAAAAATAATCCTACAGAGCCGGAAAAAACTATAGATAATGAGTATACTTTAACAAGTACTGAAACTATTGGTCCTAACGGTGGTGAAATTATTGCAGATGAGTTAACTATAAATATTCCTACGTCAAGTTTTTCCTCAACTACGGAGATTAAGATATATTCTTCGCAAACCGATAAACCTTTTGGTGAAAATCATATATCAAAAACTTATAAAATTGATAACTTACCAACAAATTACGTTAAACCTATTGAAATCGCTATTAAATATTCAGAAGGATCAACCACTGATAAACATTTTTTAGTTTTGGGACAAGAAACTTTTACTGAAGGAGAAATTATAACAACTTATTCTCGTATTTACTCTACGGATACAAATAATGTTTTAACATGTTATATTCCTGTTCCGCAACAAGAGAATATATTGGAAAAAACATCTGATGAAAATCAGAAAAATTTAATAATTTTATCTGTAAATAGTTTAGATTACCTAAGTCCCCAGAATCATTTTGCAATAACCTCTCCTATATATACAGAACCAAATAGCATAATCCAGTTAGGTGATTACTTAGAAGAAGCATATCAAAAAGTTTTAGATTTAGGATTTAATTATGACGAAAGAACTAATTGGCCGGTAGAGGTATTTATAAGAGACCTAAGTCCAGGAGTAGATGGTTATACATCATGTTCTTGGTTTGGTAATAATTATGGTTATATCGAATTTAATACTAAATTATTAAATGATTTAGCAAAATTACGTGTCACTGCCGGACACGAGTTTTTCCATCTGATACAATATCTTTATGACACTAGATCTGGAATAACTAAATCAGGATGGGCTTCTACGCATCATTGGGTAAACGAAGCTACTGCGGCCTGGTTTGAGGAGAAATTCTCAGAAATACCTGACTATACTTCGGATGCTATTCTAGAAGGTCCCTATTATTCTTTAGATGGAATGCAAATAAGTCCATATGATAATAATGGAAAATTATTAGAAAATTTTTATAGCTTTTGTTATGGAAGAGGTCCGATAATAAAGTATTTAGTTAATAGGTATGGAGAAGGAATTATTATTAAAATATTTAATGATATAAAGAATGGAAAGCATCCTGTCGAAGCAGTTTGTCAGTATGATCCAAAAGGCTGGTGGGAGGATTTTTTGAAAGAGTTAATTCTTGGAAATGTGTATACCCGTATTCCTAACGATACATGGATCACAACCGGTGGTCCATCTGATAGATTCAATGTAAGCTCTAGCTCTGATACTCTTCATACCTTTACTCGGGCTTATAAGGACTTATCTGCAAAAATATCTTATATACAATTATCTTTTCCTGATGTAAATTCTGATGCTAAAGCAGTTTTTAAAATCTCCGGGGCTGAAAATAGGTTCTTATTATTATTCAAGTACTACCGTTCTACTCAAAATATAGAGTTCCTGGGTTCAAACAAAAATGAGATTGTTGTTTCTGATATTAAAACCATGACACAAAATAAACAAAATTTTATTGCAGTAGCTTGCAATAACATCTATACTACTCCATATACCTGGGATAATGAAATCACTCTTAATTTTGAAATAAAAACTATTACTGAAAATCAAAATAGAGAAGGATATTATATGTGCCGCATAAACCATTTTGCACTTTATGACCTATTATCAGAAAAAACAGGTTCAGATGGTTCGTATGAATCGGAGACATTTACTTCTATTGAGAATGGATTTGAAGCGCCTGTTTATGGGAATGTTAAAAATTATACCTTCTTTGGGATTCATCAGGACAGTATCATAAGTACGACCATAGATATTCGTTTTAACAATAATTATGATAAGATTGAAAGTATTTCTGTGATACATAATATTGAGAACAATAATGAAGTAGGAAATTTTTATCATAGTATAAAGGCAGTCAATATTCCTAGAGCAAGCTGGTCAGAAGATATTGATTGCAGTATTATAGGTTCAAGTTATTGTAATAGTTTACAAATGGCTGATTATAAATGGTCAGTAACATACAACGATGGGGGAATTACATATACAAGAGTTATAACAACGACTGATTTTAGTTGTAATGATATGAGCAGTATTGTCGTGTCTTTTTATAAACAAAGTTTATGAGACTATATTGGAACCTGTTCGATTATCGGTGCAGTGGATTGGTATGGAGTAAAGTATATTACCTTTAAAATTGGAAATTGTTGCTGAATATTAAACGCTTTGTTTAACCAATATCTATCTAACATAGAAAATTAAGCAGGATTTTTTGCGCAGCGGAATAGGTAATTCATTCCAGGATTTACTGACCAACCTTCGGTTGGTAAGCCAGATGGAAAAAATATTTGCGTGAGGAATTGGGGGAGTGGATTGGGCAAGCAATTATTTTTTGATAGAATGACAATAAAAGGTGATATCTCCTTCTTAAAAGATATCACCTTTAATAAATTATTATTTGAGCAAAACAAATTTCTTGGTTGATACAAAGCTTCCTGCCTGCATTCTGTAAAAGTAAACTCCACTGGGAAGATTGCTTCTGTTAAATTAACTGAATAATTGCCTCAGGATTTTCTCTTATTTACTAAAGTCATTATTTCCCTGCCTGGAATATCTTAGATTCCGTATGGTTTTTTTACTGCATAACCTGCCTGCCGAAACAGACAGGGTTCGCAGAGTCTTCTGAGGAGGAAGACAAATTATCTCAGAATTATGAACTTTTTTGTACTTACAAATTTACCTGCGTTTCCACCAGCCGGTGTGGCAGTTAGTCTGTAGAAATAAACACCGGATGAAAGATTACTTGCGTCAAATTTAATCTCGTAATTCGCCGCTGGCTTTTCTTCATTAACTAATGCTGCTACTTCTCTCCCAAGAATATCGTAAACTTTTAATGTTACAAAAGAAGCTTTAGGAATTGAATATCTAATTGTTGTTGATGGATTGAACGGATTCGGATAATTCTGGTAAAGAGTAAATAGCGCAGGAATGCTTTCTGACTTTGAATTATCTACTCCTGTAATTGTTATATTATATTTATCATTTAGATATTTTTCAACAGCTAATCTATCCGTATTCGAAAGAACCGTATCATAAACAATTAATTCAGCGAAATCACATTTAGCCATAGTTATTGGGAAACCCAAAAGTCCAAAATTGTCGGTTGCTCCGATTCCTCCCCCAGCGGCTGCCGAATCACCAAGCGAAATAGATAAAGAAAGGTCAGAACCACTCGGTGCCATAACTGCATTTTTTCCATTCCATTGCAAGGTTGTATTAAAAAGTGTATTATCAGTTACAAAACTTATGTTTCTCCATTCATTATACTTTGATAAATTCGTGGAATTCGCTAAAACATAATCCGGCCCATCTCCGGTGCCAACAACAACATCGTTATCATTTCCCGGAGGAAATCCCCGCATTCTCAAACCTAAATGTTCACTCGCGTTATAAGCTCCTCCAGGACCAAATGTTAAAATAGAACCAACAGCATCAGAATTAACCCCGGGAGTTTTATTTTTAAAAACAGCAAATACACTCACTTGACTCATCTTTTTTGAGCCTGTAAATCCCAATCTGTCATTAACTCCGTCAAAACTTATTACTGGTTTTCCATTAAGTTCATTATTCACTAATACCGGCTGTCGGCTTGTATCAGTTTCAACTGCGTCATTTCCATTCCCGCTTTGGTCAAGCCATTTACTTACTCTGCCATTATTTGCAACTATTCCGGCATCAGATTTAAGCCAAAGCTGTAGATCTGCCGTAGGTATCTCAGGGGATGTCATTATATTATATTTATCGTTTAGATATTTTTCTACAGCTAGTCTATCCGTATTCGAAAGAACCGTATCATAAACAATTAATTCAGCGAAATCACATTTAGCCATAGTTATTGGGAAACCCAAAAGTCCAAAATTGTCGGTTGCTCCGATTCCTCCCCCAGCGGCTGCCGAATCACCAAGCGAAATAGATAAAGAAAGGTCAGAACCACTCGGTGCCATAACTGCATTTTTTCCATTCCATTGCAAGGTTGTATTAAAAAGTGTATTATCAGTTACAAAACTTATGTTTCTCCATTCATTATACTTTGATAAATTCGTGGAATTCGCTAAAACATAATCCGGCCCATCTCCGGTGCCAACAACAACATCGTTATCATTTCCCGGAGGAAATCCCCGCATTCTCAAACCTAAATGTTCACTCGCGTTATAAGCTCCTCCAGGACCAAATGTTAAAATAGAACCAACAGCATCAGAATTAACATCAGGAGCTTTATTTTTAAGAACAGCAAATACACTCACTTGACTCATCTTTTTTGAGCCTGTAAATCCTAACCTGTCATTAACTCCGTCAAAACTTATTACCGGTTTTCCATTAAGTTCATTATTCACTAAAACCGGCTGGCGGCTTGTATCAGTTTCGACTGCATCATCCCCATTCCCGCTTTGATCTAGCCATTTACTTACCCTGCCATTACTTGTAACTATTCCGTTATCAGATTTAAGCCAGAGTTGTAGTCTTGTTAAAGGTATTTCCACTGTCGAATCCCCGTAACTAATCCCCTGTGAAAATAAAAATACAGAAGAGGATAAAAATATTGTTATGAACAATATGAACAACTTGTAACATGAAATGTTTTTCATGATGCACTCCTTTTTTGTTTTGATTTTCTAAGGTTCAATAAGCAAAAAGGGGAGTGCTTCTACATATTAAAATTGTAACAAAGATTTGTCTTTTTGTAACATGGTAAGAAAGATCAAATGATTTGTGGTGTTTTTTTGTGAGATACAGCAATAGGGAGTTAAGAAATTTTTAAATTTTAAATTCACTTGGCGGGTAACCGAACTCTTCCTTAAAGCATCTTGTAAAATATGCAGGACTTCCAAATCCTAATGAGTATGCTACTTCTGATATATTTTCATTTCTTTCATTTAAGATTTGTTTTGCCCTTTCTAGCCTAAAACTTCTAATATATCTGCTTGCTGATTTCCCGGTTAATGCTTTTAATTTTCTATGTATCTGCATTCTGCTCATCCCCAACTCGTTACCCAAATCTTCCATACTAAATTCTTCTTCGGATATATGCATCTCAATTATTTCAGTTACTTTTGCAATAAATTTTTCATCAATGCTGCTTAATTTCTTCTCTATTGGTTTAGGTGTCTTATTTTCTATCCTGCTGAACTTTTCCTGGAGCTTTTTCCTTATGCTAATTAGATTCTCTATCCTTATTTGAAGTTCTTTTATATCGAATGGTTTTGTTAGGTAATCATCCGCTCCGGTCTGTAATCCCTCCAGCTTATTTTCTTGTCCTGATCTTGCTGTTAATATAATTATTGGGATATGACTTGTCTTTTCATCATTCTTTAATATCCTTGTCATTTCATTCCCATCCATTTTCGGCATCATCATATCGCTGATTATCAGGTCAGGAATTATTTTTACTGCTTTCCTGATTCCCTGCTCGCCATTTACTGCTTCTTCAACTTTATAGCTGGAGTCCAGCGATTCTTTTATATATTCCCTCATATCATAATTATCTTCAACAACCAGAATTATTGTTTCTTCTTCTTTTAAAGAATTAACTTCCAGATCATTTATTGATGCTTGGTTCAAGTTTTTAGGAATGAAATCTATTTTTTCATCAGAACTGATCTCTGATTTATCTGACCTCTTTTCAATTACTATCTCTTCTTCTTTTAAATGATCCTTTCCGAGAGGAAGAATGATTATGAATTCGGTAAACTGTCCCATTTCACTATCCGCCGAGATGATCCCGTGGTGAAGTTCGACCAATTCTTTTGTTAATGCTAAGCCAATCCCTGTCCCTTCATATTCTTTTGTAAATGATGAATCAACCTGGTAAAACCTGTCAAACAGTTTTGGTATCTCCTCTTTAGGTATTCCGATTCCCGTATCTCTGATTTTTATTTCAACATTTTTACTTGAACTTGCGTTTTCTGTTATCGAAACCGTTATCTTCCCGTCCTGCGGTGTAAACTTAAATGCATTGGATAAGACGTTCGTTAATATTTTTATCATCTTTTCTTTATCGAAGTATACTTCAATGTACTCCTTTTCCGATTCAATCTTTAGAGTGATATCTTTTTCTTCAGACAGTGATTCGAATGAAAGTGCTATCCCTTTTACAAATGAAACAATGTTATTTTTAGTGGCTTCAAGCTTTAATTTGCCTGCCTCCAATCTTGATAAATCAAGCAGCTGATTTACTAATTGCAGTAGGCGTTTTGAATTCCTCTTTATTATTTCTGAATCTTTAATAATATCATTAGAACTTTTAGAATTAATCTTTTCAGCCGGACCAAGTATTAAGGTTAGTGGAGTTCTGAATTCGTGAGAAATATTAGAAAAAAACCTTGATTTCATTTTATCTGTTTCTTCTCTCTCTTTTAGAATTGCGGAGTCCATTTTTATTTTATCTTTTAATTTTATTCTATTAAGTTCATATCTTCTTAAACCATACAAAGAAAAAACAGAGATAAGTCCGTATGAAATATATGCCCATGTTGTTCTCCACCATGGAGGCAAAATAGTAATAGTTAAAGAGGCTCCCTTCTTATTCCAGATTTCATCAGAATTGGAGCCAATAACCATAAAAGTATAGGTACCATAATTAAGATTTGTATATGTTACCTGATGCCTTGTTCCGCAATAAATCCAGTCCTTATCAAATCCCTCAAGCTTATAGGAATATTGATTCTTAAAACTATTTATAAAATTTAAAGCAGAGAATTCGATTGAAAATTCATTCTGCTGATAAGAAAGTTCAATATCTTTTTTAACGGAAATACTTGAATCTAGATGAACGGACTGGTCTGAAAATTTAAAATCTGTAAGTACAACAGGTGGAGCCGGGTTATCACTATATATACTATCGGGATTAAAGATTGTAATTCCACCATAGTACCCGAAATAGAAATTTCCTGATGAATCTTTACAGACTTTTGCCCAGGTATAAAATTCATTCAGTCCGTAATTTTTCGCAAAATTCTTATACTTTTTTGTCCTGGGATTAAACATTGTAATCATAGTAAATGTTGGAAACCAAATATTGCCATGTTTGTCTTGAATCAATGATTTAGCTCTAACATCAACTGTGCTATTAGCGTCTCCATAGAAGGTAAAAGTATCGGATTGCCTGTTGAAGCGGACAAGGCCCATACCGGTAGCAAGCCAGATGACGCTATTATGATCCTCAAGAAAACCGTACACAATTTTTGACCATTGACTGCTCAAATCATTGTGGTGAGGAACATACCATTTAAATGTATCATTTAACGGATTGATTGTTGCCAATCCTTTATAAGTACCTATCCAGATGAGATCATGACTATCAACGAACATGGCCCTGACTGCTCTGTAACTATAACCCGGTGATGTTGTATCAGGCGGATTCAAAGGAAAATGTTTAAATGTTCTGCTTTTTCTATCATATTTTTCAATACCATGATTAAAAGTACCCAACCATACTGTTCCGCTATTATCCTCAACAATTGAAGTTATTTGATTATCCGATATACTGTTTGGATCATTTGGATTATGAATATACCGGATAACCTTTTTGGTTTTAAGATCAATTATATAGAGTCCTTCGAGCGTACCAAACCAGAGTTTATTAGTATTATCTTCGAAGATCGAATTATCGAGACCGTTTCTGCCATTTAAAAAAGAGGGACTAATGCTAAGATCGGGATTAATTGATTTTACTCCATCTGAACTTCCTATCCAAATAATACCCCCTTTGTCCCTGTACATCGCAGTTATTGATAGCTGCTTCAAGGAATTTCTAATTCTTTCAGCGTTCCTAACACTATTTTGTGCACGAAAAAAACTTTTAGACTGCAGGGTAATTTTATATAATCCGTCAGTTTCAGTTCCTAACCATACAATACCGGAATTGTCTGTGTATAAGGATATTGCAGCTATATTTTTATTATCATTTTCATTTTTATTTAATGAGAATACAGAGAATTTCCCGGATTTCAGGTTATATTTGTTTAACCCGCCGCCATCTGTCCCGATAAGCAAATTCCCATCATCATCCTCCGAAATACATTTTACAGCATTGTTACTTAAGCTGTTTGTGTTGTGATTGTCATGACTGAAATGAATGAAAGTTTGATCTGCATAATCAAATTTTTCTAATCCTCTATATGTTCCTATCCAGAGGCTGCCCTGCTTATCCTGATAAATTGCGGTAACCAGGTTTTGAAGCAGACTTTTGGGATTGGAAGGATCATGAACAAACTGTTTAATAATTCCGGATGAGGGATCATACAAAAATAGCCCCCCGTCCTCAGGCAAATAATGTCCCGTTCCAATCCATAAATTTCCCCTATTGTCCTGATATATTGCCCAAATTGATTTACCGCTCAGAACAATTGGCTCACCGGATTTGCCTTTAACAAGAGTAAAGTTTCCTTTTTCGATATTGAATTTATAAAGTGCAGATCTGGTACCAACCCAGAGATTACCGTTTCTATCTTCACATATAGCTTCTATACCTGGCGACTCAAATATAGCTTCTTTACCTGGCGACTCAAAAATGGTTTTCAAACCAGATGTTTCTGCGGGTATTTTGTACAGTTTGAATGTATCAGTAATCCTGTCATATTTATTTAAGCCTGCTATAGTACCAACCCAGAGAGTTCCAGATTTATCCTCAAAAATACATTTTACCATATGATTCGTGCCCCTTCCCAAATATGTTTTAAATTGATATCCGTCAAATCTGCATAAACCACGACCTGTTCCAATCCATAAATATCCAAGTCTGTCCTTTAGAATACAACTAACAGTTGGGTCAGGCAATCCATTATCAATGTCGAAATGTTCAAAGGTAAAATCCTGCTGAGCCAGGCAGGCTTCTTTTGGTAGAAAAAGAAGAATAACAATAATGACTATGGTTAATCTAATTGTATGATTCATAATTTAACTTTTATAAATACTAAGGTTAACTCATTTCAATTTGTTCTTTCTGGAATTTAAAGTTTTATAAAGTTAATGAACAAGAATTAAAGAGAAGGAAATTACGTAGTTGATTATTCTTTAAAACATAAATTTAAATGAGCCGAATAAATATGATTGCTAAGCATACATGTAATTTCATAAATCTGACTACAGGATAACTGTTAAAAAAATATTCAGGACTATAATTCGGGATAAGAAGGAATATCTCAAAATAATGTGAAAAAAGTAATTAAAAAAGAGTAAAATTGGAAAGCCAAGGGATAGTGTGATCTTAATAATATTTAAAGCAATTATGAAACAACAATTGAAACATTTACTTTACGATATGTACATTGGTTTGAAAGATACTTGTGCTATTTCCATGTAGCAAGGTTTCGAGGTACAGAAAAAAGTCTTACTTATTTTTGACCGGAACAGCTTAAAGGAATTGCAAAAATAAGGAAGTCTTTTTCTGTAGTGATAGATGTGAACGTAAACCGGAATTAGCACGAATAAGGTAAATGCTATTGTGAATTACAAAAAAGCCATCGAATTAAATCCGAAAAGTGAATTAACAAAAACTAAATTGAAAGCTTTACAAAACACTAAATAATTGTCAGGATAAGTATCTCACAAATCTATTGAGGAGCTGAATATTGCTAAGGTGTTAATGCCCGAAAGTGCGGTAATGCATCCTATCTGTCATGAGTTTCAGCTAAGGAATCTGATGGGAAAAGAATAAGCTAATCACAATTACTTGTAAATAATAATCAACGGGAGAACTTATTTTGAAAACAACAAAAATTTTATCTCCGCTGCTCTTCAAAAAAGCCTTGCTTAATTAAAATACCATTTCAAAGTTTAGAAAATTAAGCAAGGTTTTTTTGCTTGGCGGAATAAGTAAATCATTTCAAGATTTACTGACCAACCTTCGGTTGGTAAACAAGATGAAAAAAAATATTTGCGTGAGGAATGGGGAAGGGGATTAGGCAAGCAATTATTTTTTTGATAGGATTGAAAATATTTTGATTTAATGACTAGCAATTGGAAAAAATTTCTCTTCAAAATATCGGAACTATTCCTTTTAATTTCTCAAAATTTCTTGTGTTTTTAAGCATAGATAATCACCATTTAATAATCTACTTTTTGTTCAATAATTTTCCAAATAAATAGGAGGGCTTATGACTAATAAAGAATATTTCATAAACCGTTGGAATTATGAATTACCTATCACTGAAAATGCTTTCCGGGCATTTCCAGAGAATGGATGGGAATATAAACCGCATCCCAAAAACCGATGTGCAAGAGAAATTGTTGAACATCTTGTAGGGCATCCACAAGACTTGATTGAAGCTATTGATGCTGGTGTAATAAATCATCGCAACATGACACCATATAAATCACTTGATGATATAATTACTTCATATAAAAAAGATACCGCTTTACTTATGAAAAAGCTTGAAACTGTAAATGAAGAGCAGTGGGATAAATCAGATATACCATTTTTAGTTTATGGAATGCATTTATATAATCTTCCGCTGAGGGATCATTGTTATCAGCTTCTGTTCGATACTGTGCATCACCGCGGTCAACTATCCACATATTACAGACCGAACGGTATTGTTAATCCTGTTATTTATGGTGCAACTGCAGAGACTGTTGAAGAGATGATGGCAAAGATAAATAAGTAGTAATAAAGGGAAAATAACCTTTAGGTTAATAGACAAGGGATATGAAAATTTAAAGATATTATGCCCAGAACAAGAAACTTATTTTACTTACGTCCAACGAAGATTATGTGAACTGAGATTTTCACCAAAGGCAAGAAAATTCTCTTCTGCAGTTATTCTTCAAAAAAGCCTTGCTTAATCAATAATCCAACGTATAAAAATTAAGCAAGGTTTTTTTACACTGCGGAATGGGCTAATCATTTCAAGAATTACTGAAAATATTAAAAAAATTATTTGTGAAGGGCTGACAGCATCGGAATGCGGAGAGGGTATTGGCTGTCAGACCAAACAATTAATTTTTGATAAGACTGCAAATGTTATGTTTTATGAAGATGAAGGCACAGAGAAAAGTCTTACTTATTTTTGACCGGAACAGCTTAAAAAAAGCGCAAAAATAAGGAAGTCTTTTTCGATGGTGGTTAGTTTATAATTTTATTTTAATGACAAGATAAAAAAATATTTGCGTGAGGATTGGGAATGTGGTTTGGGCAAGCAATTATTTTTTGATAAAAAGAACATAAATTGAGTTGATGTTAAACAAGAACTGGAGGGTGAAATGTATTATCAAAGCATAAAAATGGAATTTATTATATCTACTATAAAAATAAATTCGGAAAAAGAGCTTCTATTTCATCAAAATCAAAAACAAAAAAAGGGGCAATAGAATTCCTGCTAGACTTTAAGGAAATAATTAAAAGGAGGGAGATGAAAAAAACAATTCCTATAAGCATGGGAAAATTTTTCTTTCAATATTTAGTATACTCAGAATTGGTACATAGTTACAGAACCGTACAATCAGAAAAAACGACTTTCAACTTATTAAGAAAATACTTTGGGAAAATCCTAATTGACGAATTAAACAGGAACATGGTAATGGATTTTGTACAAAATCGACTTAGGAGGGTTTCTGCTTATGCTGTGACAAGGGATATACAATATTTACGAGGCGCTTTAAACTGGGGAATACAGAAAAATTATTTAGAAAATAATCAATGTATTGGAATCAAAAAACCAAGACTACCCGAGATTAAGCCAATTTATTTTACGAGAGAAGAATTCGATAAGCTATTGCTTGTAATTAATAATGAAGATTTAAAACATCTTATAATTTTTGCAGTTAATACCGGATTGAGATAAATGGAATTATTAAAATTGGAATGGAATCAAATTAATATTGTTGAAAGACTATTATATGTAAACAATCTGGTTTATATGACAAAAACAAAAAAGATAAGAACTCTTCCGTTAAATAATGTTGCAATCGAGGTCCTAAAGAAGAGACAGCAAAATAGAAATGCAGAAATAATATTTACATATAATGAAAATCCGATAAAGCCAAACCTATTAACTCAAAAATTCCGGAAATTTGTAAGGAAGACTAATCTAAACCAAAGATTAAAATTTCATTCTTTGAGGCATACTTTCGCGAGCTGGCTGGTCCAGAAAGGGGTAACAATTTACGATGTATCGAAATTGCTTGGTCATTCTACTATTAAATCTACAGAAATCTATTCACATTTGAGGGTGGATGAATTAAGGAGTGCAGTTGATAAACTAATTCAATGAATTAAAGAATGTTTTTCTTCAAAAGCCTTTGCTTAATTAAAATTCAATTAAGAATATTAAAAATTAAGTTAGGGATTATTAGACTCCGGAATATGTAATTGATTTAATTACTGATAAGCTAAAAACTTCTACTTGCCAAATGGATAGGCTCGGATGCTACCTCTAACATCGTCAGCCAATAATTTGACCTCATCGAATTGTATGGCCATAGTCTCTGTTTCTTTTGCCTCAAAATATTTTTTAGCCGTTTTAGTCCAAGTGTGACCATCTTGATATACGGTCGCTTCTAAAACGATATCCCCATTGCCTCCATCATTACGAATTACGGCTTCGACCTTTGCACTATACTCAAACAATCTTGTGGATGAATCATTTAAGTTTGAACTTACTACAACAGGTTTAGGAGGGTAGACAGCTTTTATAATAGTCCCATAATTTAAAATAAGAAAAAAGATTATCAAGGTTACTATAACTATTGCAATAATAACGAAATTATTGTTTTTGCTATTACTCATTATTGACCTTTTCTATAATAATTATATCAAATCAAAAACTAAGCCACTACTATTTATGAAAAAAATTAAAGAAAAGATTAAAAAATTACTTGTCTGGGGACTAGTAATGTAATTTATGCAAGCAATAATAAGATTTGCGTGAGAATTGGGGAAGGGAGTTAGGCGAGCAATTATTTTTTTGATAGGATGAAAATGAAAGGTGATATCTCCTTTCGAAGTAAAAAAAGATATCACCTTCTGTAATTGAGCGGAATGTCAGAATAAAAAAGACATGCCTATCATCGCGAGGCATCCTTACTCTTTAAGAACAAATCCAATCTTTTGTTAAAATCAATTCCTTTATTGCAGTTAACGAAAAATACATAACCAAACTTTTGTTCCTGGTTGAACATGAAAGCGCTAGTGAAATTATAATTGTCGCCATCGTGCATATATTCATCACCAAACTTCGAATGCTTTTTCTCTATGCCAAGGCACCAGGTAGAACTATCAGTTTTTGGAGCACTCTTATTTAGAAGGTTGGTGGGAAAGACTACTTGAACTTTCAACATCTCATCGAAAGTCGTTTTCTTTAATCCTTCTTCCCTTATCATAGCAATTAGAAAATTGGCGTAACTTATTGCTTCTGACTGCAAGCTGAATGCGGCAAAAAAATTCGGATTCTTAGCGCTTGTACCCCACTCTGTAGAATAAACCTTACCATCAACATGGCCGTCTGCTCTGTGTTTTTCCAAGTAATCGTTCCAAGTATAATATGCATGTTGCATTCCCAAAGGAATGGCAACTTCTTTCTCAAATAAATCCTGAAGGCCATTTTTCGAAATATTATTCAGATGAGCCACGACATTTGCCAGATACTCATAACCCTCTCCGGAATATTGAAACTGAGTTCCTGGTGTAAATTTGATATCCAATTTGCCATCTGCATTAAAAAACCTCCAGTTAGGAAAGCCGGATGTATGGCACAAAACCATACGGGCCGTTATTAATTTATAACGCTCATCATTTGCAATATCAGGATATGGTAAGTAAGTATATAGAGGCTGATCCAAATTCAATATTCCTTTTTCTACCATTTTCATTACAAGAAAAGCAAAAGGCGTTTTTGACATTGAGCCGGCATCGAAGAGAGTTTCATCGGTCACTTTTTCTTTTGTTTCGACGTTGATCACGCCCAAGGCACGATGGTAGACTATTTCTGCATCATTGATTATGGCTATGGACATCCCCGGTATTCCTAATGAATCCATTTGGGCTTTTAGATATTCATCCATTTCTGGAACAGTTATTTCCTTGCCGCTTAAAGTCTTAATTTTCTTAGCATTACCTTTATTAGAGGCAAATGCTGTGGTTAATGTGATTATGAGGAAAACTAGCAGCAGACTGAAACAAACAATATAACTTCTTTTCATAGAGCACCCCTTAGGTTTTTAATTATTATAATGAACAAGACGGTTCCCCTAAATAAAACATTACACTGAGGAACTATATTTTGTACATCAAAAAATTAATAATCAAAATAAAATTATAGTTGATTCTCTCTATATACAAAATAATTGGTTTGAATGGAAAATAGTTGGTTTGAATGGAAAATTAAATAAGTAAAAATTTTATTTTCTAAAAAGTGCCGAGTGCGGGATCGCTGTCGGATTAAAATGCCATGTTATGTGTTTATATTTTTTAGTTAGAATCCCATCATTTCTTTAATCTTTTCTACATTTTCTTTTGATGTAAGTGTTTCTAAGAGTGTAAATGCTACCGCCATAGCTGTTGCTGGAGAAGTAGAAGTGATGATATTTTCGTCTTGTACAATAGGTTTGTCTTTAATGTTTGCACCCATTTTTGCTAATTGTTTTCTCCGCTTGCCTTCTAAGAGGTGATAGGTAGTTGCTGATCGATTAGCAAGTATTCCGCTTTTCCCCAATAAAAGAGCGCCCACACAAATAGAGGCAATTGGTTTTTTCTTTTCGTCAAAATACCGGATTAAATTAAGAAATTCTTCAGAGAAACCATCTTCGTAAAATCCTGCTTTCTCAAATCCACCCGGTATCGCTAAGGCGTCGAACTCATTAATATTTAAGTTTTTTATTTGAGTATCAGGTATTACTTGAAAACCAAATGTACATTTTAATTTTGTATGGACCCCAGCTGTAACAATCTCTATCTTTTCATTCCCAAAGACATTTGCCCATCCTAGGATATCAATAAAGGCTGCTGCCTCTAGGATCTCAAAGCCATTTGATAATAGAATTAATATTTTTTTCATTATTTTTTACACACAACTTATTATTAAGTCCTTTATTGACCTTACTGCATAAGGCTATATTTAGGAACTTTATGTCTACATATATACATCTTCATCTTAATTGCCTAAACTTAGACATAAAATAATGACTAAATATAGACTTACTATTATATTTAGATTTATGGATTAAATTATTATTTGTAATTTCCCTCCCAGAAAAAACTTAATTGTATGTAACATAAATTCTTTTTCCTCCAAAGGCAAGAAAATTTCACTACTCTTGTTCTCAAAAAAGCCTTGCTTAATTAACTTCCATTTAAGGAATTAAAAATTAAGCAAGGTTTTTTACACGGCGGAATGGGTAAATCATTTCAGGATTTACTGAAAATTTCAAAAAATTATTTGTGAGGGCTGACAGCATGGGAATGCGATAAACGTATAGGCTGTCAGACCGAACAATTAATTTTTGATAACATTACTAATATTAGAATTTATTGAATATTGGGATTACAAATTCTTTAAAGATCCACCGTGTTTAGATGATATATAGCAGCAACGCCGCTAC
>CAYUVK010000088.1:0-21118 GCA_964448105.1 uncultured Ignavibacteriaceae bacterium
ATCTAATATACTCATTATTAATTTTTGGTTCTGGCTCTGCCAGTTTAGGATTATGAGTAAGAAATCGTTACCTTAAATTTTACTTTTTCCGTACAGTCTTAAATATCTCATCAAGAATTTCTTTTGCACCTGCTTTTAACAACTTATTTGCCAATTCTTTTCCTAATTTTTCTGCTTCTTTTTTATTGCCCGAAATACTCTCCCGGAATGCTGTTTTACCATTAACCGAACCAACATAAGCTTTCAATAAAAGTTCATTTGATTTTATTTCAGAATAAGTACCGATTGGAACCTGGCAGCCGCCTTCTAAAGTTCTTAACAAAGAGCGTTCTGCTAATACTCCGTAATAAGTTTCCTGATGGTGAATCGATTTTAAAATATTCTCTGTATCCTTATCCGACTCCCGGATTTCAATTCCAAGGGCGCCCTGCCCAACAGCAGGAAGAATTTCCTCTGCATTAATAAATGAAGATATATTCTTTTCCAACCCAAGTCTTTCAACTCCTGCCCTTGCAAGAATAATTGCATCCCATTCGGAATTCAAAAATTTTTTTATCCGGGTGGGAACATTTCCTCTTAACTCTACAACATTAATATCAGGCCGAAGATTAAGCAGCTGACTTCTTCTTCTTAAAGAACCGGTTGCTACAACTCCGTTTTTCTTAATTGTTTTTAATGTAGCATTTTTTTCTTTTGCAATTAAAACGTCTTCAACCGGGTGTCTTTTAGTTACTGCTCCCAATTTTAATCCTGGAGGTAACTGCGTTTGGAGATCCTTCAAACTATGAACAGCGATATTAATGTTGTTGTTTGATAATTCATTTTCCAGCTCTTTTGTAAATAGACTTTTATCTCCAATTTTTGAAAGAGCTACATCTGTAATTTTATCGCCGGTTGTTTTTATTATTTTAATTTCAACGGAAATATTTTCGTTATTCTTTTCAAGTTCACTTTTAATAAATTCGGCTTGCCACAATGCAAGCTCGCTTCCTCTTGAACCAATGATAAATTTTTTATTCAATTATCTTTTCCTTCTTTTTCACTGCCCTGATTTGATGAGGCAGGTTTATTATTATCAATTCCAAATAAATCTCTAAGCAGACTCATTTTTATTGCCGTCTCATCTATATTATTATCCGATTGGTTTAGCTTCCGCAGCTCAAGGGTTGGATGGTGGAGGATTTTATTTATGATCCGTTTAGTTATAATTTCCAATTTTTCCTGGTCTTCGGAAGAAAAGCGGTTTTTATTCTTATCAACTTCTTCAACTCTTACAGCTTCAAAATAATCCCGCAAATCTTTTATTGTCGGTGCAACTTCAAGCGAATTATACCACTCAAAAAAATTATCCACTTCTTCATTAATAATTTTTTTGACTTTATGAATTTCGCCCTTTCTTTTTTCAAGATTTTGTTCAACAATGATGTTCAAAGAATCAATATCATTATAAAAAACATAATCAATTTCTTTTGAAGCCGGATCAATATCCCTTGGTATTGCAATATCCATCAAGACCATGTTTGCATAATTTCTTTTCTTCATTGCAGTTTTTATATCATCCTTGGTAAGAATTAAGTTCTCTGAACTGGTTGCGCTTATAATTATATCATATTCATGAAGATATTCTTTAAAATTTGTAAAAGACAAAATTTTAGCATTTAATTTTTGAGCCACTTTTTCAGCGCGATCGATGGTTCTATTTGTTACGGCAAGTTTACCAATTCCTCTTTCCATTAAATGCTTTGCAGCAATTTCTCCCGATTCCCCGGTTCCAATTACAAGAGCTGATTTCTTACTAAGACTTGAAAATATTTTTTCAATTAATTGAACAGCAGCATAACTTACAGTAACAGCACCCTCGCTTATCTCAGTTTCTGTTATAGCACGTTTACCGGTTTTAACGGCAAAATCAAAAAGCCTCTTCATCAGAAAACCAGTAAAGTGAAGGTCCTCGGATAGCTGAAAAGAATCTTTAACTTGATGATATATTTGATTATCGCCAATTAAGAGTGAGTCTATTCCCGTTATTACTTCAAAAAGATGGGTTACGGCTTCACGTGAAAATAGATTTTTAAAATGTCCAGGTCGTATATCATTTACAGATTTGATACTCTGTATAGAATTAAGAATTTCAGAATATTGTAATTCTTTATGTACCGGGATTCCATATATTTCAGTCCTGTTGCAGGTGGATATTACCAATCCTTCATTAAAGAGATTTCCTTTTGTTTTTTCAACAAATTGTTTTATCTCTTCATCACCAAAAAAAAGTGCTTCCCTTAACTCAATCGGTGCTGTATGATGACTTATTGAAACTGCAAATAAATTCATATCCTAGTTATCGCTGTATCTTAATAAAAAGAATGAAAGCTTTGAGACAAAAAGTTTGTTATTGTTGTTGATAAAATTGCTAGGACAAAACCAATAATAGACAAAAGAATAACTTTTTTTCCTTTCCATTTACCAAATATTTTACTTAAAATACCTGCACCATAGAGAATCCAGACCAAAGATGTTCCGATTAATTTGGGGTCGGCGTAAGAGAAATTTGGAAATGCTTTCGGCAGCCAGATGATACCGATTATAATAGCAACAGATAAAAGCACAAAACCAATTACAGCAGAATAAAAGCTTAATGTTTCCAATGTTTCCAGGTTTGGCAGACGGTTAAAAATTAATCCAAACTTATTTAACTTAATTTCTTTATATAGTATTAGATATAGAACTCCGTATACCGCAGAAATGGATATCCCGGCATATCCAATCAAAGCGCTAAATACATGAAAACCTAAAAGATGATTTCTTAAAACCGTTTTTACTTCTGTTAGGTCTTGAATGAAAAAAGATGAAATAACCTGGAATAAAATTGATATAATAATGATAAAAGGGCCCGTTCCCCTGATGTCCGTTACCAATTCTAAAATGAAATATGCAAAGCTGATGGAAAACGCGAGAACAGTGAATATCTCAAAAACATTTGTTATCGGCGGATGATCAAAATATACAGTTCTTAATATAAGATAAACAGCATGTGCAATTAATGTTAAAAAAAGAAAAAGCCTTTTCGAATGAATAAATTTTTTCCCGCCTTTGGTAAAATCGTATGAATAAATAACGAAAGTTACTATATAAAATAAAGGGAGCAGAATATTAAAAAGATCTATTAATGATTTCATTTTTTACAATTTATTGACTAATGGTAACAAAATTAGAGAAAAGCATAATAAAGAACAATGTAAATTTGAACCGGTAAGTCAAACTCCCGGTATTGCTGAATTAAATTCGAAGATATGTTTTATACTGAATTATTGAAAAATATTTTTAAATTATAAAAAAAAGAATTTAGAAATGATTGAATTATATAGAAAACAAAATTGCTATTTCTGCGACGAAATTGAAGAAGAAATAAAAGAGTTTGTGATTTCTCATAATGTAATTAATGTTGAAAAGAATAAAGATTTTCCGAACGAAATTCCTTTGCCGGCAATTAAAGACAATGGTAAAATGATTTCCGGCTACGAAGAAATAAAAAAATATATGAACGATTTAAAGAAGTTTGTTGACCTTTGGAGAAAATACCAGGTGGATGCATGCTACATTGACGATGACGGAGAAATCTGCTAAAACTGAGAAAATGAAGACTTTATATTTTTTTTAAGTAATATTCTACCTTTCAACTGCATTCACAAATGCACTTCTAACCGGGGGAGGCATTTTAGAATCTTTTCCTTTAATTGATTTCCAGATAATCTCGTTTAACTCCAAATCAGGGATATCATCTTCTCTTGTGAAGTTAAACTCGCTGCTTCTTATTGAACCGTAAGCACCGGCAAGATTTTTTTCTTCAATATTAATTAAAGGATTGATTGTGCTAAATGTTCCAAAATTCGGCTGATCAACTATTGGTGCAAGTATCGGGTTTGCTGCAAGGTCAAATTGGGTCATCGGCTTCACTCCAAGAATTAATTCGATGGTTTTTAAAACACTCGATGTTGAATACATTGTATGATCAACAAAATTTCGCTTGACATAGGGACTAATTACCAAAAGAGTCGACCTGTGCGCATCCACATGATCGGAACCATTTTGAGAATCATCTTCCAACACGAAAATTATACTTTCTTTCCAGAACTTACTTTTTGAAATTTTATCGATCATCAGACCTAGTGCAAAATCATTTTGAGCAACATATGCCTGGGGGGTTAGGCTACCTTTCACTGTTCCCTGGGTATGATCATTTGGCAGGCGTATAAGGTTAAAAGCCGGCAGAGAATCATTTCTAACAAATTCATTAAATTCTTTCTCCCACTTTTTAAATCTGTAAAGATCTGATATTTCCAGATCGAATCCAGGGTAATCAGGGCATGTATACTTATCCAAATCATTATCTTCAGACTTATAAGTATTTTTAGTTCCTTCAACTTCCTCAACAAATTCGCCATAATTTCTTAAAGACAAATTTTTCTTTATTATTTCATCCCAGATATATCCTGAAGAGGGAACGGAAATCGGGGCACTACCTTCAAAGTCATAGTCTCCGCCTCTATCACCATAATAAACCGGCCAGGTTTTTTCTACGTAATCATTTGCATACGCCGCCATTGACCAGTTATGTCCGTCTGCACTTACTTCGGCATCACAATAGAAATTGTCGAAAAGGGTAAAGGAATTTACAAGTGCATGTTCGTTAGGAGTTATTTTTCGGCCAAAAATACATAAGGAAGAATCTCCATTTCCTTTAGAGATATCACCAAAGACCTGGTCATAAGTCCTGTTTTCTTTAATTATATAAAAGACATGCTTTATTTTATCACTACCGTTGCTATTAAAATTAATAGGAATAACATTTTGCTGAGGTAAGCCGTCAACTATTTTATTTTTTCCAATGTAGGGCGTGTTTGAATAAGTTCTTTGTGTAAGTGATAACAAAGTTTTTGTATCGGGAAAATTGATTATCGATAAAGTGCCGTTAAATAAATAACCTATATATTCATCAGTACGATCTTTGTCTTTTTCTGTTGGAATTGGTCCGTTTGGATTAGGCAGTGATGAAATTCCTTTACCGTTTGTAACTATTATTTTATTTGTACTTAAAGTTTTAACTGCAGTTGGATACCATCCTACCGGGATAAAGCCGATGCTTCTTGATTTATCTTTCTGACTTATATCAAAAAGTGCAAGATAATTATTGTCTGCATTTGCAACTATTAAAACAGTTCCATCATTGTTAAAACAAATAGCATTTGGAGTGCTCCCGTAAGGTGCATCAGGATTTAAAGAAGAAATAATTTTCTCGGTTTCTCTTTTCGTTTTTAGATCAACAACCGATACGGAATTGTTATTTGCATTTGCAACAAACAGCCTATCATCATTTTTTGATATTAAAATTTCACTCGGATGATCCCCTACTGTAATAACACTTGAAATGGAAAAAGACCTTAAATCAATTTCAGCTACTGATGACTTACCCCATAAGGAAATATAAGCATAGGTACCGGCATGATTTATTTTTACATCATAACATTCGCTTTCAAATTTCAGACTCTTTAAAATACTCTTATTTGAAATATTTATTACATATAAAGAATTACTCATTCTTGAAACGGCAAGAAGTATATTTCTTCCGTTCAAATAATCTATACCGGAAATAGAAATTTTTTCATCGGGGAAAGGTTTACCTATGATTATTGAATCGCTTAATGATAAGTGACCGGAATTAAAATCATAAGCATAAATTAAATTATTATTGGCACCTGATACATAAAGTTTTGAATCGGCATCATTAAATGTTAAACCGCGCCAGGTTTTATCAACATCTATTCGTTGAATCTCTTTCCCGGCTGTTAAATCAACAACAGATATTGAATTTTCTTTAGTTCCGCTGTTTGATGTTAAAGCATACTTTTCACTTTTGGTAATAATTAAATTTAATGGCAGTTCTCCAATTCCCACTTGCTCACCGGAGGGAGTTAATTTCCAGCCATTAGAGAGTAAAGTGAAATCTTCAAACTTGCCTGGAAGAATTACTTTTTTATTTAAGCGGGTTATATCCTGAGCTGAACATCCAAATAAAAATACAATGATAAATAAAAACGGGAATAATTTTTTGTTTAACATCTTGCAAAAATCCTCATTGAAATGCTAATTTAAACTACAAAAAAGTATACCTTTGACAAAGTTATTTATTGTTTTTAATGATGTTTTTAATGACGGTTAAAAACTAATAAATCTAGGATTAATTTATTAGAATAAATATCGTTTGTACCACTGATAAATCGACCTATTATGTTAATATCCTGTTATATTAAGATAAATTTTTAAATTTGATGCATAAAAATTTTTTATTAAATTGTAAGGCTTAAAAAATCTCTTTGTAAATATTATTTACATCTTATTATCAACTTAAAAATGGGTTTCCAAATTTGAAATATTTATCATTATTATTTGTTGTTTTTTTATTCATGAATAATAATATATTCAGTCAGGAGGATGTGCAGATTGGAAAAAGCTTAAAATCCCAGCTGCAAACTTATAGAGGAGCTTATTTCGATTACTCAGATCCCGACGCAATTAATATTAAGGTACTTGTTTGGGGGAATGTTGAATTTCCCGGAGAATATTTTATCCCGGCTTCCAATTCCGTAAATGATCTTATAGCTCTTGCAGGAGGACCGACAACAAATGCAGAACTTGAAGATCTTAGAATTTTCAGGGTAGGTCCTGATTCGGTACAACATATGATTAAATTTGATTATAACGATTTATTATGGGGTGATCGTTTAACCAAACAGATAAAAATACCAACATTACAGGCTGGGGATATTCTTCTAGTACCGGGTAAACCGAGATTTTTCTTTAGAGATTATTTCAGTGTTATACTCTCAGTAGTTTCAGCCCTCACATCGATTGCAATTTTAATGGTTACCATATATAAAAAATAGCATGGAAAAGTTTAATCATAATAATAACGATTACGAAGATAACGAGACCAAATCTTTAAAAGATTATTTACTCCTTATTAGAAATAACCTTTTCCCGTTTCTATTAATTACAACTGTATGTATAGCGGCAGGCGTATATTATGCAATAAATAGTATAGATATTTATGAATCGGAAACGGTATTAAAGATTTCAAAACCACAGGGAAATATATTAGAAGCACCGCTAACTCCCGATATAATGGACCTGGGAATGGACCGTTTTATAGCAAACGAAATTGAAATAATTAAAAGTTATACTAACCGGGAAAGAGTAGCTGAAGCTATAGTCGATAGTTTTGCGGTATCAAAAAACAGGGATAAATTTTATTTGGTCGTAAACCACGAGGTTTCGGTTAAAGAAGTTGTGAAGTCAATTCCCGAATTGGTAAAATTATTAGATAATAAAGTTACGGTTGAACAGAAACGCGGACTTGATATAATAGATATTACTGCCCAGTCTCCTTCTCCATACGAGGCTGCTTTAATAGCCAACAGTTATGCCCAGCAATACAGAAATTTGAATCTAGAGGTTAATCGTAACCAGTTAACTTTTGTAAAGAATTTTCTTAACAAACAGAAAATAGAAAAACAAAAGGAATTGGATGCTGCCGAGGATTCGTTGAGAAATTTCCAGGAAAAAGGGGGGATAATTGCTCTTGATGAACAAGCTACGGCTTTAATAGATCAGCTTTCACAGTTTGAAGCAAAGATGAATGCAGCAAGAATAGATTATATGGCTTCGAGCAATATTTTAAGGCAGTATAAGGATGAACTTAAAAAGCAAGATCCCCGCATGGCAAATTACCTGGAAAGCTTAACTTCTGAAACATATATTACTGCATTGCAAAAACAGCTTGCCGAGCTTCAAATAAATAAAGACCTGGCTTTAGCTAACACTAATTCCAAAATAGATGTTACTGCCAAGATTAAAGAATATGATCAAAAAATTAATGATCTGAAACAAAAACTGAATGAAAAAATAGAAGTTATTAAAGCAGGGATATTTGCAAGCAGCCCGGAAGAAGTGAAAGAACTATCCCAAAAAATAATTGAAGAAGATGTTAAAAACAGCTCTTTAAACACTACAATTAGAGGGTTAAAGGAAATTGTCGATGGGTATGAGAAAAAGTTCAACAAATTGCCTAAGACTTCAATTGAGCTGGCAAGACTTCAGAGGAATAGGGAATTTTTAGAAAAATTATATTCACTTGTTGAAAATAAGTACCAGGAAGCAGTAATAAATGAGCAATCTCAGCCTGGAAACGTTCTTATAGTTGATAAAGGCAGGATACCGGAAAAGCCGGCTAAACCAAACCGGGTCCTTATTATATTAATTAGTATTATTCTCGGTTCCGGATTGGCATTCGGATATGTTTTAATTCGAGATTATTTTGATGATACAATAAAAACTCCTGAAGATATCCAAAGAAAAAATATTAATGTTCTTGCATGGATTCCAAGGATAGAAGGAATAAATACAAGGGGAAAAGTTGAATTTATTGTAGCAAACAAACCTAAATCTATTCCAAGTGAAGCATTTAAAGCGCTGAGAACAAGAGTACAGTTTTCAAATGTTGATGTTGAATCATTCAAAACTATTTTAATCACCTCAGCTACTCCCCAAGAAGGTAAAACGGTTGTTTCATTAAATCTTGCAGGAAGTTTTGCACAGGCAGATAAAAGTGTTCTGCTCGTAGACTGTGATCTAAGAAAACCTCGTATGCATGGAATTTTTGGTGTAAATAAAAATCCGGGTTTGGTTAATTATTTATTTAACCAGGTTTCACTTGATGAAATATTATGGCGCTCGGATCTTTTAGAAAACTTCAGCTATATAACATCAGGGACAATACCCCCGAATCCTGCAGAAGTGCTGCAATCAAAAGCGATGCAGAACTTCCTAGATGATATGAGGAGAAGGTTTGATATGATTATTTTGGATTCGCCGCCGATTATATCCGTAACCGATTCCGAGATCTTATCGAGAATGGTCGATGGAACTATCTTAATTGTTTCTGCAGAAAGTACCGAAGTGGAAATGATGAAACATGCTGTTGATCTTATGAAAAATGAAAAATCTCCTTTCCTTGGAGTAGTACTCAACAACTTTGTATACAAAAACGGTTATGGCTCTTATTACAAATATTATTATTACTATTCACATTCTACAAACGGAAAAGGTTTAAAACCGGATAAAATAAAATCTTAGATTAATAAGGAATAAGAATTTAATTTTTTTTTAAGATATGAAATTAAATTCTTATTCTTTTTTCTATTTAATTTCCTTTAGTATTACTGCAAAGAAGGTAAAAGATTTCCTTTCTTCACATCTATTACAATTGAAGCTTCTTTTAATCCGTCTGATTCTGCAACCAGTTTTATCTTGCCCTCTTTTTGTTCAGATTGTAAAACAGCCAGGCACAAACCGTTAAAAGCTTTTCGTTGTGAAGCTTTAAATGAATCATGGTCCAGCGGATTTCCATTGCCAACTCCGATTATTTTTCCTTCACCTTCAATTGTAAAGTGAACAAGGTTATTTGCGGTTGGAACTACATTACCCTCTGAATCTATAATTTCAATTTTAACATTTGCAACATCACGTTCGCCGGCATTTAGCGTGTCGCGGTCCGGGCTTAAACGTAAAGCTGCCGGCTCGCCGGTTGTTCGTACTTCCTCGGTGCATACAATCTTCCCATCAATTTTACCGACGGCTTTAAGAATACCATGTTCATATGGAACATCCCACTCAAGGTGAAGATCAGCAGTGGTCGGATGAACTTCTGGTCTGGCATATTTATTCCATGCACCTGAATGTCCCTGCCTTGGGAATTCGACACGTTTTTCTCCGTAGGATTTCCAATTCTCAGCCGAAGACTGATCAGCCTCTGGCTGAAAAAATAATTCCACTTCATTACAATTTGTATAACAAAGTACCGGAATTATCTGTCCTTCTTTTCCCTTCCAATTCCAATGAGGGAAAATATGAAGCATTGGTTTGCTTGTCCACTGGCTTTGATAAAAGTAATAACCGTCTTTCGGAAAGCCGCAAAGATCTAGCACACCAAACGGCAAATTTTTATAGGGCCAAAATGATTCACCTAAATAATCAATTCCTGTCCACATAAAATCACCAATTACATAATCATGCATGCGGACAAATTTCCACAACTGTTCTGCATCAATCATCCTAAAATTATAATTAGGATTAATGACAGAAGAATCTTTTCCGAGAGAATAATCCCCGCGTATACCTCCGCTGTTTGATTCGCTTTCGGTACCAATCATTTTCCAATTTGGATGATCATGACGATCAATACTGTAGTATAATTCTCTTCTTTCATGCCAGCGATCGACATAATTATACCCGACAATATCAAGACCGTTCAAAAATCCTAATTTTGTTGCCCCTCCGTCGGCGGCAATGTTATCGCATGCCTGAGTCACCGGTCTGGTAGGATCTACTTGATGACATATTTCAACCAATGTATGCAAAGTCTTTACACCTTCATCCGTTTTCTGATCAGGCACTTCGTTTCCGACACTCCAGAGAATGATTGAGGGATGATTCCTATTGCGCTGCAGCATTGATGTTAGATCCCGTTTACCCCATTTATCAAAATAAACATGATATCCGTATTTTCTTTTCCCGATCTCCCATTCGTCATAAGATTCATCCATTACAAGGAAACCCATCCTATCACATAGGTCGAGGAATTCGGGAGCTGGCGGATTGTGAGAAGTACGGATAGCATTGCATCCCATTTCTTTTAATTTCTCAAGCCGGTATTTCCAGACACCAATTGGAACTGCTGCTCCAACGCAACCGCCATCATGATGAAGACAGACACCGTTCATTTTTACATGTTCGTTATTAAGTAAGAAACCTTTATTAACATCATATTCAATTTTGCGGATACCGACTGTTGTAATTAAATCATCAGTAATATTTTTACCCTCAACAATTGTTTGGTAAAGTTTATATAATGAAGGTGAATCAATTGACCATAAAGAAGGTGCTTTTACTTTCAATTTCTGATTTAATTCTATTGTTTTATCAGTCTTTACTGAAAAAGGAGTTTTGATTTCTGAAATTATATTTCCATTTTCATCAATAATTACCGAATGCAATATTCCATTTTTTTCTTTGTTAAAATTGTTTTCGACTTTTGTTATGATTTTGACAATTGCAGATTCTTTTGAAACCTCTGGAGTTGTTACATAAGTCCCCCAATGGGCTATGTGAAGAGGATTAATTTTTACCAGCCAAACATTTCTGTAGATACCGGAACCTGTATACCAGCGTGAGTTGGGCTGTAAAGAGTTATCAACTCTAACTGCAATTATGTTTTCTCCTTCTTTCAAATAAGGAGTAAGGTTGTAATAAAAACTAGTATAACCATAAGGATGAAGACCAAGTTGATGCCCGTTTATCCATACATCACTATTCATATAAACACCATTAAACTCAATCCATATTATTTTATTCAAATCATTTTTCGATATTTTAAAATGTTTCCTGTACCAACCTATTCCGGTTGGAAGATAACCCCCATTTCCTCCGGCCGGTGCATCTTTGCTAAACTCTCCTTCGATGCTCCAATCATGCGGAAGATTTAAAGTGCACCAGCCTGCATCATTAAATGAGACGTCTTGTGCATCGTTTGTTTCGCCGAGTTGAAACTTCCAGTTAAAATCCATCAAAAGACGTTCTCTGCTCTGTTTAGAATTGTGTGCATTTATATATGATTGTAGAATAAATATTAGCAGAATGAGAAACAGATACTTGCCCGGTTTTAATAATTTATTCATAGACACACTCACTATTTTAAAATTATTCTGTATAGACTAAAGGAATAATCGAAAAAAAATTTGAATATATTTCCGGATATACCCGATATTGAGGCATCGTGGGATTCGGCGTATCACCGACACCAGTGATCCCATAGTTGATTTGTATCCGCGAAAAGTTATCTTTTTGTAATTGATAAACATATTTTGCCTTGTCCAGGTTATAATATGGTACTGCAGAAAAATTGATCGGCTTGTCTGCTGAAACCTTTATACCATTACCTTTTTTATTTTTTATTCCGAACCATCTGACTTCGGAATAGTTGCCATATGCCTGCGGCTGAATATAAGGGAATTGGACAGAATCGATTATTGATTTATGAATACCAATTCTTGTCCCTGTATTTCGATCAATATAATTTTCTTCAGGTCCCCTGCCATACCATGAAATAGACTGATATTCGTCAGGCATTTTCAGAGAAATACCCATACACGGCAGCCAGCTTACATCAAATTTACCAAGCGGGATCATCCTGTGATTAATTTTAACTGAGCCGTCATTCAGAAATACATATTCAAAATTATTAATAATGAAATCACTGCTCCTTGAAAAATTTGTAAATGATTTAATCCTGATACGAACCTGCAAAGAATCTTTTGGAATGTTTACTTCAAAGGAATCAACTTTATTTGTCAGCTCATTCATCCCCATTTTATACCATTCATCGGATTCTGCTTTTCCCCACTCGGATCTTTCGTTTGAAATCGGGGCACTCCAAACATTTGCATTCATGGATGAAATTAATAGATTGTCTTTATCAAAAAGGTTTAATGATCCGGTATATTTTTCGATTCGGTATTTAATGTGATTTGTTATTACTGTGCAGACTGAATCATCCTCTTTAATTTTTATTTTAGATTTATTAGTTGTTTTGTGTAAATTGATAACATGTTCTTTTTGATTTAAAACGAATTGCTGGAAGTTAACTCCAAAACCTTTTTTTCTTAAAGGTTCATCATTTTTCAATCCGCATCTAAGCTCAACAATATATTCACTCTGATTATTTAAATTTTCCGGGATTGGGATGCTAAATTGTTTTTGAGATTGAGGTTCAACATCAAGATAAATATTGCCTGATTTCTCCATACTCCCATCCTTATACAATATCCAATCAATATCAAATTCATTCAAATTTGTAAAAGAATATTTATTAACAACTTTAAAAATTCCCGAAGCAGGATTTTCCGAATAAAAGCGAACCGGGGACATGCTGTGTTTTGCCTGCCGGAGTTCAGGTTGAGGCTCTCTATCTGCCGTAACCATTCCATTAATGCAAAACGGACTTATTCCGTATGTTAAATAGTATTCACCATCAATTATTCTATCGAATTTAAGCCAAAGAAGTGGTAGAGAATTCGTTTCATTATCAAAAATTTTTACTTCATCAAAAATGAAATTTGATATCCAGCCGAGATGCTGATCATTATCTTTATATGAATCTCTTCCAATATTTACAGGATATTGCAAGGAATTAATTAGGCGATCATATTCTTTCGAACCATATTCTTTCCCATCGATGAATAATACCATTTGCTTACCGTCATACACCGCTTTTATTTTATGCCATTTTGAATACCAATCATCCGGTAATTTAATATCGAGCCCATTCTCGTAAGAATTGATATAAAAGCTGAGAGCATCTTTAGATATTTGCACGATGCCATATTGATATCCTTTTGTAATCAACGGATTCTCGATATAAAATTTTTGAGGATATACTTTTGTCTCAATTACCAGGTTATTTCCTTTTATATTCAAAACCGGATCGTCATAAACTTCAATCCAATCGTCCAGACCGCTCAGCTTTATAGCATTATCTTCCATTCCTTGTACAAGTTCAGGATTTCCCATAACTCCGCATTGAATATCATTCCCAGAATAATCTTTAACGAACCTTGCTTTGACATTTAAACCCTGGTCGACCCAATCCCAGACAAACCCACCCTGAAGTTTCGGAATTTCATAAATTGTTTCCCAGAATTCATCGAAATTCCCAAGGCTGTTCCCCATTGCATGAGCATACTCACCCATAACTACGGGAATTTTAGAATTCTGTCCGTATTGTCTTAAAAACGAAGGAGTGGGGTAGCGTGGTCCTGCAATGTCGGAATAGGGCGCTGTTCCATTTGTTCCGTTCGCCTGATGCATTACAAATCTGGTAGGATCAAATTTCCTTATATAATCAGCCATCATATAATGCGGGGTATCGAGCCCGCATTCATTTCCGGTGCTCCACATAACCACACTCGGATGATTTTTATCACGCTGAACCATTCTAATGAACCTGTCCATAAAAGCTTTTAAATATTCCTTCCTTTTAGGAAATGTATTTTCCGTGTAATGACATTCGGCATTTATTTCATCCTGGAGCAAAATTCCATATTCATCGCACAGGTCATACCATTCAGGGTTATTTGGGTAATGACTCATTCTAACTGAATTAAAATTGAATTCTTTCATCAGCTTAATATCTTTGATCATTAATTCTTTTGTTAAAGTCTTTCCTCCAACCGGGCTGGATTCATGCCTGTTTGTTCCCCTAAAATAAACCGGGACTCCATTCATCATAGCAATTCCATTCTTCACTTCCAGTTCGCGGAAACCAACACGCTGGCTATTGATTTCTAATACATTCCCATCTTTATCCAGCAATTCAAGCACAAGCTTATATAAATAGGGTTTCTCATCCGACCATTTTTTCGGGGTTTTTACTTTTTGTTTTATTGAATTTTGCAGCACGTCGGATACTTCAAAAAAATCTGAGTTATTAGTTAAAATTTGTTTATTATTTGAGTCATAAAGTGCGGTCTGGATTTTTACTTTTGCAGGTTTGCCTGAATAATTTTTCAATTTTATATCGAGAATTAAATCGGCATCAACGTATTTCTCATCAAGATCTGTTTTTATAAAAAGATCTTTTAAGGTCAAATCAGGTTTTGAATAGATATAAACATTCCTGTAAATTCCTGAAAATCTGTACATATCCTGGTCTTCAAGGTAAGATCCGTCGCACCAGCGCAGAACCATTGCAGCAACAAGATTATCCCCTTTTTCAACTTTATCGGTAATATCAAATTCGGCCGGAGTCATTCCATCTTCATGATAACCAATATATTTACCATTAAGCCAGATAAATGCAGCAGATTTTAATCCATCAAAATGGAGAAATATCTTTCTGCCATCCCAATCAGCAGGTACTTGAAATTTCTTTCTGTAAAGTCCCGTAGGATTTATATCATCCGGTACGTATGGAGGATTATATGGATTAAATTCCATGGGTACATTTCTATACATCTGATGTCCATAACCCTGCATTTGCCAATTAGAAGGAACCGGGATATCATTCCATGAAAGCCCATCAAAATCTTTAGTATAGAAATCTTTTGGAGCCAGATCCGGATTTATTATCCATTTAAATTTCCAGGAACCATTTAATGAAGAATAGTAAGTTGATTTTTCTACATCCCTATTGAGAGCAACATCTAAATTCTGATACGGAATTAATATTGAGGCTGGTTCTTCTTTATTTTCACCAACGATTTCCGGGTTTTCAATATATTTATTAATATCAATATTTACCTGGGAATAGATAGTGCTTAAAAAGAAAACATTGTAAATCAATAAGAGATAAATTTTTTTCATAGTTTTTTGTTTTATTATGATTCAAAGATTATAGAATTAATTTCAAAACATATTTCCGGTTTACCCTTACAAATAGTTTTTTTTCCGACCAACTAACCGGAGAGCTCTCCTTATTTTAATAGTACCATCTTTCTTGTAGTCATTTTTTTTCTGTCTTTAAACAGTAAATGTAAACACCGCTTGAAAGATTTTCAGTTTTAAAAGCAACACTGTCCCTGCTCACCATTTGCCAAGACAGATACTACTTTGCCTGTAATATCATAAACCTTCGATTTACTTTGCTATGCTCTGCTGATTATAAAAAGTTACTTATTTAACGGCTATCTTTTAATACGATTTTATTACAGTTTTGTTAAAAAATTATCACCAATGCTATACTTTAAAAATTAAATTTTTTATTAATTTATTAGCCCATGCATCTTAAGCCACTTCTTACATGCTTCGGGCCATGATGATTCGGTATCATTGGTTCTGCCGAGCCCGTAACCATGTCCTCCTTTTTCATATAGATGAAGTTCGCATGGAATATTATATTTTTTAAGTGCCAGTGCATAGTCAATACTATTCCGGACAGGAACTACATTATCATCCATTGACTGAACCAAAAATGCTGGAGGAGTCGACTTATTAACCTGTAATTCATTTGAATATAATTTCACCAAGCCGGGAGCAGGATTCTTCCCAAGTAAATTTATTCTCGAACCCATATGGGTTATTGCTGAATCCATCGAAATTACCGGGTAAATAAGAATGGAAAAATCAGGACGAGCACTCGTAGAATCAATTGGATCATAGACTTTTTGATTATAATGTGTCGATAAAGTAGAAGCTAAATGTCCTCCGGCAGAAAAACCCATTATACCGATCTTACCGGGATCTATATTCCACTCTTTTGCATGTCTTCTTACAATGCGAATCGCTTTTTGTGCATCCTGCAATGGTCCTATAGTTTTATTAACCATGATAGCTGTATCCGGTAAACGGTATTTTAATACGAACGCAGTTATTCCAAGAGTGTTAAACCAGGCAGCGACCTGCGAGCCTTCATGTTTAATTGCCAGCAGACTATATCCTCCGCCGGGACAAATGATAACTGCAGTACCGTTAGATTTTTCAGGAGGCGCAGGATAAAAACCAAGTGTCGGATTTGAAATATATTTTTCCCATGTCCAGTATTGGTTAGAATCAATGACTGCCTTATAAGAAGGATGATTAATAGAACCGGGAATTCCTTCAGGCCAGAGTTCTATTATCTTTTTTTGAGCTGATACCGTACAAAAGCTTAATATAATTACTGCAATAATTATTTTTAATTTAAGCATACTTTAACCATTTAATTTTAATAAACTACTTCTTTAAATACTGAGCGATAACTTCAGCTATTATTCTTGCACCTTTCTCATCCGGATGTATACCGTCAAAGAAATTTTCACCCTGCCCGCTCATTTTCGTGTGCAGATCCATAACCGGCAGATTATTTTTCTCAGCCAATTTTTCTATTATAGGGATGACACCTGCAGTCATTACCGAATCGTTTATTGTCCATTTAGTATGAAATACCGGAACAGGCACACAGACATATATTAAAGTATTACTTTGAATTGTTTTAAAAGTATCAATTAAAGCCTGATAATCTTCAGAAAAGCTTGTTGCATCCCAGTTCTGAGTCTTAGTGTCATTAGTACCCAGCTGAATGATAATTATATCAGGCTGATACACAAATACATCGTAAAACTCTTTACAACTCCAGTAAGGGAAATCACCTTTTTTGCGAAGAGTAGTGGCGCTTCTGCCTAAATTTAAGACCGAATACCCGGATCCCAGAAGACTGTCCAATACAACCGGATAAGCTGTTTTGCTTTGCCATGCTAATCCATATCCTTCGGTTATACTATCACCGACACATGCTACTTTTATTTTATTTGAGCATGAAGCAAATAGTATAAGGAGAAAAAAGAAATAAATGATTTTAAATTGTTTCATAAATTTACTTGAAGCATATTTTTAGATGATTTCACATTAAATTTAAGCAGCAATATTTTACAATCTTTTTATAAAATCATTGCCGATGAAAACTTGATAGTCTTTTATTTTGCCTTTAAAATCTTTACCGGAAACAGGTACATAACTGAATCCTGAAAGTACTTCTTCTTTTCCGAGATCAATAACCAAATAATGAGGAAAACCCGGTTGTCTGCTGCTAAATTCGGAATACCAGCAGTTAAACGTCTGTCCATCGATTGCATTTTCTGCACTTCCATTCTCTTTTACCAATTCTTCACTACTGACGTAAATAATTGTCCAATTCTGATGACTTATTGATTTACCTGCGGCATCAAGAAGATTCAATTCTGCAACTGACGCCAATGGATTTTTATCAAACGAACTTAAGGCTTCAAAACAAAAATAACGGCCTTTAACCGGTTCGGATAATGTAACTGTCTGCATTTTATCTTCTGAAGTAAATTCCCCTTTTTTATTCGGTTTTAAGTTTTTAACATCAAAATTTATGTCCGGGCGTTTGGATAGTGTAAAGTCTTTATCGGGTCGAAGTGCGTTTAAAATAGGTTTGTCCAATCCCTGCAATACAGGCTCTTCCAGACCGACTACATCTAATACCAATACTTTATTACTTCCTTTCTTTAACCAGGGGGCAGGAAGATACATTGTTTGTGTAGGACCAATATTCCAATAGCGTCCGAGGCAATGCCCGTTTACCCAGACCACACCTCTTCCCCATTTACTCACATCAAGAAACAGATCACCAATTTTATCGATCGATATCTCTCCTTCCCAGATCCCGGGAGCTGATTTAGCGGTTTCAGTATTTCCAAATTTCAGATTATTCAACATGTTGTCATCATAAGATAAATTGAAAACCTGCCACTCTTTAACAGGAATAGAATTGTTATCTTTATCCAAGAATTGAATTGGCGCTATCAGTCCTTTTCTGTCATGAACTTCAGGCCCGAAATTAACCCGTCCCGTAGTATGAACTAATATATCAATGGTAACATCCTTATCTCTTTTAGGGATTACAATCCTGAAATTATGTTTGCGCCGATCCATTATTCCAAGTTTTTTGCCGTCAACATAAATCCAGGCAAAATCATGAACAGCATTAACTTTAAATGTGCTTTCTGGTCCTGCAGGCAATACGGTTCTATAAAGAATACTTCCTTTTGCTTGATTATAGTGTTCCATTGTTTTAGGATCATTAGTAATGATAGGAACCGGAAGATTGTTAAAAAGTGGTGCAAACTTTGTTAACCTGACAGATGAGAAAGTGGTTGTCGGATTAGGTGCGGGAGGTTCAGGAAGAGCTGATTCGCCCGGCATTAAATATTTTGAAATTAAATTACGGGTCTCGTAAAATTTATCCGTTGTCCAGCCGGCTTCACTTACAGGTGCTCCGTAATCATAACTTGAGACATCAGGCTTAAACGGTCTGTCACAGCCGGACCAAAAACCGAACGTAGTACCACCGTGAGCCATATAAACGCTGAAAGAAGCACCGGTTTTAAGCATATATTCCATGTCCTTCAAATATGGTTCTGTATTGCCGAATGTATGAGGAGAACCCCAGGTATCGAACCACCCGGAATAAAACTCCCCGCACATAAGCGGACCTTCAGGCAGAATTTCTCTTAATGCTTTAAATGCTGCCTCAGGGTTTGAGCCAAAATTAACAACAGGAAATAAATCCTTTCTATAACTTACTTTTAAGTATTGGGCCGGATTACATGCAAAAAGCGGTACGTTAAAACCGGCATCAATTAGGGCACTTCTCATCAGTCCCATAAATTCCGGATCATCTGCATAAAATCCATATTCATTTTCAACCTGCACCATTATAATCGGACCGCCTTTTGTAATTTGTAATGGTCCTAAAACTCTACCCACTTCCTTTAAATACATTTGGGCAGCATTAATATATAACGGATCTTTAGTACGCAATTTTATACTATCGTTCTTTAACAACCACCAGGGCAAGCCGCCCATTTCCCACTCGGCACAAACATAGGGACCGGGACGCAGTATAACCCACAAGCCTTCTTCCTGGGCAATCCTGCAAAATTCCGCAACATCAGCCTGACCATCCCATTTAAAAACACCGGGAGTTCTTTCATGGAAATTCCAGAACAAATAAGCACATATGGTATTCATTCCAAGTGCTTTCATCATTTGGATACGATGCCTCCAGTATTCTTTAGGTATACGTGCAAAATGCAATTCACCGCAGCGGATTTGAAACGGCTTACCATCAAGCATAAAATGTTCTTTACCGATTTTAAAGGAATGTTCCGGTTCTGTTTTATGCATACATGAGTACGCAGTTATTGACAATATAAAAATTAAAAGAAATACAGCAGGTAAAAGTTTTTGTCCGATGTTCCCTATTTTAATTTTGTTCCCCAATATATAACTCATGAATTTAGTTCCTTCTATTAAATAATATTATTTTACATATTAATTATTTTGCGGATGATCTAATTATTTTCTTAATTAATAATCCTTACCTCAGTAATACTATTTTTTTTGTTTCCAGGAAATTGCCGGATATTATCCTGCAGAAATATACACCACTGGAAATATTTTCGGCAGACCAATTTATTCTATGGCTTCCAGCTGCTACATATCCATTTACTAACCGGGCTATCTCTTCACCCAGAATATTGTAAATATCAATTGATGTTTCCGAAGATTTCCGAAGTGAATATTCTATAGTTGTCTTAGGATTAAATGGATTCGGATAAATTTTGAAGTCGTAATTTAATTTATTTTTTTCCGGTAAGACGGAGGTAGCTTTTTTTCCTAAGAATGCATCTAATGCTACCGTAGGTTCTTTGGTAACAGGATCCCAGGCTCCCAGATTATAGTTTTGCCAGTTATAGCATTCAGGTTCCCAATAAAAAACACCAAGACCATCAACCGATTTTGTTTTTTCTATTAGATCAAGTAGAAAATTATTAGCTTCTATCGGTTTATTATAAAGATATCCTGTTTCACATACCATTACTTTTGTATGAAATCTTGCAATCATATCTTTCATAGTTATTAAAGCAAGGCTGTCATCCACAGCCCACGGTAAGTTAGCCCAATAAGGATAAACCGACATTCCGATTATATCCCATTTGGCTCCGTTGTTTTTAAGTCCATCGAACATCCACCTGTACAGTGCATCATCATGTCCATTTGACAAGTGAACAATTACCTGTATTGTACTATCAACAGCTTTAACAGCATCATAGCCGCTTTTAATCATTACAGCAAAATTATTCATGTGTATTGAAGCTTTTCCATCGTCCCACAACATACCATTGTTAACCTCATTCCCTAGTTGCACCCATTCGGGAATCACACCTAATGATTTAAGAGTATCAAGTACATCGAAAGTATGATTATAAATATCAGTCAAAAGCTGCGGCAGTGTATGCCCGACCCATGCAGCCGGTTTGTTTTGTTTGCCAGGATCAGCCCAGTAATCACTGTAATGAAAATCTATTAAAACTTTAAATCCCATACTGTCTGCGCGGTGAGCCATGTATGCAACATCTTTTTTATCGCAATAACCGCCACTCGGGTTAACCCATACTCTAAACCTGAGTGCATTAATTCCTTTTTCCTTTAAAATATCCAGGCAGTT
>CAYUVK010000089.1:0-18911 GCA_964448105.1 uncultured Ignavibacteriaceae bacterium
TATCTTAATACAATAAATTACAATGAGAATTGTCCATCAAACAATCCTATTGTTATCAAACAGTATTATATTTATATAAGGTATTGATAATATACTAAATTATAAATGGTTCTAACGGATAGAAAAGGGATTAATCCTTTTGGTCGATAGGCATAACTATTAGTATTACCGATTTATAGTTTGTTTGATTTTTTGATGTGATAAATAAAAATAATTTGAAAACGAATCGATTTTAATTCGCTTATATATAAGGCAGAGGTCTATCACTAAAGGAAATGGTTCAACAATAATGCAAAGGCTCGGAAAAACGATTACTCTTCTTGTTCTTCAATTAATGAAATTGATTTTACCGCGGCACTATAATCATCAGAGGTACGGGCATAATTTGCTATCTGTACCCTTGTATGCAAAGCAAGCTTTTCAAGAATATTATGGATATGGCTTTTAACAGTATATGTTGAAAGATGAAGCTTTTGCGCAATTTCTTTGTTGGTCAAACCATCTGCAACTAAATCGATTACCTGTCTTTCCCTTTTAGTCATTTTTACATATTCAACTAACTTAGAAGGTTTTGATTCAATTACCGCTTTACCAACAATCTGGGAAAAAAGTGATTCTGTTAAATGCGGAGGAAGTACTTTAGCCCCGCCCGCAACAGATCTAATTGTTCTAAGAAAATCATCGACCGTTGCTTCCTTAAGAATAAATCCCGAGACTCCTGCCTGTACAAATACCAATAAATCTTCCTGCAGAGGGACAAGATCCATAACTATAACTTTTACTTTTTGAAAATCCTTTTTTATTACTTTTGCAAGCTTTAAACTATTTTGATTTCTTAAGCCCAGATCCAAAAGCACTATATTGGGTTGTGATTGGCGGATAAATTGCAAAGCTTTAGTACAATCACCAAAAGTGGCAGATACTTTTAAATCATTTTGTTCACTAATCATCGCAGCTATACCTTCGCGTAGAAGCCGGTTATCTTCTATAACTAATATTGAAATTTTTTTCATTTTTTGGGCTGGGTTCCGATGAGCTGAAATATTCATTCACCAGATCATTATAAATGGATCAAATTTTATTGTGCAAATTAATTGATTAGTTAGTCTTTCGCAATAATATTACTCCCTTTTGGAATATATTGTTATCCCTCCTATATTGAATGCGTTATTAGATATGCGTTAAATGAAATATTAAGCCAGTTCAAGATGAAGTTGGGCTTTTTCGATGCTTTCATGCAGATTGATTCGGTCGATAGGTTTCTTTATGATACCAACAGGGTTTAAATAATAAGAGTTAATAAGCCTGCTGAAGTCATCATAAGCAGTGATAAAAATATAAGGTATTTTATAGATGCTCTCTAAACGGGCAATTGCTTCAATACCATCCAGCTGACCATTAAGATGAATATCAGTAATAATCAACGAAGGATTTAAAATTTTCGTTTGCTCCATTAGATCTTCACCGCTGGTGACTACAGGAAAAACTTTATGACCAAAAATAACAAGATAATTTCTCAACTGGTCTGTAACTTCTGTATCAACTTCGGCAATTAAAATTCTCAAAGTCTCTTTCATTATACATACTCCTTTTTCGAAAAAGTTAAGTATAAATAAATCCAAATACAAGCGATTATCATTAGTGTAACGTTTTTAAAAACTAGACCCTTTTTCATCCTTTTGATGGATAGTTTTACATAATAAATCTTATTAACTTAGAACATTATTATGTCTATCCAAAATCAAAATAAGTAATGAGATATAAATTATTTTTATGATCAAATTAATTATTGTTTAACTAACTATGTAGAGGAAAATATGTCAAAAACTGATGAGAACCAAAAACTTGCATTTGCCAGCCAGAGTCAGGCAAATCAAAAATACCGAGCATTTGCCGTAAAAGCCCGCCAGGAAGGTTTCCCTAATATTGCCCGTTTATTTAGAACATCTTCCGTTGTTGAAAGAATTCATGCGCAGGGAAATTTGAATGCATTGAAAGGAGTAGGTTCAACATTAGAAAACCTGAAGGAAACTATCGATAAAGAGGCAAATGAAAATAAAACTATGTACCCTTCGATGCTGGAACAGGCGGTATCGGATCACCATAAAGCAAAATTTAGATTTGAAAATATAATTAAAAGTAAAAAAGCTCATGCCCAGTTATATTCTTCGGCTTTGTCGGCTCTTGAAGATGGTAAAGATTTAACAGATGGTGAACTATATTTCTGTCCATTCTGCGGAAATATCTTACCGGAAAAGCCGGATAAAGTCTGTTCCGTTTGTAGTGCTCCGGCTGAAAAATTTATTAAAGTAGATTAAGAGTCTGGTTTCAAAAATAAATATCGATATTTCCAGGGGGCTGAGCAGAAATATATACTAAGTTCATAGTAAAAATAGTATGTTTGGGTATGGAATATAAAAATCCAACCGGAGGAAATTAATTGAAAATAACCAGGCATTTCACAATCCGCGAAGGTAAATCGCTAGAACAATATTTTACTGAAATTAGCAAGGTTGCGCTATTAACTCCCAAAGAGGAATTTGAACTTGCTGTAAAAATAAGGCAGGGTGATGAAGAAGCAAGAAATAAATTAATAAGGTCTAATCTCCGGTTTGTAGTTTCAGTGGCAAAGCAATATCAAAACCAGGGTCTTTCTCTGCCTGATTTAATAAATGAAGGTAATGAAGGATTGATCAGGGCTACAAAAAAATTTGATGAAACACGCGGGTTTAAATTCATATCATATGCAGTATGGTGGATAAGGCAGGGCGTAACTCAGGCAATTGCCGAACAATCAAGAATTGTTCGCCTTCCAATAAATATTATTGGAAATTTGAAAAAGATATACAGGGCATCCCAAAAATTCGAAGAAGAATATGATAGGAAACCCACAAACGAAGAACTTGCAGAAATTCTTGATATGCCAATCGATACGGTAATCTATTCGCTCAAAGTTTCTTCTTCTCACTTTTCTATAGATGCACCCCTTAGGAGCGATGACGGGTATAAAAAAAACACGCTTGATATTATTCCAAATAATAACCGGCCTTCGCCGGATGAGAACCTGGTAAAGGAATCTCTTTCAAAGGAGATAGAATATATGCTCTCTATTCTTACTGAAAGAGAATCAAAAATTATAATGATGATCTATGGGATTGGCAGTGAAAAAAAATCAACTCTTGAGGAAATAGGAGATAATTTTAATCTGACAAGGGAAAGGATAAGGCAAATAAAAGAATCGGCATTGAAAAAATTGAGAAGGTCAAAGAAAGTTAGACATTATTTGGATTAAAAATATTATTCATTAGTTTGGATTTTTAGGTATAGGGGGTTTCAGCTTCATTGTATTTTAACAGCCATTGAGTGTATCCAATTGGCTTGAGCCACAAGTAGTTATCTGAATTCTTGAAAGAAAAGGATTGATTAGTGCGGATGAAGAATTGGAAGAAGTTCAGTATACAATAACAGAAAAACAAGCTTTGCATCATTGCGCATATAAAAATTACCATTTAAATTGAGTTAAAGTTAAAAACCATTTTTTTCATTTGCCCCATTAGCAGAATTCTCCTTCCCACAATATTGTAGGAATAAATAAAATATCCAGTTACTCTCTTTAGTATTAGGTGTATAAAAAACGACAATAGAGAAGCGGTTCACAATCCAACTTAATTTGTATAAAAATTTAAAGAAGTTTCCGATTAATAATATTTCAAAGGAGATAAAAAATGAATACGATTAAGAAACATATAGTAACTGTTTTTATTCTTGCGCTTTTTATTCAAATTTCAGGATATTCTCAAGAGTCCGGATATTCTCAAGAAAATGAATTGCAGCCAGGTATAGATCGCTGGCTTATTAAAACAACACTGCCGGATCATTCGAGGAAAATAAATGTTCCAATAAATGATTTATTAAATTTGGAAAATCCTGTTGATAGCTACACAAAAAATTTAGATACTATGAGAATACAAAAGAGTGTTGGTTCATTAGGATTAAAGGAAGGTGATATAGTTACAACCACCGCATGGCTGCACTTAGTGGCTCTCGAAAATGATCCCCACAAACATCGCGATGGGGATTTCCATATTCAATTAACTAATTCCCTGGAATGGGGTGATTCTTGCTTTATCGTTGAAATACCTTATCCTAATTTTGTTTCGAACGTCGAACTTAAAGATAGTTGTTCTAATGCCCGGAAATTTATTAGACAAAGATTGCTAAAAGGAAAAGAGCCCGGTACTTACGGTAACAAAATGATTCATGAAGTTTATGTAAAAGTAACCGGACAGCTTTTTTTTGATGCAGTACATGTAAACGGCAATCCAAGAGGTAAGAGAGGCATGAAATCATATACTCCATGGGAATTACATCCGGTAATTCACATAGAATTCGCAAAGAAGCCTAATTAAATTATGCAAGAAAATAAATAAAATTTTCTAATAGCTTCCCCAGAACAAACTTTTCTTTTGCATATTAATGAATTAAAATTAGAGTCAGTTTAAGCATATTGTAGATAATTCCCCTAAGTTATTGTAACGTACAATGCTTTGTGGAGCTAAGGGGATTCGAACCCCTGGTCTTCTCGTTGCGAACGAGACGCTTTCCCAGCTAAGCTATAGCCCCGGGGTAGTAGATAGTACTTAGTATTGAGAATTTAGTACTTATTTATTTTATAAAATTCAGTATATAGCATTCACTAATAGTAAAGATTTAAGAACAAAGATTAACACTTTTTGATTTAAGAAAGTAGAAAATCAAAGATCATTAATCGTTAATCCTTGTTCTGAAATCAAAAAGTTTTTAGTACCCGGAAGGGGACTTGAACCCCTACTGGTTTACACCAACTAGACCCTGAACCTAGCGCGTCTACCAATTCCGCCATCCGGGCAAAAAAAATAATTAAAAATTTACAATGAAAAATTAAAAATTATTTTAAATTGAATGTTATAAATTAAATAAATTATTAAACTTTTATTAAGTGATTTTAATAAATATTTCAAAAGATTAAATTGTTATTCGTTAATTTTTAATTTCTAATCTTTAATTTTTAATTCATCCTTACCACCCACTATCCCCTCTTTTATCTTCCGGAGTAATCTGTTTTATTCCTGTATGAATATTACATGTCTGCGGCATATATTTTACATTTATAATATCAGTCACTTTCTCAGGACAGTATTCAGTGGCAATTTTCGGATCACCAAGATCCATAGTTTCTTTGCAGAACTGGACAGTATCAACACCGGGAGCCATTTGAAAATATTCAAGAGGCATATCAATTTTTTTATAAGTGTTTTCCATAAACATAGCCCAGATAGGTAAAGCAGCGTGCGCACCCTGTCCATACGAGCTGGTAAATTTAACCCTGTGATCATCAAAACCGACCCAGACTCCCGCAACAAGCTGCGGAGTAAAGCCAACAAACCATGCATCGGAATATTCCTGTGTAGTACCTGTTTTGCCTGCAGCAGGCCGATGAAAATATTGCCTTACCCTTCCTCCGGTGCCGTAGTCAATAACACTTTCCATCATGCTTGTCATAATTGATGCTGTCTGCGGAGAAATAGCTTCAGTGTAATCAGGAGTAAACTGATCAATTAAAATTCCATTTCTATCTTCAATTTTCAAAATAGCAATAGGAGAAATATGAACTCCATGATTAGCAATTGTACCGTAAGCGGAGGTCATTTCAAGCGGTGTAACTTCGCATGTTCCAAGTGCAATTGAAGGGAAAGGATCAAGATGAGATCCGATTCCCATTTTGTGGGCATATTTAATGACCTGAGCCGGAGGTGCAATATCACTAATTGTCATTCTCCCGGCAATCACATTAACCGAATATGCCAGTGCATCCCTTAAAGTCATATAACCGTCATATTCATCTTCAAAATTGCTCGGCGACCAGCCGTTGTAATTAAATTTTTGATCCAATAATGTATATGCGGGATAATAACCATTATCAATTGCAGTTGTATAAACAAAAGGCTTAAATGCGGAACCAGGCTGACGGCGTATGCCGGTAACATGGTTTAATCCTCTTCCAAACTGCTGGTTTTCACCTCCAACCATTGCTTTTATCTGCCCGTTCGTAGGATCAATGACAACAAATCCGTCTTCAATAGTAGTTGCATCTTTTTTTACGGAATCAATAAAAGCTTCTTTATGTTTTAATTCATTATAGATTCTTGCTTTTGCAGAATCACTCGCGGCGTTTTTATATAAATCAGAATTTTTAATAGCTCTATCCACTATACTAACTAGAAGATCTTTATTCTTATTCCAGCTCCAATTTTTATCGAATAACTTTTGATATTTATTTAAATGTTCTTCAGAAGCTTCATTTGCAATTTTCTGCATACGTGAATCAATTGATACATATATATTTAATCCGTCTCTATATAGGTTGTAACCGTATTTGTCGGACATCGATTCCAGCTTCTGCCTGATATATTCCATAAAATAAGGAGCTTCCGAGACTGAACCGCCAATCCTTTTGGATTTTAAAGTAATCGGCTGTTCTTTTAATTTTTCATATTCTTGATCGCTGAGCATTCCGGTAACAACCATGTTATGCATGACAAGGTTTCTTCTCTCAAGAGCGCTTTTTCTCCTTGTAACAGGATCATAATTAACAGATGATTTTAATAAGGCAACAAATAAAGCAGCTTCAGGGAGTGTTAAATCCTTTGCATCTTTTCCAAAATAAACCCTCGATGCGGCTTCAATTCCATAAGCACTTCTCCCGAAATATGAAATATTTAAATACATTTCCAATATTTCATTTTTTGTATATGTCTTTTCAATTTGAACTGCCGTTATCCATTCTCTTATTTTTCTTACACCAGTTTCAAAAATATTTTCATGACCTGATTTCAGCTTATAAAGATTTTTAGCAAGCTGCTGTGTTATTGTACTTGCTCCTTCCCGGGAAAACGTAAAAATATTTTTTATCATTGCTTTGAAAAACCTTGTCACATCCACACCCCAATGATGATAAAATTGTCTATCTTCGGTAGAGATCAATGCTTGTGTAACATATTTGGGTAAGCTGTCAATGCTTGTCTCAATACGGTTTTCAACATAAAATTGTCCTAATAATTCCCCGTCAACAGTAAATACTTTACTTGCAAGCTGCGGTTTCGGATTTTCTAATTGTTCCAAAGAAGGCAAACCGCTTATTATATAAATAGAAAAAATTAATAAACAGAAAAGAATTACAGCTGATGCAATCCACCAAAATTTTTTATTTCCTTTTTTAAAGAAACTCTTCTTTTTCCTTTTGCTTAGATCATTGAAATAACTATTTAATTCAGAATCAGATATTTTCTTTTTTGCCATTTTATTTCCAGTCCACTATTTCAAATGAATTGTTTTGAAAAATTCCATAACAAGGATTACTTAACCATGAACCTAAATTGATATAACATCCCTGTTTATATTGTTTATACATACGCCTGTGCAGATGCCCGAATAATACATAATCAAAGCCTTCATCAATTTTCATTTTTGCTGTTTCAAACAAACCGTCCTCTTCACCGTAATCTTTTTTACTGGTATAATCCCGGCTGGTTTTACTTGTAGAACTTGCAATAGATATACCGATATCAGGGTGAAGCCATGAATACATTTTTTGCAATGTTTTATTTCGTAATATTTTTTTTAATATTAAATAACCGTAATCATTTTTTACAAGCCCGTCTCCGTGGGCAATAAAAAATTTTTTTTCATTAAGTTCAGTCGAAAGAGAATTATCATATAATGTTACACCAATTTCATCACGAAAAAAAGTAGAATGCATAAAATCATGATTCCCGATAAAATAATGCACCTTAATTCCGCTCTCCGTTAAATCCTGCAAAGCCGTTAATGTACGGAAAAAACCTTTCTGATAAACTCTTTTATATTCAAACCAATAATCGAATAGATCGCCAACTATGAACAGCTCATTACAATTATCTTTTGCAAAATAAAGAAATTTTACAAGGAGTTTTTCTTTTTGTTCCTCGATTTCTTTTGCCTGCAAGCCAAGGTGGATATCCGAAATAAATAAATAGTTTTTATTCACTTTCCAAAATTAATGTTTGTGCATAAAAAATTAAAAGTTATTATTCCTGACCGTGATTTGTTACATTGTTGTAATTTGCCAGAAGCCAACTATCGGGATCAAGAAATATATTTGACGGCTTATAACTTAATTCTGTTTTTAAAGTTGTATCCCTGGATACTATATAAAAACTTTTTGTAAGACTCGAATCCGCATCGTTTACAAATTTTATATCGAGCGGAAAGTTATAGTTGTTATACTTTTCCTGAGTCTGTTTTAATTCTATTAATACTTGATACGAATTGCTGTTTCCCGGATTATTCTCTTTTTCAGATGACCACTTGTAATCCAGGTTAATATATCCCCTTCCTACATAAACCCATTGTTCAAAAAATTTATCAAGATTCTTACCGGAAACTTTTTCACAGACATTTTTAAAATCTTCCGTTGAAGCATTTTTATATTTAAATTCATTATAATATGTTCTCAATATCTTAAAAAATACTGAATCCCCCACTTCATGCCGGAGCATATGAAGCACCCAGGCTCCTTTATCATAAACAGTTGAATTAAAAAGATTATCTCCAGGATCGTATAGTGTACCGGGAAAATTGTCCTGGAATTTACTTAGCATGGAAGAACGTAATGCTTTCTCACCGAAATTATGCTCATCATAAAGAGCTTCGCAATAAGTAGCGAACCCTTCATTCAGCCATATATCCTTCCATGTTTTCGGTCCAACTGCATCTCCAAACCATGAATGGGCTAGTTCATGAACATAAATATCACTAAAGAATCTCCTTCCCCTGACAAAGTTTGAACCAATCCCTGTTATTGTTTGGTTTTCCATTGCTCCAAGCTGCCATAAAAATTCCGCCACACCATATTTCTCTTTAATAAAAGGATATTCACCAAAAGTTTTTGAAAAAAAATCAATCATTTCCGGATGCTCTTTAAAATCTGTTTTTGCATATTCAAGATGTTCGGGGAATGCGTAGTATTCAATTTTCATTGTATCTTTTTTATTCTGCGAAATATAAATATCATTGAAATTATCATATTTGGATGAATAAATACTTATTAAATAAGTTGAGATCGGATAATAAGTTTTCCAATGAAAAGTCTTCCTGCTGCCGTTTAAATTAGTGCCAACCAAGAGGCCGTTTGAAATTGAAGTTTCCGCGGAATCATTTGTAATTTTCATATCTAGTAAAGCTTTATCGTTCGGCATATCGTTGCATGGAAACCAGGTTGATGCATATACCGGTTCACTTAAATTATAAACGACACTCTGACTGTCTATTTCACCAAAAGTAAATGAACCTAAACCTTCATGCTTAGGAGTTCCTTCATATATAAGCCGCACATTAAAAGTATCCAGGCCAGCGTTAACAAGCGGAATAGTCAATCTTGTGTTCGATATGGTATAGGAAGCAGGAATATTATTTAACAAAACTTTTGAGATATTCATATTATCATAAAAATTAAGATCTATTTCCTTTAAATCTTTATTTTTCAAAATCCCGGTAATTGTTGCATCCCCTTTTAACAATCTTTTTGCAGGGTAAAGATCGAAATTCAAGTTATAATGCAGAACATCAATTTTATATTGATTATCAGTTATATAACTGGCTGGTATGCTTACAGGCATTCCCCTGTACATTTCTCTTTTAATATTATTCGATTCTTTTAACTTGGCCAAAGTTTCTTTAAGGGGAATTATTGTGAGTTTCCATCCTATAAAAAGAAAAATCATGAATAATATTGATACGAAGATTTTTATTTTATTTTTCATCCAAAATCTTTTTAAAAATAAAGTGATACTATTAACAAACTCCATATTTATTGTTAATCTCACAATTTAAAATTTGCTATTTTAACAATAGTATATATTTTACATTTATAAATTATTTATTTATACTAAGTTAACAATTTCTTTATTTGCCAATCAAATCAAATATTAATATATTTATAATATATTAAGAAGATATAAAAAGAGGAAATAAAATGACCTTTCCAGGTTCTTCAATTTTAAGAGACACTGTTACCATGCTCCTTGCGGGCGGACAAGGCGAAAGACTTCACCCTTTAACTGCATATCGAAGCAAACCTGCAGTACCTTTCGGAGGGAAATATAGAATTATAGACTTCGCATTATCCAACTGCTTAAATTCAGGATTAAGAAGAGTTTATGTACTTACTCAATATAAATCCGATTCACTAAATCAGCATTTACTGGAAGCATGGAGTATTTTTAACCCTGAATTAGGCGAGTTTATTTACACTATTCCTCCCCAAAGAAAATTAAATAATGATTGGTATTTAGGGACCGCAAATGCCATTTATCAAAACATTAATTTATTTTCCACTGAGAAAAAAGCCAAGTGGGTTCTGGTTTTAAGCGGCGACCATATTTATAAAATGGATTACTTAAAAATGCTTCAATATCATGTGGATACAAAGTCCGATCTTTCGATGGCATGTATAGATGTGCCGAAAGATGAAGCACCCAGGTTCGGGATCGTGGGAGTTGATAGTAAATATAATGTAACTTCATTTATAGAGAAACCTGAAAATCCGCCTGAGATCCCTGATAAACCGGGTTTTTCATTTATTAACATGGGAATTTATGTATTCAATGCAGATTCGCTTAGAGATGTTCTTCATGAAATGGAAACAAAAAAACTTAAATCTCATGACTTCGGGAAAGATGTTCTTCCTTACATGGTAAAATCCAAAATGAATGTCCTTGCTTACAGGTTTTATGATGAAAATAGAAAGACAAAACAATATTGGAAAGATATAGGAACGATCGAAAGCTATTTTGAAGCTAGTATGGATTTAATTAGTGTAACTCCGGAATTTAACTTTTATGATTTAAGCTGGCCGATGAGAACATATCAATTTCAATTCCCTCCTGCAAAAACCGTATCTCATGAAGGAGAAAGGGTTGGCAGAACTTTAAATTCATTAATTTGCGATGGCTCAATCGTATCCGGCGGTCTCGTCGAAAGATCATTGCTTGGACCAAATGTAAGGGTAAACAGCTTTTCTTATGTAACCGATTCAATAATTATGAATAATTGCAATATTGGCAGGCATGCAAGAATTAGAAGAACAATAATTGATAAAAATGTTATAGTACCCGAAGGATACGAGATTGGTTTCGATCTTGAGTCGGATAAGAAAAAATTTACCGTTACTGAAAGCGGAATTGTAGTAATAGCTAAGAACCAGGTGCTGCCTGTGTGAAATTTATGTAGCACAGACTTCAGTCTGTGCCTACTTTATAATAATTTTACTTTATATAGGGGATTCAAATTACACACAAACATTTCCATCGGAGAAATCTACCTCACTTATATTACCCGGAAGGTAATTATTTTATAACATACAGATTAAAGGACAGCATTCCAGTTTCTTTACTGAGAGAAATACGAACACAAAATCGAGGTTCAAATAATCATTTTAATACACGGGAAAAAAGAATATTTAAAAAATATGATGACTTAATTAACAGCGGGAAATTTGGTGAAAAATATTTAGGGATTCCTGAAATAGCCAAAATAAATCAGGATAAATTACATTCATATGATGGCAAAAAATACTTTTTAATCTGTTATTGTATAATGCCGAACCATATACATTTAATTTTCAGATTGTTAGAAAATAATGAAAGGATCGATAAGATTATGCAATATATAAAGGGAGGAACAGCTTTTGAATGTAATAAATATTTAAACCGTAAAGGGCGATTTTGGCAGGATGAAAGTTTTGATAGATTGATCAGAGATGATAAGGAATTTTATAATATTCTAGAGTATGTGAAAAATAATCCTGTAAAAGCGGGCTTGGTTAAAAATTGGGAAGATTGGCCGTATACATTTGTCAACAAATTTTACCTGTAGCTCAGACTTCAGTCTGAGCTACAGACTAAAGTCTATGGTATATGCAAAACAGACTAAAGTCTGTTATACAACTAGCCTAAAGTAAATAGATACAATAATTATTAATTCTAATGTAATTGCTGTTACGAATGCAACTATTCCTTTTCTGAAATATTTGTTTTTGTACGCATTTATTCTGCCGATTGAATATACACTTTTTGCAAATATTTCATAAGTAATTTTAGGGTCCTCAAGTAGAGTTTCAAGAGTTTTTGCATATTCTGTTGATGAACTATACTTAATAATACCACCAAAGAATGTTGGAGCAATAGCCTTTTTATCCTGTTCAATGGTTTCTTCAATATCTTTTACTCTTGGAGATATAACTAATAGCAGGTATAAGATTGATACCAAAACCGAAAGGAAGTATAAAGTAATTAATGACAGGTTAAAAATATCCGGCGGTATTTTTGTATAATGAATAATAAAAAAGACACTGAATACTCCCAGGATTGAAAGTAATGTAAAAGCTTTTTGATCGGTTCGCTGAAGGATTTGCTGCTCATTTGAAAGAATTTCAAAAAGTACGGTTGTTTTATTTTCTGCTGCCATTAATTGCCCTCCCGTAACAGTAAATTTCTGTAAAATTTTAACAGTTAATAAAAAAAGCTTTCTTTAATGATTGTTTCTAAGTGAAATTCAATTTATTAATAGGATTTAATACCTCTTTTTTCAGATATCATTTTTCCAAAAGTACAATTGAGCCGTCCCAATTTTCATCCAATTCCTGCTCTTTAATATTATTAATTCGGACTAACATTTGTTGTGAAGCCGGATCATTTGGACGTAAAATTAAAGATTGTTCAAAAAGTTCTTTTGCTTTAACAAAATTTTTCGCTAAATAAAAATTAAAGGCTTCTTCATAAAATTTATAATAATCCATTTCTTCATTTGAAAAAGAATCTGATATTAAACCGCAGACTTCATAAACTTTTACTGCTTTAGTCTTCCCTTTTACTTTAATAACATCCAATATACGTGTTTTGAATTTATCTTTGTCAATTTCATTATATGTAAATTCAGAAATCATTATTAATGTATTATATCTTTTATTTGCTGATTCCAGCCTTGCGGCAAGATTAACATTATCACCAATAACCGTGTAATCAAAGACTCTATCCGAGCCCATATTTCCAATAATTACCTGCCCGGTATTTATTCCGATCCTGCTTCTTAATAGAGGGAACTCTTTGGATTCCCAGTCTTTATTAAGTTCTTTAATTTTTCTTTGCATATTAATAGCAGTTATTACAGCAGCGTTTGCATGCTCTTCCATTTGAATTGGAGCACCGAATTCAGCAAGAATTGCATCACCGATATATTTATCTATAGTCCCTTTTTCTTTAATTATTATGTCTGTCATTTCCGAAAGATATTCATTTAAAAAAGAAACTAAGTCTGTAGACTTCATACTTTCAGAAATTGTAGTAAAGTTTGCTATATCTGAAAAAAGAATTGTTAGAATTCTTTCCTCACCTCCCAGCTTTAACATGCCAGGATTTTCCAGTAGCTGATCAACTACATTTGTTGGGACATATTTTGAAAAAGCGCTTTTTATAAAGGCCTGATCTTTTGAAATAATAACATTTAAACTTAAAATCATCCCGATTGTTAAAACAAGAACAGCCCCTGCAGAAGTAACCAGGGGAAACAACTGGAAGTTCTTCATTTCATAAAATGAAAATAAAATTAAACCGCCTATAATTACTAAAGCGGAAATATATAAAGGAGTATTTTTTTTGAAGATAGAAAAAAATCCTAAAATTAATCCAAGAGGAAATATTAAAGCTGAAACAGAAAACGGTTTCCATTCAGTATAAAAATCATTCATCAACAGAGCATTTAACAAAGCAGCATGAACTGAAACTAAAGGAACATTATCCTCTGTAGTTATTTGTCCCAAATCCGATGTTCCAACAGAAATATCACTTATAAAAACAAAATTCCCGCCGAAATATTCCATTAACTCGTCGAGGTTATCTTCGTTCCGGGAATACTTTATTAAATTTTGAACCTGCATATTTTTCTCGTCTTTCCAAAAACCAGGGAAAGGTATAAATGCCAGGCCATGATCATCAATAGGGATTACAATATCTTTATTTAGAAAACTATTTTTTAATGCAGGAATTGTTATTGAATTTCCCCAATCAATTTTTAATTTATTAAAAGGGATTTTATTATAATCTAAAAAAATCTGCAGGCTAATAGCAGGGAAAAAAAGTGAATCGATTTTAATAATCATCGGGTAATGTCTTATAATTCCATCATGATCTCTAACAATAGAAATATGACCCGTATTATATGCAGCCTGCGCAAATATTTCATTTTGTGGAAGAGCATAGGAAGCGTAATATGGTTCTCCATGGCCATGTTCTTCAAGTCTGCTGAAATTCCCGTTTTTCAAAAGACCATAAAAATAACCGTTCCCCCATTGGAAATTTTTTTTCTTATTAGAAAGACTAAATCCGACAGGAAGATAAACATTCCCGTTTTGCAGGATTGAGTTAGCAAAAGATTTATCGCTTGAATCGACACTTGAACGCGGGAATACAATATCATAAAATATTGCATCCGGATTAAAATAATAAAGAACGTTATTAATTTTCGCAAGATCATTTCTTCTTAAATAATTTATACCGAAATAATCATAAGTCGAATCGGTAATATTTAGAAGAATTATTTTGCTGCTGTTTTTAGGTCCTGCCCCATCCTTTAGATTATTTTTGTATAAAGCATCTACAGCTTTATAGTCGAGCGTATTCCAGGGAATATTAAACATATAAACTACGAGACATAAAAAAACAGTAAGTAAAAAATTTATCAGCAGTATTCTGGTTATTAGTTTTTTACTTTTTAATTTCAATTTCATATCTTCTTATTATCATTCCCTTCCCGGATAGGACCAATTGACGGCTAAGAAACTCATCATTAACCGCACTTACATTACCGGCCATCGGGAATGGTTTTTCAGATTGATCACCAAGGTTCTTTTTATATTTTTTAAATAATTTTTCTTCCAATGAACTCCATTCGTTTTTATCGGAAACATTTTCACCTTCAAATAACCTGTTTATATCTTCAATCTTTTTTAATGAACAAAATATCGTAATCTTAGCGGTCGGACTTTTATTATCAAAAACATAATATTCCGATGTTGACGGTAAAATTAATGTATCATGTTTTGCACTTATCTTTTTATCATAAAGAAGTGTTGATTCTTTATTATCCGAATGAATTATATAAACATAACAGCTATTTTCGGGCTGGACGAATATCCTGATCATTTCCCCCACTCTTAATCTATCATTGCTCCTTAGAACCGCAAAATCATCACCGGATTTATGAAGAATTGCCACTTTGGCTTTAATAGTATTTTGGGAAAAAACCGGGGCTTGAAAAAAAACAGCAAAAGCAAGAAATAAAAATGTTATTACACGTGCCATTTTATCACCCAATAATTACATTTTATAAATGCCATTAAATAGCTTAGAAAATATAATAAATAAATCAAATTATTTTAGCAGCATTTAATATTAAATTTAAGCTAAATTCGTAAAGGTTATTGATTTATACAAAAAACTTGCATACATTTTTGTTGCTATCTTTATTAATAATAACAGAATACTATTTTCGCAACTCTTATACTCAAATATTCGGAAAAATAAATACTAAGGGTTCATTTATTTTCGGATTAAAATTTAATAACACCTAAATGTAAAAAATCTTTATAAGATATGAAAAGTATTTCTACTATTCTTTTTTCTATTTTATTTGTAATTGAGATTTTTCCGCAGCAATATGGATTAGGTACGTTATTAGATGACAGCCTGTATGCAAATAGTCCGGTTGCTGCTCCCCTAATGCGCGGTGACTATTCCGATCTGCCTTCATCAGCCAGTTTAAAGCAGTATGCTCCTACTCCCGGGAACCAGGGATTATATGCCACATGTGCAGGCTGGTCTTCTGCTTACGGCGGAAGAACAATCCTTGAAGCTATCGGAAAAGATTGGTCTCAGGCAACTATAGACAGCAACACATTTTCTCCTTCTTTTGTCTACAACCAAATTAGGCATTCTACCGGCTGCAATGAAGGGACTTCGTTGGTAGATGCTCTCGATGTTTTAAAAAAACAAGGCGGAGAAAAGTTTGATGATTTTGGTTATGATTGTGCTAGAGCTATCCTGCCTATTGATAAAGTTAAAGCTGCTAATTACAAGATAATCGAATACCGTGAAATAGCTACTTCAACTACCGAACATAAAGAAAGATATGTGAAAAAAAGTCTTGCTGAAAACAGACCGGTTGTAATAGCATTCGATTGCCCTTATTCTTTTAATTCCGTTAGAGAACTATGGCTCCCTGACAGCTCTGATTATAAAGTCTGGAATAGAGGGCATGCAATGACAGTTGTTGCTTACGACGATAATAAATTCGGCGGAGCATTTCAACTGCTTAACAGTTGGGGAACTCGGTGGGGAAAAAAAGGATTAGCATGGATAAGGTATTCTGATTTTGATTTTTTCTGTAAATATGCTTTTGAACTTATAGATAAATCCCCTGTTTCTCCAAATGCTCCGGATCTTTCGGGTACTTTGACTTTTAATGAACGGAACGATTCTCCAATGGTTTCCGATTTTAACGGTAAATATTTTATTACAGATAAATCTTATCCTTCAGGAACATTATTTGAACTGCATATTTCCAACAACGAACCTGCTTATGTTTATGCATTTAGTTCCGATTTATCATATGAAACTTATAAAATTTTCCCTTTTAATGAGAGAATGGTTGCATATCTTCCATATAGAAATAATAATGTGGCAATACCGGATGAAGAAAGTTATAATATGCTTGATACGGTTTCAGGTCCTGCATACTACTGTTTTCTTTATTCCAAAAAGGAATTAAATATTGATAGTATTATGAAAAAAATTGAGGCAGACAGCGGAACTTTCTGGGAAAGAATTACGCATGTACTAAAAAAAGAACTTGTTGATGAAAACAACATTAATTACAGCTATAACAATAAAATCATTTTTAAAGCAAAAAGCGAAGGCAGAACTATTGTTCCTGTTTTAGTGGAAATTCAACATATGTAAATTTAAAATAATAGGATTGCTTCGGTCATTATAAAGTTTTAAACCGGGAGTTAATGATGACAAATTTCTTCAAAATATTTTTTTCTGCTGTTTTATTATTTCCTTTTATTTCAAATACTTCATTGTGTCAGGAAAAAATAAATACAACTTTTGAAGCTTCGCCTGACGGAAAAATATTTATCTATTATCAATTAAATGGTGACCCTGAAAAAGAGTATAATATTGGCGTAGTTCTTAAACGTACCTCTGTCCCGTCTTTCGAATTAACCCCAGCGGATCTTTCCGGTAATATTGGAAAAGGTAAATACGGTGACGGAAATAAAAAAACAATTATCTGGACTTTAAAGCCAGAAGAGAAAGCCATTCTTAATGGTGAGGATTTTTATTTTGTTGTTGATGCTGAAGAAGTAAAAACCGGGGGCGGGATTCCTTGGTATGTTTATGTTGGAGGAGCTGCCCTCGCGGGCGGAACAGCAGCAGTTCTTCTTTTAAATAAAAAAAGTGATAATTCAACTACAAACCCTGTAGTAACAGGTTTTCCTTCTCCTCCTGCAAGACCATAGCATTTTATAAAAAGTGAGATGATAAAATGAAAAAGCTCATTTTAGTTTTGTTCTTGACAATAACGTACAATATCTCTTATTCTCAAGTAAGCGGTTCAACTCAAACCGGCAGGCTCATTTTTGATAGTAATAAAGAAAAGGATCGAGAAGTTGAAATTACACCGCCGCAAATAATTTTAATTGAACCTCAAATATCAGCAAATAAAACAGTTGTTAATGAAGCTGATAAATTAAGAATTAGGGGATATGTTAAAGATAATTTCGGATTAAAAGAAGTCTCAATAAATGGAATTTTGGTAAAGCTCACTGATAATAATCAATTTGATACTAAAATAGCATTAACAGGTGGAGATAATGCGGTTTCCATTAAAGCACTCAATATTAAAGGAATGTCAAGTGAAATTAATTTTCTAGTAAACTCGAGCGCAGATCATCAAGGACCAACGGTTTTAATTACCGAACCGGCTGTTTCAAGAGGTATTAAGATAATACGGAAAAGCGAAGTTGTAACTGTAAGAGGTTTCGCTACAGACATAAGCGGAGTTCTGGATGTTACTGTAAATGAACAAAAACCTCTTCTTGCTCAAAATGGAGAATTTTCAATAGACCTTTATCTGCAGATGGGTGATAATAAAATTGTTGTAAAAGCCATCGACAATAAAATGAACACAACCATAGATACTTTCACGGTTACAAGGAAGCTCCAGGATATTATTACTGGCGGAAAGTATGTTGCTTTGGTTATAGGAATTAATTCTTATTCAGGTTATTGGCCTCAGCTTAAAAATGCGGTAAATGATGCACAAGGTGTGGCTGATGTTCTGAAGAAAGATTATCTTTTTAACGATGTCATTACAGTTCTTGATAAAGATGCAACTAGAAAAAATATTATTCATCATTTTGAAGATCTGACAAGGACTTTAACAAATGACGATAACCTTTTAATTTTTTATGCGGGACATGGACAGTTTAATAAAGCACTAAACAAAGGTTACTGGGTCCCTGTTGATGCCACCAGCAATTCCGTTGCAGATTATATTTCCAATAGCGATGTAAAAACGTTTTTAGGCGGAATTCCAACTAAGCATACATTTCTTATAACAGATGCATGTTTTTCAGGTGATATATTTAGAGGGGCTCCGGCACAAAGTATCCAGTTTGATCCGAATAATATGGAAAAATATTACAGGGAAGTTTACAGGAAACAATCCCGTTTAGCTTTAACATCCGGCGGTATTGAAGAAGTGATGGACAGCGG
>CAYUVK010000089.1:19011-21017 GCA_964448105.1 uncultured Ignavibacteriaceae bacterium
CCAATCGGTTCAAGTGGTTATATCGAATTTTATGAGTATATCGATGACAATCTGACAAATGGTGGTCCTATAAGTTTAGACTTGGTAGAGATTAAAAGTACAGGGAATATTAATAGTCCAGTCGTTACTACAAATGGTGCGACAAATGTTACTTCCAATTCTGCTACATTAAATGGAACAGTTAATCCTAATAATTTAAGCACAGATGTACTTTTTGAGTATGGTACAACAACTGATTATGGGAATCCGATATCTGCAGATCAAAGCCCTGTATCGGGAACTGCAGATGTTAATGTTAGCGCTACTCTAACCGGACTGCAACCAAACACGACATATCATTACCGTATAAATGCTACAAATAACGGCGGAAATGCGACTGGTGCAGACATAACATTTACTACTAGTACTTCTGCATCCGCACCTTCAGTAACTACGGCAAGTGCAACAAATATTACTTCAACTTCCGCTACTTTAAATGGGACAGTTAATCCAAATAATGCATCCACAAATGTTGTTTTTGAATATGGTACCTCAACTTCCTACGGAACAGAAGTTGCTGCAACACCAAGTACTGTTAACGGAAATGTAACAATTAGCGTAAGTGCAGATTTAACCGTTTTACAATCGAATACTACATATCATTACAGGATTAAAGCAACTAATTCAGTCGGAATTAGTGGTGGTGCAGATGTAACTTTCACTACAACTTTTACATATCCATCAACAATACCATTAAATAATACCTTTAGTTTTAATGATATTACTCAATCGAGCAGTTATAGAATGATCGGATTACCTGGAAATCAACAAACAAAAATCTCTGATATAATTTCCGGAACTCAGAAAAAAGATTGGGATGCTTTTTATGATGATGGTTCCGATCCAATCAATCTTTTAGAATTTGACGGAAGCTCAACTTTTAATTTTTCACCGGGTAAAGGATTTTGGATTTTGAGTAAAAATCCATTTAATGTAAGCGGTGATGTAAGTACGGTGCCACTTTCACCAGGCACTACATTTTCTACAATATCTCTCCATTCCGGTTTTAATATAATTTCTAACCCGTTTGAAAAAACAGTAGCCTGGTCTGACGTTCAAAATCTTAACGGTTTGAGTATAGATAACAATCTTTTTGCATGGAATGGAGTTTGGGATCGTAATGCTCAACAAATGGAACCGTACAAAGGGTATTATTTTATTAATGTCAATAGTTTGAGCTCTTTAAAGATCCCATATAATTTCTCTGCTGCAAAAATATCAAAACCAGATTATTCAGAAAAAACCTATCCGGGCAGCTTTCTCAAATTATCTCTTCTGCAAGACAATCAGGAAAAGTCATATACAATAGCAGGTTTTGATAAATCCTCCATAGAAGATTATGATAAGCTTGATTGTTTTGCTCCACCCGGATATTTTGATGAAGTTAGGATCTATATTGAAGATAAAAACATAAATTATTTCTACAAGCAATTATCAGTTGATTACCGTTCTGAAATAAATGATGGACAAACATTTAATTTGAAAATTAAGAATACAACAAAGAAAACCGTTAAATTAATTGCAGATGGATTAAATAATTTTACTAATACTGAAGTTTATTTGTTTGATGAAAATCTAAATCGATTTTATAATCTTAAAGATAAAAATGAAATTGACCTCTCCCCGGTTCATCAAAAAAATAACTTTCAATTATTAATTGGAAATGAAAATTTTATCAACAATATTAAAAAAGATTTTATTCCTAAGCAGTACAACTTATCCCAAAACTATCCTAATCCATTCAATCCTTCAACGGTAATTAAATATCAATTGCCAAAAAGTGGATTAGTCGAATTAAAAATTTATAATGTACTGGGGAAAGAAGTTAAAACATTGGTTAAAGAAATTCAGGATGCCGGGATTCATGAAGTGGAATTTAACGGAATAGATTTAAGCAGCGGTGTTTATTTCTATTCATTAAATGCCGGAAGTTTTTCTTCAACTAAAAAAATGATTTTGATGAAATA
>CAYUVK010000090.1:0-20828 GCA_964448105.1 uncultured Ignavibacteriaceae bacterium
AAATCTTATGGACAATTTGGCAATTAAACATTTAGACAACTAAATTTTCCATAAACTCCTTTACTTTTTTCTTCTCACACTTAAATATCATTTTCTTAATATTCTTTTGTCTTCTTTTTGTTAACAATTTATCCGATAATGAATTGAATTTATTATCGAGATCTTCTTCAGTCATTGGTTCTCTCGGATCCCCTTTAGGATATTCAAGATACTCTGAAAATTCTTCACCATTTTTGGTTTTTATTACAACTTTTGAAGGCTGTTTCTCCGGAAACATTTTTTCAAACTCATTTGAAGCTTCCCCTTTAATTTTATTAATTACTTCCCGGATTCTCGGGTCATTCAGCTTCTCTTCGGAAAATGACTGAGTAGTAATTTTGTGATCAACTAAAGCAGCCGCAATACAGAAGGGAAGAGAATGATCTGCAGTTTCTCTTGATTCGGGACGATATTTTTGCGGATCGAAAAGGATATCGCAGGCTCTGGCAATAGTAGTTACTGTTACGGAATCAATTTGATCGTAAGCTATATTATTTTTTGTAGCAACCTTTAATGCTGCCGAAATATGTGTATGTGTTAAGGCTTCAGCCGGAAAAGCCTTCATACCGCATTCAAGAATTTTATAATTTTTCCCAAGATTACCGGTAAGTTTATCTAAATCCCATTTCCATTCACCGAGATCTCCCTTCCCTTTCATCTGAATGGCTTCAACATGTTGATCTTTAACATTCCACCCCAAGAAGCAATCCATAAATCCTTCTTTTCCTTCAAATACGGTTTCTGTTCCGGTATAGCCTTCTTTTGCCATTAAAGCAGCAAAAACACCAGATTGTACAGCCATTGGATCAACTGTATTTTTCATCATTGTTAATTTGCCTGCAGTCGGACATCCAATAGTATAATTATGACTTCCATTTATTCCAATCGCATTAACCATTTGATCGACATTTAATCCTAAAAGCTTTCCCGCAACAATCGGTGAAACAAATTGAGTTAGAGTTGCATGGTGCCATTTCCTTTCGCGAATACCGGGAACTGCAAATTCACACAACCGTTGTTCAAATTCATATCCGAGAACAATTGCAGTTATAACATCTTTCATTGATGCATTAACCATTTCACCAACGGAAAGTGCTGCCGGAATTAAATCGGAAGGGTGAGAAGGATCTTCCTTCCAGTAAATATCATTAAAATCGAGTGCACGTATCATTAAAGAATTAATTAATGTAACATTTACCGCAGGCAGCTTATCGCCAAACCCAATTACAGTTGCTTCTTTTTTTCCGCCGGTTTTTTTATAAATCTTTCTTAGAATGTTTACGTCTTTTGTATGATATCCTCCGTAAGCACAGCCGATTGAATCATATAGAAATCTTTTAACTTCATTTACTACTTCTTTTGGTAAATCTTTGTATTTAAGATTTACTGCGAATTCGGATATTTGTCTTGAGATTGATTTTTCCATGATTGAATTATTTAATCGTCTTATTGCTAATTTGTTGATTGTCTAAGCTGTTCTAATTTAGTTTGAATTTCATTCCATGTTACATTTTCTACATAATCTGATATTTTTATTATTCTATTATTTTTGTCCCATTCACTTAGAAGAGCAGAGTGAAACTTAATTTTCTTTTCTTCAACATTTGGATCTATTATTAAAATTTTTTTTGAAGGGTTAAATAACCAATTAAAGATTTTTTGATTTATCCCTCTATCATTAAAACCATAACCAGCAACGATCAAAATATTATGCATGTTTAATGCCTGATAAAATCTATAATATAACTCAAGGTATAAATCTTGTATATAATTGGACATTTTGTTATGTGTTCCAATCAATATTAAAGCATTAGCAATTGTATCAAATCTTTCAATATCCCTAATTTTCGTAATACGATTGTCTTCCCAACTATATTGGTCACAATATTGCCAATTTATTGATCCATGAATTTTATAAAGTTTAATTCTGTCTTCATTATTAAACAATTTAGGATTCCAGGTTTCTATATCATTAATATTTTTTTGAAAACCATCATTAAAAGTTAAATTATTGATTTTAAAAAATCTTTCTAAAACAATGTCATGATTAAGAGTAAATATATCTACTTTTTTGAGGTCTTTTTTTAACAAAGCTTCTTTTAAAAAATTGAAACCGACAAATGATTCTGCTTTCCTTGCTAATAGTTTTGATAAAATTTGTTTGATATATTTTTTAGACTCAGACAGCAGCGAATTCATGTCGAATGAATGTTCAAAAAATGTGTCAAGCGGTGTAAGAAGATTTTTAATTTTTGGTTCAAATTCTTTAAAGATATATTTAAACGCTGGATTTCCTTCAGGCTCATAAAAATTATATTCTATAAAGTCTAAAAGATAAAATATATCCTCATAATTAATGATACGATCTTTATCATTATAATAGTTTTCTATTTCGTCTCTAAGAAACGTTAGGAAAGTTCTTACTCTTTCAGGTAAATCTTTGTAAATATTCCAAGACTGAATAGCACCAAAGAAATAATTCTCAGCTCCTCCTCTATTAATTTCTTTACTATTAAGAATTATTTCTGAAATTTCTTTTGTATTTGGAATTTTAGCTGGAATAGAAATACCTGCTCCAAATAAAAATGCTATTTTATCAGTATGATTAGATTTTTTAATCAATTTAACAATTTATCAATTAAACAATTTAAATATTCTTCCTCACCCACTCTTCCAATCCACCAACCACAATTAACTCCTGAGCTGCTTCACCGATCGGATCAAAAGAATAGGTATTATCATTAAATGTTATTGATGAATTTGTAAAATCTATTTTAGTCTTTATTCCCGTTTTAACTGTTAGTTTTTCTTTGCCAAATTTTTCTTTTAGGTTATTTACCAAACCCGGGCATTCAATTAAAAGGAATCCATTATTAAGAGCATTTCTTTTGTAAGTTTCATTTAATGAACCTGCAATTAATAATTTTATTCCTTTGTATTTTAATGCAGTTGCAGCCTGCTCACGCGAAGAACCTGTCCCAAAGTTAAAGCCGCTGACTAAAATATCTCCTTTTTTAACAATGTTTTTAAATTCAGGATCATAATTTTCCATAACAACGCTTGCCTGCTGCTGGGGAGTAAAATCATCAACATAAGTATACTTACCGGGATAAATTCCATCGGTATTTAAATTATCCTGGTAACAAAAGATTAATTCTCCTTCAACATTTTCCGGGAATCCACTAATAATTTTTGTTTTCTTTTTTATTTCACTCTTTTTACTATCTGATTTTATTTCTCCAATAATATTAGATGGGAAACCCTCCCATAAATAATCAATTTTACCTGAAACGGCAGAATAAGCAACAACCGCAGGAGAAGCTAAATAAGCCTGAGCATTTGATGAACCCATTCTTCCTTTAAAATTTCTATTTGTCGCTGAAATTCCAATTTCACCATCTTCTAAAAGTCCGGTACCTAAACCAATACAAGGTCCGCATCCAGGTGGAAGCGGAATCGCTCCTGCCTTTAATAAAGTATCCCAATCGCCTCTTTTCTCACTGTCAGTTTGAACCTCATTTGATGCTGCAGCAATATAAAATTTAACTCCATCCGCTACTCTTTTCCCTTTTACAACTTCAGCAGCCTCGGCAAGATCTTCAACCCTGCTGTTAACACAGGAGACAAGATATGCTTTATTAATTTTTATATTCTTATTTTTTATTTCTGATACTGGAGTCATAACTTTAACTGTATTTGGGCCGGAGACAAAAGGTTGAATAGTTGAAAGATCAAAAGTAATTTCTTTTGAATAAAATGCATCGGAATCTGCCGCAGGAATATTTTTTTCAAGTTCTGAAATTTTTTTATTATTTATTCTGGGATGAACACCATCACCATCTTTGTCCGAATTTACATTTTCCCAATCTCTAACTTTAGTAAATTCTGCTCTTCTCTTTAACCAATTTATTGTAAAATCATCAACCGGAAAAACTCCAGCCAAAGCACCCCATTCTGTAGTCATGTTTGCAATTGTTAATCTTTCATCTATAGAAAGTGAATCCACGCCTTCGCCGGAGAATTCAATTGCATGATTTAAAACTTCATCTTTATTGAAAAAACCGCACAAAGCAATAATAACATCCTTCCCTTTAACACCGGGTTTTAATTTACCATTAAATATTACTTTTGCAATTGGCGGGACCTGCCACCATGTTCTTCCTGTCGCCCAAATTGCGGCAGCATCTGTTCTTACGATTGGAGTTCCAAGACATCCTAATCCGCCGTACATATTTGAATGGCTGTCCGAAGCAACAACCATAGTTCCCGGCCATGCGTATCCTTCTTCACACATAATTTGATGCCCGATTCCCCTGCCTGCCGGATAAAAATCAGCTCCCATCGATTTTGAGAATTCTTCAATCTTTTTATACTTATCCAAATTCTTTTCACTTTTATCCTGAACATTATGATCGAGTGTATGAACTACTTGACGGGAATTATAAAGTTTTGTAGCACCAATAGATTTAAATTTTGGAATGACTGCGCCGGTGTTATCATGTGTCATTACATAAGCCGGGCGGATAGATAAATAATCACCGGAGTGAACTTCATGATCTTTATCCAGGCCGGCTGTATATTTTTGAGCGATTTTTTCGATTAGGGTTTGAGACATCTCTAAATTTTCATTATTAAATTAAAAAAAATAATAGCACACTGATAACGCAGATTTGACTGATCTGCGCAGATCTGTTTTATCTGCGTCATCTGCGTGCTATTCCTTAAATGGTTCGAATGAAACAAAATCCGCATGATGTACAATTACAGCTTCAATGCTTCTTTTTGCTAAATCTCCTTCCTTTGCATGATATGCGATTATGTGCTGGACCTCCGTCGGCAATTCAAACCGGTCTGCAATGGCAACTCCACTAAATGGATGCCGCAATAATTTACCTGCCTTACTTGTTGTTAATTGCCCATCTACTTTATCATATTCAATTAATTTTCCTATATCAATTAAAATTGCACCGGCAATAAGAATATCCATATCAATTTTTACTTGATCGCCGAAGTTTTCTTTCATCCTGTTTGCAATATCTACAGAAAGCTGTACTGCTGTACGTTTATGATTCATAAATGAAATTTTGCAGTCTTTAATAAGAAGAGAAAAAGGGATTGTATTCAGGTCTTCAATAGTTAATACACTTTTTTCAATTGCATAAGTCCAGCAGTCCAAGACTTTTTCTCTTAATTCTTTATTTTTAACCCAGTTTATTTCGGGCCAGATTTTTAAAACCTTATCTTTCATAAATCCTCTTTTTAATTGTTCTATTGCTGATATGATTTTAACACTTTAGCAATTTCCGCCATAGGCGGATCAGCCTTTTGGCTGGAAACAATGTAACAGTTAAACAATATTTTTAATTATCTCTTCAGTCATCTGCTGTGTGGTACATGCACCATGTTTAAATACATCCGGTCCGCCTTTTAACTTAAACATATCATATGTTTTTACTTTTCCTTCTTCAATTACTTTTGCAATAGCTTTTCTTATTTTTTCTGCTTTAATATTTTCTTCTAGATGGCCGAGCATCATGCATGCACTTAAAATCATGGCAATAGGATTAACAATGGAAGGATTTAATTCTTGATATTTTGGAGCAGAACCATGAGTCGGTTCAAACACAGCAACATCTTTCCCAATATTAGCACTGCATGCAAATCCTAAGCCGCCAACTAATCCTGCAAAACCATCACTTATTATATCACCAAACATATTCTCAGCGACTAATACTCCATATATTTCCGGATTTTTTGTCAGCCACATCATTTGTGCATCAATATTTGTATCCCATAATTGAATTTCAGGATAATCTTTTGCAATAATTTTCGCTTCGTTAAACATCATACCGGAAGTTTCTCTTAGAACATTTGGCTTTTCACAGACAGTAACATTTTTATAACCAAATTTCTTTGCATACTCAAAAGCTTCTTTTAAAATTCTTCTGCAAGCATTTCTTGAAACGATTCTTGAAGATATTGCCAAGTCTTCACTTGATACATTTTTAAATGCTTTCATCTTTGGATGGGTTTCAAATGCATCTCTAACAATTTTAGGAGGATTAGTCCATTCAACACCAGAATATAAACCTTCGGTATTCTGCCGGAATATTACAGCATTGACTATAGGTTCTTCGAAACTTCCGTTTTTCCTTCTAATAAAATTAAGAGGATTTCCCTTAAATGATTGGCAGGGCCTGATGCAAATATCAAGATTGAAATGCTGGCGCAAACCAACAATCGGACTAAAGTAAACGTATCCTTTATCTTTTAAAGAAGGATCTAATTCTTTAGCCGCAGCATCTTTTGGCTTACTGGTGATTGCTCCGAATAAACCTATTTTATATTTTTCTAAAAGATCAATTGTTCTTTGAGGAAGGGCATTTCCTTCTTTACACCAAAATTCCCATCCGATATCACAATAAATATATTCAGCATGAAAATCAACTGCATTAAGGACTTTTATTGCCTCCGGCAGGACAGTTTTACCGATACCATCACCAGGTAGAGCTACAATTTTTCTTATCATAATTCAATTCCCCTCAGTTAAAAATAATAACCAAAATTAGATAATAAATATCAAGTTGGCAAGAATATTAATTCCGGATTAAATTACCTCAAACTGCATTTAATAAAAGGTCTTTTTGCCGATGGTATTATTGCAATGCTTAAAGAACAGTAATTAAAAAAGATATGCCTGGCTCTATTTTTGATTGCTATATTTTCGGATAAATATATTAAATTTATAAGATAAACATAAATAATTTCTAACTGCCGGTTTGTAAAAATTTTGAAGAATGAATTAAATCTAAATAAGGTAAAGCTAAACCAGGAAAAGGTTGAAGAATTCCAATCCTTTCTAAATAAATTTCTGAATGAAAATAAAATTCCCAAAAAATTCACTAATTATTTTTTCAACATTTATGAATTAATTGAGAGACTAAGCGCTGAGAATAATTTAAGCAAAACCCAATTAGAAAATAATGAAAGCATCTTGAGTGCTGTATGGGAAAAGTCAATAGACGGAATGAGGTTAACCGATATTAATGGTACAGTATACATGTGCAATACTGCTTACGCTAATCTGGTAGAGAAAAGAAAAGAAGAAATTGAAAATCAATTGCTTTCTGCTGTTTACCAGGAAACGGACAGGGAACATATCCAATCAAGTTATATCATTAATTTCCGTGATTCAAATATAAAAACACAATATACAACTTCGGCTAAATTGTGGAATGGAAAGGTTATAAACATCAGGATGATTAACTCATTTATAGAGAATATAAATGGGGAAAAGATGGTGTTAAGTATATTTAGGGACGAATCCGAACAGAAAAAAAGTTATTCGCTTTTAAAAAAGAAAGATCGACTGCTTTACGGAATTGCCGAGGCAACAAAATGCTTAATATCTTCAGGTAATATAAAAGAAAGCTTTATGTCTGCTCTTAAGGTTTTAGGCACATCTGTTGATGTTGACAGAGTATACATATACAAACATAAAATTCAATCTGATACTGAAGAAATGTATATGAGTCTCCTTTACGAATGGGCAAATAAGGATTCGGATTCACAAATTCATTTTGAAGCACTGCAAAAATTATCTTATTCAAGGTTTGAAGCATTAAACTTCTATGAAAATTTTTCAAAAGGCAATTCTTTAAAATTTATTATAAACAAATTACCAAGAGACATAAAAAAAGTTTTTATAGATGTTAATATCAAATCAGTAATATTTGTTCCTATAATGGTTGATGAACAATATTGGGGATTTGTAGGTTTTGATGAATGTAAATATGAAAGGCAATGGGAACATGATGAAGAATCTTTATTAAGAACTATGGCTTCAACATTCGGGGCTGCAATAAAACTTAATAATGCACTTGATGAATTATTAAAAAATAATACGGAATTAAATAAAGCTGTGGATAGAGCTGAAGCCGCAGTAAAGGCAAAAGCTGAATTTTTAGCTTTGATGAGCCATGAAATCCGTACACCGATGAATGGTGTAATCGGAATGACCGGCCTTCTTTTAGATACCGATTTATCGGAAGAGCAAAAAGAATATATTGAAACAATACGGTTAAGCGGTGACCAGCTCCTGGTAATAATAAATGATATTCTTGACTTTTCTAAAATTGAATCGGAAAAATTGGATCTTGAGAATCAGCCGTTTGATTTAAGAGATTGTATTGAGGATTCTTTGGATCTTTTGGCAACTAAAGCTGCAGAAAAGAGACTAGATCTTGTTTACCTGGTTGAAAATAATACACCAATTGTAATTAATGGAGATGTTACCAGGTTAAGACAAATTTTAACCAACTTAATCAGCAATGCCATTAAGTTTACTGAAGAAGGTGAAGTCTTTATTAAAGCTAGTTCAAAAAGCATTGAAAATAAATTATATGAAATCACTTTCTCTGTTAAGGATACAGGTATCGGGATTCCTGATGATAAGCTTGATAGGTTGTTTAAATCTTTCAGCCAGGTCGATGCATCTACAACTCGAAGTTACGGCGGAACCGGTTTAGGACTTGCAATCAGCAAGCGACTTGCAGAATTAATGGGCGGGAAAATGTGGGTGGAAAGTGCAACTGGTAAGGGCAGCACCTTTTATTTTACTATTAAAGCTGAACAGATACCATCTCAGTCTAAAGTATATTTAAAAGCTAAGAAACAGCTTATTGAAGGTAAAAGAGTCTTAATTGTAGATGATAATAAAACAAATATAAAAATTTTAACTTCACAGGCCGAACAATGGGGAATGAAATATAAAGCAACCTATTCTCCCTCCGAAGCATTAAAAATTATAAATAGAGAAGAAAAGTTTGATGCCGCAATTTTAGATTACCGCATGCCTGAAATGGATGGAATTAAGCTGGCTGAAAAAATTAGTGAACTGGAAAAAGGAAAAGATATTTCTTTCATAATTTTATCTTCATTCGGTAAAAAGAATGCAGTTTTCGAAAATAAAAATTTGAATATATCGGTAATTAACAAGCCTGTAAGGCACCAGCTGCTTTATGAAAACCTGTTATCTGCTTTTGAAAAAGGGAAAAGAAATAAAATAAAAAAAGCAATATCCGGCGAAGAACTTAATCTTTCCGAAAATTACAAATTGAAAATATTATTGGCTGAAGATAATACTATAAATCAGAAAGTTGCATTTAGAATTTTTGAAAAAATGGGTTATAGAATTGATATGGCTGCCAACGGCTATGAAGTTCTTAATGCCGTAAAAAATATTAATTATGATATTATTTTTATGGATTTATTAATGCCGGAAATGGATGGTTTTACTACAACAAAAAATATCCAGGAAAAAATTCCGGAAATTAAAAGACCGGTAATTATTGCTATGACTGCTAATGCATTTAACGAAGATAAAAACGAATGTCTGTCAAGAGGCATGGATGATTATATTTCGAAGCCTTTAAAAATTGAAGAAATATACTTGCTGGTATCTAATTGGGCAAAGAAAATCTATAAAAAGAAAGAAAGCCTGATTGAACAATTAAAACAGGAAAAATCTTCAGCTCAATTTGTTGATGAATCAAAAATTACTTTTATTAACGATATTCAAACTGCACAGGATGTTAATTTCTTTATTGAACTTTTAGATATATATATTTCCGATATGCCCAAAGTGATTGGTAAAATTAAAGTATCTGTAGATGAAAAAGATCATGAGAAATTGAAATTTTTTGCGCATAAATTAAAAGGCAACAGCCTTACTCTTGGAATAGATGATTTTGTAAAGATCTGTTCTCACCTGGAAAATGCAGGTAAAGAAAATAATTTTGATGAAACAACAAGTCAATTCTGTAATAAACTAGTTCATGACTTTGAAAAGATTATTAAAGAACTTGAAATTATCAGGGCAAAATATAGCAACATTTAAAGCCAGTATTTGGTGTTGAGTATTTAGTATTGAGAACCTCGCAATCCTCTTTTTTTATTAAGAAAAAGGATAGTTTAAAACCTTAAGTTATAATTATTCAAAACATGAAAAAAAGAGCACCTTATAACCGCACAATAGAACTTAAAGCTGAAGAAATTGTAACTTATAAGAAAAAATTAATTAAACTTGAGAATTCTATATCTGTAAATGAAATTGAAAACAAAATTATCAATCAAAATATATTTGAAGCGCTCTCTTTTCTGCCTGAAAATTTTGTAGACCTTCTTTTTATTGATCCGCCTTATAATCTGGATAAACAGTTTAGCAGCATATCATTTAAATCTATGGAAATTGAAGAATATGAAGAATGGATGAATAGCTGGCTTAAAAAAATTGTAAGAATTTTGAAACCTAATGCTTCAGTTTATATTTGCGGTGATTGGAAATCATCAACCGCTATTTTTAATTCGGCAAAAAAATATTTTAAAATTCAGAATAGAATAACGTGGGAAAGAGAAAAAGGAAGGGGTGCTAAAACTAACTGGAAAAATTGTTCAGAGGATATCTGGTTTTGTACAATGTCGGGTAAATATAAATTTAATGTTGAAGACGTAAAGCTGAAAAGAAAAGTATTGGCTCCTTATAAAACGGACTCAGGTAAACCGAAAGATTGGAATAATGATGGTAAAGAAAATTACAGGATTACATATCCTTCAAATATCTGGACAGATATAACGGTACCATTTTGGTCCATGCCGGAAAATACAGATCATCCGACACAAAAACCTGAAAAATTGTTAGCGAAAATTATTTTAGCAAGTTCAAATAAAGGTGATTTTATATTTGATCCATTCCTTGGCAGCGGAACTACAGCAGTAGCTGCAAAAAAGTTAGGGAGAAAGTACTCCGGTATCGAAATAGATGAGAATTTCTGCTGTATTGCCGAAAAAAGATTAACTGAAGCCGAAAAAGATAAATCTATTCAGGGTTTTCATGATGGGGTTTTCTGGGAAAGAAATACTTTTAATGAACAAAAAATCAAGTAATTTTATAAATTAATTTAATCCTCTCTTTTATAAAATCCCCTCTATTAAAAATTTTAGTCTTACCGAATTTTTTAAAACGGATAAATATTTTAATAAATAGTAAAAAGATAAGCCGATATATACTTTATTAAAATCTTTTGATAATTTTGTTTTATAATCTTTAAGATTCCCCAACCTTAAATCCGGGAGAGAAATAATGAAAAATTTCAAAATACTTATATTCCTTATCCCTTTCATTATTGTTAATTTACACGCACAAGATCATTCCTTTTATTATAAACAAAATAATTTCAGTTTAACTTCACCCGGTGCAATGAAATTCGGATTATACGGCTATGTTAATCCTGCAGTCTTAAATAATATTAACCAACTAGATATTTTATACCTATGGTCTGATGAAGGTGGAATCGGCAGATTTAAAAATTGGGGTTTATTTACTGCCGTTCCTCATTTCGGTTTCAGTGCAGTTCACACCTCGGAATCAATATACTCAATAACAGATTTTAAGTTATCTGCAGCAATAGGTTCCCCAACATTTTCATTGGGATTTGGCTATGGCTGGTCGTCAGGAGATGAAGAGTTTTTTAACACTGCCGACATTTTTACTCTCGGTACATGATACAGACCGATTAAATATTTGTCCTTAGGGTTAATAGGAAATTTATCAACTGAACAAAATGCTGAAGGTGCTGTAGATTTAGCTGTAAGACCTTTAGGAAACGAAATGCTGTCTTTATTCGGCGATTATGTTTTCCAGCAAGGTCTTCCCAAAGAAGCGGTTAACTGGAGTGCAGGTGCCGCAGTAGAACCTATTCCGGAATTAGGTTTATTGGAAGATACTTTGAAGATAAATCCTTTAATATTGGCATTCAATTTAGTTTTGGCAGTGCATCTATTTCATCAGAGATGCAATATGATAAAGATGCAAATCATGCAAATAATATTTACGGGATAAGAATCGGGGGTTATGACAGGAATCTTTTTCATGGTATTATTATTAAGATCAACTATGAAAAAATAGATTTACTGGGAAATATGAAATACCAGCAATATAAATTTTTTGATAAATCTAATACTCTTATTGAATTAATAAAACAAATTGATGCTGCAAAAAATGATAATACTATTGCAGGGATTGCTGTCAATACAAGCGGTATGGATATTAATAAAGAGATGCTCTGGGAATTAAGAAAAAAATTAGACGAATTTAAGAAAACCGGGAAGCATGTAGTAATTTTTGTTGATAGAATGGATATAAGCGGATATCACTTTGCTTTAATAGCTGATAAAATTGTAATGGATCCTGAAGGTCAAATTGCTTTTAAAGGCTTTTTATTCGGCAGGCAATACTACAAAGGTACTTTAGAAAAAATGGGGGTTGGTTTTACGGAACTGAGATATTTTAAATATAAGTCTGTTGTTGAAACTTTTTCAAGAGATAAAATGAGTGAAACAGACAGCACTCAGTGGCAAGAATATGTTGATGATGAATATTCTTTGGCAAAAAATGAAATATGCTCTTCAAGAAATATATCAAAACAGAAATTTGATATGCTGGTTGATAGTGTTGCCCTCTTCACTGCACAAAATGCACTGGATAAGAATCTAGTTGATGTACTAGGAAGATGGGATAAAGTCGAAGATGTAATAAAAGAAATTGAAGGCGGGAAAAAAGGATTGGTTTCACCGGCATCGCTTGCAGAATTTAATTTACCGGATGATAATTATTGGGGAAATAAACCGGAAATTGCTGTAGTTTATGCTATTGGTGTTTGTGCAATGGATGAAGGAATTAAAGCCCGCAGCCTTTCAAAAGATATTGAATCGGTTACAAATAATCCCAATATAAAAGCATTGGTTTTCCGAGTAGATTCTCCCGGTGGCGACGCGATGGCTTCAGATGTAGTTGCCGAAGCTTTAAAAAAGTGCAAAGAGAAAAAGCCCGTTATTGTTTCTCAAGGATATGTTGCCGGATCCGGAGGATACTGGATTTCAATGTATGGCGATACCATTGTTGCGGCACCAAATACAATTACAGGCTCTATCGGTGTAATTTCCGGCTGGTACTTTAATAAAGGATTAAAAGAGACACTAGGGGTTTCAACTGATTATGTAAAACAAGGTTTACACTCAGATTTGCCGTTTGGAATGGCTATTCCTTTTATCGGTATTTCTTTACCTAACAGGGATTTAACTGCAAATGAAAAGGATAAAGCCGAAAGAATTATAAAACAATACTATAATGAATTTGTAAATAAAGTTTCCAAAGGAAGACATCTTTCTTATTCTTATGTTGATTCAGTCGGGCAGGGCAGGATATGGTCCGGTACCGATGGACTTTATAACAAATTAGTTGATGTTTTAGGCGGGCTTTCAGATGCTTTAAGTATTGCGGCAGATAAAGCCGGACTAAAAAATAAAGTATATAAAATTGTAGAATACCCTGAACCTCCTTTGATCAATCTCAGCTTTTTTACTCCAAAAATTTTTGGACTAAATGCAAGAGAGAATAAGTTTATAGAACATTTAAAATTCAGGCTGAATCACAACATGTATCCGTTATTAATGCTTCCGGTAGATTATATGGATTATAACTCAAGTGGTTTATCCAGTTTACCTGAAATGTAATCATAACCGTTGAAACGGTTATAAATATTGATTTTTTATTATTAACATCTGGATTAATCCCGATGTTAATAAGATCCTAAAACTTAGGTACTAACTGTTTTAACAGTTTTTATCATTGGGGTTAACTTGAATTAATAATTTAATTTACAATATCCCCAAAATAGAACATTTCTCTTTTTCTATATAAAAAGGAAAAGTTAAAAACTTGAAGTTAAAACTAAATTTTGTGATCTTTGAATCCCGATTTTAAACAAATTTCCGGGTGCGGCTAACAAGTGATTACCCAACTCCGTCAGGTCCGGAAGGAAGCAGCGGTTAGTATGAGCTTGTGTAGCCGTTAACCCGGTTTTTTTATATAAAAAATTTCCGCCGGGATTAAAAACTCTAAAACTCCCCTTGAAAGAGCTGCTTTATTATTGAAGATTATTTTTGCAATTGCCCCTTTCTTAAATGAAGCAAAAGCAACAGTTGATGAAATAAGTTTTGACAAATGGTTCGAAAAATCAGGTTCATGTCCTACAAGTGCAATATTTTTTCCATCGAAAGAGTTAGCAATTTCAATAATATCATCGGTTTTACTGCCGCATGAAAGTTTATCATTCGTAACAAACTTATCTAATAAATTATATTCGGATGCTATAATCTTAGCAGTTTTAACTGCACGTATATATGGAGAGGAAATTATATGATCAAATGAAGGGATTAAAATTTTCCAATTTTTTACTGCAGCTTTTAATATAGATTCTCCTTCAGTTGTTAATTTTCTATTGAAATCCTGTACTTCCCCCGAAATATTCTCGGCATCGCCATGCCTTATTAAGTATAGATTCATTATTAAACCCCAGGTGTTAATAATAAGAATTTTTATCTATGAAATTTATTTACGAATATTCAATATAATAATTGTATTTCAATATTCAATAAATATTGGGATTATATGTTTATGAAAGTCCATTAAATCCCTGTTAAATTCTTTGCCGGCTTTTGAAGTCATTTTGGAATTCCATTCTTCTTTAGACTTAATAGAAACCTCGCAAAATAAGGTATGTTTTTGTTCGAGCAGCAGACTACTTTCGACTTTCCCGATTTTTATCTTTTGGCCAATGGCTTCGGATAAATATTTTATTATGAATTCCTTAAAATGATTTAATACACTTTCTTCATTAGTTTTATTTAAGAACAATAAAAGTCTATACATCTTCTTTCAAATTTTTTCTGTTAATGATTTTTCTATTTTTTAGAAGTCCAAATATTATTATCCCTGTTTATATCAGGAAGATTTTTGTCCGGGTCAATTATTATTGAATCAATCATAACAGTAGAATTGTATTTGAATTTATAAGTTCCGGATTCTTCCCATATTTCAACCGGTAAGTTAACTCTTTTATTTTTTCCGTTTGATTCTTTTATCATTAGAGTTACAGGCATCACCATTTTATCATTATTTATGATCGTAATTACGGCACCTTTCAAAGTATCCCCATCAATATATTTAACATCATCGATAGATTGATCGAGAGTCCAGTTTTTATAAAACCATTCTTTCCAGAACCAGTTTAAATTATCGCCTGATGCGTCATTCATTGTTCTGAAAAAATCATGCGATGAAGGATGCTTAAAGGCCCACCTGTTTATATAAGTTTTAAAAGCATAATCAAATCTTTCATGTCCGAGTATATTTTCCCTTAACATAACTAAACCGAGAGCTGTTTTATAATACTCAACCGGGTGAACATATTTATTAGGTATGGCATCGGCATAAGAAATAATAGGCGGCACTTCAGGATTTGTAAGCAGAGGAATTATCTCTTGTGCCGGGTTTCCTCCTTTGGGGGCATATTCATTATCTCTTTTGGGAGCATACTCGCCATGGTTGAATTCATCGGCAGCGTAAATATTAATAAATGTATTAAAACCTTCATCCATCCAGGCATTTTCTCTTTCGTTGGAACCGACAATCATTGGGAACCAGTTATGCCCTATTTCATGCGTTGTTATTCTCCATAATATTTGGGATTTAACACTCCAGTGGCAGAAAATTATTCCAGGGTATTCCATCCCGCCCACAGGTCCGGCTGAATTTACTGCAACGGGGTAAGGATATTCATACCAATTTTCAGAATAGATTTCTACACTTCGCTTTAAATATTCTGTTGATCTTCCCCATGCATTTTTACCTGCGCTTTCAATTGGATAAACTGACATTGCCAAACACTTTTTCTTACTTGGCAAATTTATTTTAGCTGCATCCCAAATAAATGCTTTTGATGCAGACCAGGAAACATCTCTCGAATTCTCCATGCTGAAATGCCAGGTTAAATTTCCTGTTTTTACAGGTCTTGTTTTAATCTGAGCAATTTCAATAGAATCAATAATGAATATTGTACTGTCGCTTTGTTTTGCTCGATTAAGTCTTTCGATTTCATTTTTAGTTAAGACATCTTCGGCATTTAATAATTCCCCTGAACCTGCCACAATCATATACCATGGTACAGTAATTTTGTAATCGAAGTTTCCATAATCAAGATAAAACTCACCGGTGCCGAGAAACGGAAGATTGTTCCATCCTTTTAAATCATCATAAACAGCCATTCTTGGGTACCACTGTGCTATTTCATAAATGTTTCCGTTTTTACTTTCCATAAACCCGGATCTTCCAATTCCTTTTGGAGGAATATTATATGAATAAGAAATATAAATTTTTAGTATTCCGCCTCTGGATTTTATAATATTGGGAAGTCGTATCTGCATTCTTGTATCGGTAATAATATAATCGGCATCGTAAATATTTCCATTACTTTTAATTTTTACTGAACTAATGTTAAAACCACCAATAAATTTTGCGGCATTTTTTTGATAAGATGGAGTAAAAGCGCCTCTTGAATTCTGATTGAATCTATTTTGATCTAGTTGCAGCCACACATAAGATAAATCATCAGGGCTGTTATTTATATAATTTATTTCGACATTCCCTGTAATCGTATTCTTTTTATCATCAAGTACAACAGAAATTTTATAATCAGCTTTATTTAACCAATAATCCGGACCAGGTGCACCGCTTCCGCTGCGATAACCCGTGCTGGGTTGTAAATCAAAAGAGGGATCAAAAACTATGTGGGGATTATAGCCGCTTTCAGTTTGAGAAAATATTGGATTAATTGTAAAAATTAAAAATAAAAGGATGAATATTAATTTCTGTTTCATTGTTTTAATTGATGCTAGAAGTTGCCGATCCAAATTTGAATAGATGATTTTCTTAAATAATCTGGAAAGAAATAGATATTGTATGCAATTAGAATTATTCCAAACTTATATTTGAAGATTTCGTTTCTGTTCATTTGTTTGATGTATTTAAATCCCCATGAAGACTTCCGTCTTGCGGTAGTTTATGCAGTTCATTTTTAACGAAATTATAGAATAAATTCCCTTGACTTATGTATGAGTTAGTCTTTTTGTCGAATTCAAAAATATCAGACTTATTATCAAAATCTTCATTAGTGCTGTTGATTTTCGTGATGATTCGACTATTGGAAATTTCATTTACTACTTGTGTATATAATTCTCCAGGCTCTTCTAATCTTGTGAATGTCCTGAAAATTAAATAAGCTTTTTTATCTATTATTTCATAAAGAGAAAGCCTGCTTAACTTATAAACATTTTTAATGGTGAATCCTTCATTAACTTTAATATATTTCTTGCCATTAACTGTAATTATATCCTCAGATAATTCACCGTACAATGATTTATCTATCAATAATGTTTTCAAAGAATCATTATAAATACCGAACTTATTATTTACGGGATTAGGATACTCAATAAGAATTGTAAAATATTTCCCGGATTTTAAATTTAGACTGTCTATTTTTAGTTTATTATAATTTTTGTTTGTGAAAAGAGATAAACCCAGCAATGTTGAAACGGTATCATTTGCCGATACAATCCCGTTTTTTGCCCGCTGAATGGTTTTTTCAATGCTTGGAACATTAGCTATTCTGCTGTGAATCTTTTTTTGTTCGCATCCTGCAATAAAAAAAACAGCTAATGATAAAATGATTATTTTTTTCATTATGTCATTTATTTTTTTAATATTAAAATTTGAGAAACTATTTCTAAATATATAGTAGTAATTTTTTATAGTAGTAATTTTTTTTTGATTTAATCTTAATTTGAATTTATATTTCCAACCAGCTATTTTCAAAAAATAAATTAATTAATCCTACAAAATATAATCATATTCTTTATTGCAAAAATATATTTTTATAATTTCAATATTTTTTTTATCGCTGCAACCGGTATTTTCTCAGTCCATATCTAATTCTTCTATTGGACTTGAAGGAATTAAATTTTCAATAAGTATAAATAATTTACCGGATTCAATTAAAAATGTAAAAATAATTATTGAAGGTGAAAAGTTTTCTAAAGCTCTTAATACGGCTGTTATTAAAGGGAAAGCTGATACAGCACTTGTTCTGGAAGGAACAGGTGACTACAAAATTAAGGTTGCAACTTTAAATATTTCGCATTCAAGTATTAGGATTCTCCCGGGTATTTTAAGTATAATCCCCCCGGTATTGGCAATTGTTTTGGCACTAGTATTTAGACAGGTCATAATTTCCCTTTTATTTGGTGTTTATATAGGTGCCGTTTTTATTTTCGATTATAATCCTTTTACAGCCGTACTTAGATTAATTGACACTTATGTAATTAATGCTTTAAGCGATCCATCACATTTAAAGATAGTTGTCTTTACTCTTTTATTCGGAGGAGTTGTTGGTTTAATTTCCAAAAGCGGCGGGACTAAAGGGATTGCCAATCTGGTTACAAAGTTTGCAAGAACAAAAAAATCCGGGCAACTAGCTACATGGGCTTCAGGTATTTTAATATTTTTTGATGATTATGCCAACGCTCTTATAGTTGGAAATTTGATGCGGCCAATAACTGATAAATTAAAAATATCCCGTGAAAAACTTTCTTTTATTGTTGATGCAACGGCAGCACCAGTATCGAGTATTTTTATTGTAAGTTCATGGATTGGTTATGAAGTTGGATTAATCCATGACAGCTTAGTAACAATTCATTCCAATGAAAATGCCTACAATGTTTTCATTCAGACAATCCCATACAGATTTTATCCGATTATGATGCTAATATTTATTTTCTTTATTGCCTGGCTGCAGAGAGATTTTGGCCCGATGCTTAAGGCGGAAAAGAGGGCAAATGATGAAGGAAAAGTATTTAGGGATAATGCTGTTGTTTCGAAAGATTTAACTGAAACTTCTGAAATTTTTGGAAATGAAGATAAAGCAAAATGGTATAACGGGATAATACCTATACTTGTATTAGTTCTTGGAACCATTGCAGGTTTAATTTTTACCGGGCTTTCTGCAATTAAACAGCAAGGTTTAACAGATTACGGGATAAGAGATATTATAGGTAATTCTGATTCTTACGTATCATTATTATGGGCAAGCTTCTCAGCTTGTATCGTCGCCGGAATTATGATTCTTTCCCAACGAATAATGAACTTAAGTGAAACAGTAGATGCCTGGTTTACAGGATTGCGTTCTATGTTTTTGGCTTGTATAATATTAACCCTCGCCTGGTCAATCGGTTCAATTACACAGGATTTACGAACTGCAGATTATATCGTTAATATAATTAGTGATACATTAAATCCACGCTTTCTTCCTGTAATTGTTTTTCTAGTATGTGCATTAATTAGTTTTTCAACCGGAACAAGCTGGGGAACTATGGCTATCATGATGCCGATTGTCATTCCGCTTAGTCATCATGTTACAGAATTATATCATTATTCATATGTCGATCATATGTTAATTTTGCATGGAGTAATAAGTTCTGTCCTGGCTGGTTCGGTTTTCGGAGATCACTGTTCGCCAATTTCGGATACTACGATTTTAAGCTCAATGGCTTCTTCGTGTGATCATATTGATCATGTCCGGACGCAACTTCCGTATGCTGTTGTTACCGCTGTTTTATGTATGTTGATAGGAGATATTCCCACCGCATTCGGTCTGTCGCCTTATATTTCAATTCTAATAATTTCTTGCTGCCTGGTATTAATTCTTTATCTATTCGGGAAGAAAGTAAGCTATAAAGAATTGAAAACGGTTTAAAAAATCATATCATAAAAATATCTACTGTTTTTAGATTAAGATATCACTGAGTATAAAACTTTAAATTTAATAGTTCATATCTATTTTTTAATGATTCCTTTTATATATATTTTTGTACTATGCATCCTACAATAACTGAAATTCCAAAATGAAAACCTTTTTTATAATAATAATTATTGCTTTATTATTTCATGGTTGTAAAAAAGAAGAAAAAGAAATTATAACAAAAGAAAATAATGAAGAGGATAATACCCTAAGTGAGCTGACAATATCAGATTCAAGTTTTATAGACAATCCGTTTCAATTCGGAAAAGTAACTGAAGATAATTTACGAAGTGAGTTTAAAGATCTAAAAATTGAAAGAGAACCGATTAAAAATGTGCATGTGAAAAATCAAATTGATTCCATTCTTTCAATTAAAGTTGATAATTCCGAATTTGTCCTGTACAAACTGCCGCATGAACAGTTTCTTGAAAGCGCAGTTGTAAGGGATGAAAATATCAGGCTTAATAAAGATATTCATGTTGGAATGACGAAAGATCAATTCAAAGAAAAGTTTGAAGAATTAAAAGACAGGAAACATATTCCCTCTAGAATTTTAGTCGGAAGGAAAGAAACCCAGGAATATTTAATTTTTAGTTTCAGTAATAATCGGCTGAAAGAAATTGAATATAACGGATATGTTGATTAATAATCTCCCCAATCCTCAGGGAAAAAAGTATCCGGGAAAACCTCACGTGCTTCATTTAACAATTTTTTAAAATCTTTCAGGTATCTCTCCGAAAGGTGAAATAAAATAAGTCTTTTTACACCTGTATCCTTAGCTAACGATGCAGCCTGTAATGTGGTTAGGTGATAATTTGTTTTTGCAAGTTCAGAATCTTCCTTTGAGTATTGACTTTCACATATTAATACATCGCAGTCATTAATAAAATTAATCAACTTTTCTTTTGAGCTGTCTTCCCAGACAAAATCTGTTAAATATGCAATACTCATTCCTTTTGTAGTTTTTAGAAGATTTTTTTTCAGTTCTCCTAAAAGAAATTCCTTTCCCTCTATTTCAATTTTTTTGGAATCTTCTAG
>CAYUVK010000091.1:0-20679 GCA_964448105.1 uncultured Ignavibacteriaceae bacterium
TGAAACCGCTTTGAATATATTCGGAAAATCATATACAAGAAGAGTGTCGTTAAGATTAATAGGGATAAAGCTAACAGGTTTCAGCCTATCATATTACCAGGAAAATTTATTCGACAGAACGGAAGCTGCAAGAAAAAAACTTATTGAGGCGGTAAACTCAATAAGAAACAAATATGGTTATGCTTCCATACAAATGGGGAATTACTGATTAACAAGTTGTTTTTTTTGAGAGATTGAATCGGTTACATTATTATTAATATAATTATAATCCCTGAGGATTGTCTGTAGAAATGTCAATGGCCGCAGTTCTGTAGTTGCGCCAAGTTTTTGTAGAAAGACATTTTTGCATTTTGTTACAATTTTATCAAACACAAATGGATCGTCTATCTTTGAAACTCTTTGAAGCACTTCTTTTATTAAACCAATGTCTCTATCATTTAGAATCGAAACCTGCGAATATTTCGGAACATAATTTTCTTTTACTCTCATCAGGATTGTATCATCCAGTGTGGCTTCATTTTTCAGCTTGATAATTGTAGTGTTTGCCGCTAAATCCCCGAGTCTCTGTCCTTTGCCATTAATTAAAATGGTTATTAATGCTACAGAACCATATGTAAACCAGATGTCAATAGGCCGGAGAATCCATCTTAAGAAATAACTTAAGAAAGTCGGCTGGCTGCCATCTAATTTCACCACTTTGATTTTTCTAATTTTTTTCCCGAATGATTGCCCGTTGAGAAATGTCTCGCAAAGAAGATCATAGAAAAAAACAGGGATGTACAGAATAATTACACCTGCAATTCCTATTTTCAATTTAAACTGAGATACTATTAGTACTGCTGCAATTGTATATCCGATTAAAATTAATGAATCAATGAGTACGGCAATAATTCTATCACCAATGCTGCCTATACTGTATTCAATGGTTACGTTTTGTGTAGTTTCTACTTGAATCCTATCCATATCACACTAATTTTTTTCTGGAATTATATCAAACTGCGTGCCTTAAGTTCAAGATATTTATTTATGGTATTAACGGATAATTTTTCCGGCGGAGTTAATATGGAATGAATTTTATACCTGTTAAGCTCCATAACAACCTGCCTTTTTTCAAACGCAAATTTTTCTCCGATTGTTTTAATATAAATTTCCTCCGTGCTTTCTGGTTCTTTTTCAAGCAATGATTTTAGTTCTGTATTTTCAAAAAATATTATTACTACAAGATGATTTAATGCCAAACGGCGCAAAAAATATAACTGCCGTTTTAGTGCATCAATAGTCTCAAAATTTGTATAAAGTAAAATTAAGCTTCTGTGTGTTATTTTTGATAATAAAACTGCACAAAGGGATTCATAATCAGACTCCAGGAAATCGGTAGTTTGTTTGTATAATAAATCCAATATTTTAAACATCTGTATAGAACGATTTTCAGCCGGTAATATATTTCCAATTTTATTTGAAAATGTTACAACACCTGCTTTATCTTCTTTGTGAAGAGCAATATTGGAAATTACCAGGCTTGTATTAATTGCATAATCAAGAAGACTCATCCCGTTAAATGGCATTTTCATTGTTCTCCCCATATCAATAACATTATAAACCTGCTGTGACTTTTCATCTTCAAAATTATTTACCATAAGCTCGTTTTTTCTTGCAGTAGCCTTCCAGTTTATGGTTCTAAAATCGTCTCCGATTACATATTCCTTGATTTGTTCAAATTCAGTTGAGTGGCCAATTTTACGAATTCTTTTTATTCCTACATCAGTCAGCCTGTTTGAGATTGCAAATAATTCATATTTCCTCATCTGAATATATGATGGATAAACCGGGATAGTTTTTTCACCGGAAAATTGAAATTTTCTTAAGACTAATCTTAATGGTGAAGAAACAAATACATTTATCCTGCCGAAATTATATTCGCCCCTTTTAACCGGTTTTAAATTGTAAGAAATTATTTTATTCTCACCGGGTAAAAGATTAAAAATATATTGAAAATTCCTTACCTGGAATTGAAAAGGTATTTCATCAATTATTTTAACATTTACTTTATAATTAAAGAGATTTTCTATGTAGATTTTTATTTCATTCTCGTCGCCGTTAGATAACCTGATAGGTGTTTCCCTTAAAGCAAATATTCCTTTCTTTTCTTTAAAGAGAATAATCGTATCTACTATCATTAAAATGATAAAGACGTAAAATGCTAATTGAGCAAGAATAAAAAATTCCCTGAAGAAATATCCCAGAACAAACAAAAAAACAATTCCCCAAACATAGATGAAAAAATAAGAAGTTAAATAAAATGCTTTTATAAATTTCACTAACGTGGAACCTCTATTTTATCTACTAAAGATTTTATAATTTCATCAGGGAAAGAGCCTTCCATTTCCTTTTCCGGAGTTAAAAGAATTCTGTGTCTCAGTGCCGGGTAAACAACTTCTCTAACATCATCCGGCGTAATAAAATCGCGTCCGTTCATAACTGCAAAAGCTTTTGCTCCCGATAAGATTGAGAGGGAAGCTCTTGGAGAACCGCCCAAATATAAATCATTATTGTTTCTTGAATTATAAACTATTTGCGCAATATATTTTGCAATATTTTCATCAATGTGAATGTTTCTAATTTTATTACGGAATGTTTCTATTTTTTCGGGGGATAGTGCAGGCTGAATCATACTTAAATCATTTGCATTTTTCCGGTTGTGTAAATCAAGAAGTATTTTTGATTCTTCTTCAAGTGAAGGATAACTTATATTAACTTTAAACAAAAACCGGTCAAGTTCCGCTTCAGGGAGACGATAAGTACCTTCATGCTCAATCGGATTTTGTGTTGCAAAAACAATAAAGGGATTTTCCATTAAATAAGTATTTCCATCAACACTAATTTGTCTTTCTTCCATAACTTCAAATAAAGCAGCCTGGGTTTTTGCAGGGGCACGGTTTATTTCATCAATCAAAATTATGTTTGAAAAGATTGGTCCTTTGTTAAACTCAAATTCGGAAGTTTTCATGTTAAAAATTGAAGTGCCGATAATATCCGAAGGCATTAAATCGGGAGTAAATTGAATCCGTGAAAAACCGCTGGATATAGTCTTTGCTAAAATTTTTGCGATCAATGTTTTAGCAATTCCCGGAACTCCTTCGATTAGGACATGACCATCTGCGAAAATTGCAGCAATTAATAAATTAATAACTTCTTCCTGACCAACTATAATTTTCCTAAACTCATCCTTAATTTTGTTAACGGCTTCATGTATATCACTTAAGTCGGTTCTGTTTTGGAATTTAGTTTGCTCTTCCATATATACCTGCTTTTTTATAAAATGATTCGATTAACGAATTAATATATTTCAATTCTTTTTCTTTAATTTGAGGCCGAATGCTAATATAATTAATATATTTAAAAATTGATTTTACTTCTTTTAGTTCAACCCCCGATTTTTTAGAAATTTTTTCAAAGGTTTCTTCAGTCGTTTCATCAAGCCTTACATAATAACGGCTTCTAATCTGATCTAAAAGATAGTTTATTTTTTTCTCTGCAATATTTTTATGATTTTTTTGCTGGTAATACAGCTTACCGATTATTCCGGCAAATTCAAGAGATGTATTTTGAAACGGTTTCATCTCAGGAATAATTCTTTGCTTTCTCTTTCCCTCAATAATTATATATATAATAATTGAAAATATCAGGATATAATATGCCCATTTTAAAGGTTGCGTACTTAATATAAATCTCAACGGAGTTCTAATAGCTGCCTTGTTGTCTTTATAATACTCATCCCAAAATATTTTACTGTCTGCCGGTAAATATGAAAGCGCTTTATAAATGTAACCGGAATTTAAGGAATCCAGAATATTATAATTTGTAAATGCTATAGGAATTGTATTTAAATAAAAATACCCTTTACCGAATTTTATTTTTATGAAATTAGTTTTATTGTCGTTATTAAAACCTAATGCTGTAGATTCAAGGGTATCAAAATTTGTAAAATAATAATCCAATGGAGAATTTTTGAAGGAATAGGGTAGATTATTTTTCAGTTCCAAATTAGAAAAATTTATTTTGATTGAATCATTCCCGACATAATTTAAACTTGTTTGCACATTTAATGTATCAGATAACTTCCCCCTTATAAAATATGCGATAATAAAAACATTATTACCTTCTTTCACGAAATTCAATAACTCCTTTGTGTCTAATTCGTCAGGTGCAAATGTATTATTGATAAAAATATAATTTGAATTTTTATATTCTTTTCCTTTTAAGATATTATACACCGGATATTGAGATACTTGGATTTCTTCTTTTGGGAATAATTCAGGCAGAACCTGGTATAAAATATAACTTCCATATGGTATCTTGTCATCTTTTGAAAAACTTAATGACCAATCGATTCCTTTTGGTTCGGTAATCCTTACTATTACAAACAGTAGAAAAGTCAATATGAAGACTATTATAAATTTAGAATATTTTTTCATCTCTCAACTGTTAATGCTGTTTGAAAATGATTAAAAGTATTTTTAGTCTCCTCAAAAAACGATTCTTCAACAGGTAATTCACCATACCAAATCCATTCAAAAAGATTTGTAAGTTCCTCAAAAGGTTTTTTCAGTTCAATCTCTTTCAATTCTTTTATATAATTATGATTGGTCTTGTTTGTTTTCCAGTCGATTAAATTTTTATCTGCTAATAATTTTAAAGTTTTAAGATAATGCAGTCTAACAGCAATTCTATAATCCTTTTTGACAATTGCTTCGGAAATTGATATATCAAAGTCAATTTCATTAATATCTTCCTTTATTTCTTTGAAGCTGGAAATTCTTTCTTCTTTCCTGTTATAAAACAAACCGTTCAATTTTGATTTATTAAGAACCAAAATCACAATAATAACAGCAGCAAGAGCTATTATATATCCGAGATATTCTTGAAAGAATCCAAATGCCTTAGTACCCAGCAACTTTGCTAACTGATTATTTACCCATAACCAAAAAGAATCCCACCAATTGTCGGGAGCTGCTTCATTATATAAAAATTCTTTATCAGACTTAAACTTGGCTATAGAACTTTCCGAAGGGTATCTTACTTCGATCTTAGAACTATCAATGGTCAATTCTTTTTTGTTATTATTCCCTGCATTTAAAGGTAAAGTAATGAGCGCAATAAATAAAATAATTAAAAGTTTCACGAAAAATATTCTTATACAGTTTCTAATTTTTCCATTAACCCGGTTGCTTCTTTCTTTTCAACTAAACTGAAATAATGAAACGAAATCCCGATGAGAAATATCGCATAAAAGAAATAACTGATTGATGCAATTATCGATGTAATGATCATTAAAGTGCTGTTGAAAGACATTTGCCCGTTTCGCATATGCAGCATACCAATAAACATTGCGATATACTGAGGTATATAAAATAAAAACGTAAAAAAATACTGGATTACTGTAAAAATTAATAATAGTGCGAATGTAAACCACCAGTTCCCGGACATTAAATACCTGCATCTGCTTATTGATTCAAAGAAAGGAAGTTTTTCCTGTATTCTTACAATATAAATTATAGTCATCACTATGCCGAGATAAATTGCAGGGATAATAAGTAAAATTGTCGCAAATATTAAAATTATAAAAGTCCCGATGCTTGTTAGAAGAATCATCAATAAATTTTTTTTCACACTCTCCCAAACATCGTTAACATCAAACTCATCGAGATTTTTCTTCAAATATAAATTCACAAATGAATAAGTGACCGTCAGGATCAATTGAAAAGTAATAAAGATGAAAAAATAATACACTAATGCCGAAGGGATGAAGTGTCCTATGTTTTTTTGTAATGAAAAAATATTTGATTGATAAAATCCTGCGGCAATACCTGTTAGAAAAATGCCCGGACCGGCAATAAATAAGAGAGACAAAAATAATCTTTTAAAATTTTGCCTGATGAATCCAAAAGTGACATTTAATAAATCGCCAAAATCGCGGACTTTTCTAAATTCTATCTTTTCCATGTGGACCTCTTGAAATTATCTTTCTTGGATAAATAATTACATACCATATTATAAATGAGAGCGAACCGAATATAATTAGTAAACTGACAGGTACTGGCATTGAAGTATATCTTGTAACAAATGATTCCAAAAAACCAGCCGTTATAAATATTGGAATTAATCCTAAGATAATTTTTATTCCATCCTTTGCCCCTCTAAGAAATGATTGCCTCCTTGAAAAAGTCCCGGGAAATAAAATACTTTTCCCAAGAAGTAACCCTGCACTTCCCGCAATAATAATTGAAGAAATTTCCAGCACACCGTGGATCCAGACTGTTAATAAAGATTGTATTAAAACACCATGCTGTAAAAAGAAATATTCAAATGAACCGAGCATTACACCATTAGTAAAAAGCATATACCCTGTCCCAAATGTAAGTAAGATACCTGCAATGAAGGTATAAAAAGAAACCACAATATTGTTGAAAGTAATTCCCATAAACATATCAACCTGGTTCATCTTTTTATATACTGCCATCGGATCGCCTTTGGCTATATTTTCCATTGTCATATTAACATAAGAATCACCGAGTATTAGCCTAACAAATTTATCATCATTTGCCGTTGATATAATACCGATTAAAAGAGATACAAAAAAAATTAAGAATGAAATTAAAAGTAATTTTCGATGTGTATAAAAAAGTAACGGCAGTTCTTCTTTCCAGAATCTTTTGAATCTCCCTTTCTCTTCTTTCTTATTTTTATAGATACTTTGATGAACTTTAGCGGTTAATGAATTTAAATATTTATATGTCTTGCTGTTTGGATAAAAAGTTTTTGCATAAGAAAGATCATCGGTAAGCTGTATAAATAGTTCTGCAAGGAGATCCGGATCTTTATTTTCTTTTTCTGATATTAAAGCTTCAAACTTTTTCCATTTTTCCGCATTATTTTTTAAAAATACTACTTCCCGCATTTTTGTTTTTAATTGTGTGGCCGAAAAGAATATCCGTTACTTATAAATGAATATCATTCGCTTTTATAATCTATCAACGCTCTAACATCATATCCTTTTAATTGTTCTCTGCCTTTGAGAAAGGATAATTCAATTATAAAAGATAATTGTACTACTTCACCTTTTAACTTTTTAATTAGGTTTGCAGTAGCTTTAGCAGTTCCGCCTGTAGCTAAAAGATCATCGTGAATTAAAACTTTATCTCCCGGTTCTATTGCATCTTTATGAATTTCTATTGCATCTTCACCATATTCAAGAGCATAACTTTCTCTAACAGTTTCTGCCGGAAGCTTTCCCGGCTTTCTAACAGGGACAAAACCAACGTCCAATTTTTCAGCAAGCATCGAGCCAAAAATGAATCCACGTGACTCTATTCCCACGACCTTTGTTATGCTTTTATTTTTGGTAAATTCAAACAAAAGTCTAAGTGTAGCCTTTAACGGAATAGGGTCTTTTAATAGAGTTGTAATATCCCTAAAATTTATCCCTTTTTTAGGAAAATCAGGGACACTTCTTATGTAATTTTGTAAGTCTATATCTTCCATTTTTTCCCTTATTTTTTGTTTAAAAAATTATTTAATCCTTCTTTGAAATCTTTAGTTGAACGACTTATAGTATTTAACTGGATAGAATAATTGACTGCATCTTGAATTGTCAAATTTGAAATAGATGAAATCATTTTTTTTGTCATCTTTAAACTGGTTAAAGAACTCCGGCAAAGTTTTTCTGCAAACACAAATGCTTCTTTTAACACATCATCTGATAATATATCGGCAAAGCCAAGCTCATAAGCTTTTTGAGCATTTATAATTTCACTTGTGAGCAACAAATGTTTTGCTCTGCCTTCGCCGAGCTTTTTGATTAAAAAAATAGATACAATAGCCGGCACAAATCCTATTTTAACTTCGGAATATCCAAATTTTGCTTTTGCAGAATCAACAATAATAAAATCACAAACAGAAGCCAAGCCGCACCCGCCCGCAATAGCAGGTCCGTTTACAGCAGCAATTACCGGCTTGGGAAAGTTATAAATATTTAGAAACAATTCTGCAAGACTTTCCGAATCTTTTTCATTTTCTATTGATGAATAATTTTTTAACTCATTTAAATATGCCAGATCCGCACCCGCACAAAAACTACTTCCCTCACCGCTAATTATTAAAACTTTTACATTATCATTATTCTCGATTGAAGCTATTCTATTTTTTATTGCTTCTACCATTTCCGGGTGAAGTGCATTTCTCTTTTCCGGACGGTTCAGCATAATTAATCCAATGCTATCTTTTTCCGAATATTTTATCATTTTAAATTCCTATGTTATGTTGTTTGTTTAAGAAAAAAGTATAATAATATTTTAGTTTTTACTAATCATTCAAATACGAGAATGGTTGGATGAATGAATGACCCGAATGAAATTACATTCAACTAATCAGTCATTTATCCATTCTATTTATATTTCCATCCGGCTTCGTTTTTCAGACTTTGCTGGATATGTCTACTATTTAAAACTTCTTTTTACTTTTCTGTTTAGAAACTTTTTAAACTTATTTAAATTAAAACAGTTAATTACTTCTTCCGGCTGAAGTCCTCCTTTTCTTCCCATCATTATTCCATACACAAGAAAAGAAATTTCAGATATTGTATGCGCATCAGGGTTTATAGAAAATAAGCAGTCTTTTTCTCTTGCATAATAAATCCGGCGCCATCCAAGATCTAATCTTTTGGGGCTTGAATTAATTTCTATTGCAGCATTATTTGCAATGCAAGCATCAATAACTTTTTTTATATCAAATTTATATGGATCCCGTAAAAGAAGCAGTCTGCCTGAAGGATGAGCAAGAACATCCACAAAAGGATTTTCAACTGCTCTAATTATTCTTCTTGTCATTTCCTTTTCTTCCAAATTGAAACGGGAATGAACAGAAGCAATAACAAAATCAAAATTTGAAAGAAATTCATTTTGATAATCTAAATCTCCATTTGTTAAAATATCAACTTCAATTCCTGCAAATAGCTCCATTTTACTTTCTATTCCCCTGACTTCCCTAATTTGCTGAAGGATACGATTTTCATCCAATCCGTTTGCATAATATGCAGATTTACTGTGGTCGTTTACTGATGCATATTTAAAGCCTAATTCTTCAGCAGCATTAACCATTTCATTAAGTGTATTTTTTCCGTCTGAATAAGTCGTATGAAAATGGAGTAATCCTTTAAAATCATTAAAAGATAAAAGAGAATTTTTACTAAGAGATTTTCCCTTCTGTTCAAAATATTCCTTTTCTCTCATTTCAGGAATAATATATGGAGTATTTAGATTTGAAAAGATTTCTTCTTCCGAAGCTCCTTTAATCTTTTTTATATCTAACGAATTAATAAAATCATCTGAACCGGTAGTTAAAAAAAGCTGTTTATAATATTCCGGTTCATTTTCAGAAATAAAAATAAAAATAGGAACATCGGAATATTCTTCAATAAGAACTTTATCTTTTAATTTTTTATAGTTGAAATTTTGCTTTAGTTCATCAAAAAAAAGATTTTTATTGGAGGATAGAACAATAAAATCAAGCTGAGAAATAATTTCACTGCCTCTTCTCAATTCCCCGGATTTTTCTATTTTTTTTACAGAAGTAAAATTTGAAATTTTATTTAAAAGTTCTTTAGATAACCTTAATGCGTTGCTTAATAAAATAAAGTGTTTATATTTTTTATAATCTTTGATACTAGATAATATCTTCTCTTGAAGGTTTTCTCCAAATCCTCTAACATTTATCAATAAATTATTTTTTGCAGCATTTTCCAGTTCTTCCAAATTTTTAATTTTTAACTCGGAATAAAGCTGCTTTATTTTATTCGGATTTAATCCTTTAATTTTGAGCAGTTGTTCTAATCCCCCCGGAGTTTCATCTCTAAGCTCTTTGTGGAGTGAGGATTCATTAGTATTATAAAATTCATAAATAACTTTTTGTAGACTTGCTCCAATCCCTTTTATTTTACTCAATTCTTTTCGTTGGACAATCAGATCAAAATCCCCGTCAATCTTCTGTAGTGAACTTGCCCCGCTGCGATAAGCCTGGATTTTAAATTTATTTTCCCCTCTAAGTTCCAGCATATCGGCAATTTCTTCAAGTAATTTAATTGTGTCTTTTTTTGAAGGCATATTAAAAATATCTCAATCAATATGTTTTAAATATAATAAAAGCTGAAATGATTAAGATAATACTAAAATATAAATTGAGGCTTTTGGTAGGATAAGAAACATCGGAATAATTTCTTCATCAAACGGCTAATTTGTAATCCAACAACTCATCTAAATAATTTAATAAAATTTTTTCAACAGGATTATATTCTACTTCCTGCATTAATGCTTGTCTAATCTTAGATACATTATGCAGCCCTTTTAAATAACCCGAGTAAAATTTTCTATGTTCAATTACCGCTCTTCTTTCTCCTTTTACTTTAACTGCCAACCTTAGATGCTGCAGACAAGTATTTATTTTTGTACTTTCATTTATGTTTGTAGAAATATAACCATTTGTAAGTAATTCTTTTGCTTCTTTAAATATCCATGGATTTCCGATTGCTCCTCTTGCAATCATTACACCATCGGCCCCAGTTTCATCAAAAGCCCTTTTTACATCATGGGCAGACAAAACATTTCCATTAAGTATTACAGGAATATTTACAACTTCTTTAATTCTTGGGATCCACTCCCAATAAGCTTCACCTTTATGTCCCATTTTTCTTGTACGGCAATGGATAGTTAGAGCCTGCACACCAACATCTTCGAGCCGTTTCGCTACTTCTAAAATTTGTATACTATTATCATCCCAGCCTAAACGTGTTTTTACCGAAACAGGAAGTGAAACAGAATTCACTATTTCCTTTACAAGCTTTTGCATATAAGGAGGATCTTTCAATAAAGCAGAGCCCGCTCCGTTTCCTACAACGTTTTTTACCCAACAGCCAGCATTTATATCAATTAAATCAGGATTTTCTGCCTCTGCAATTTTTGCTCCACCAACCATCGATTCAATATTTCCGCCATAAATCTGAATTCCGACCGGTCTTTCTTCTTCAACAATCTCTAATTTTTTATGAGTTTTTTCAGATGCTCTAATCAAACCTTCAGAATTAACAAATTCGGTATAAACCACATTGGCACCGAGTTCCCTGCAGATTAATCTAAAAGAAACATCCGTTACATCTTCCATCGGGGCAAGAAGAATTGCCTTTTCTATATTTATTTTTCCAATACTAAACATTTTTTTGTACAAAGATAACGATTAATTAAATACAATTATACATCAAAATTATTAAACGGGATTATTGAAAATGGAGAAATTTCAATTTGTTAAAATTAAAAAACCTCTGGGATTAAGCCTAAAGTACCTACCTACCGAAGGTTTACTTAAAAACTGTTAATGTAAGCTTGCTTCGTTGTCTTCAGTATCCATTTCATAATTTTCAATTTCTTCATGAATATGAATTTTTTTAGGAAGGCTTAGTATACTTAAAAGAATTATTATCAATGTAAAAGCTGCACTACTTAAAAAAGGAAAAGAATACCCGAAAAACTCAAAGGTAAAACCTCCCCATAAGGGACCTAATACTCTCGCAAAGGCTGATAAAGATTGGTTTATACCAAGAGTAATTCCTTGTTCCTCATCAGAAGTAACTTTAGATACTAAACTCAAAAGAATAGGCTGCAAAATACCAATTCCTAAAGCTAAAATTACGGCAACAACTGCTAACCCTAAAAAGTTACCGCCATAAGGAAGAAAAGCAAAACCTAGCATCATTAATATTGAACCAATTGTTACTAGCTTCAAATCTGAAATAGATTTTGAGATAACTCTTATTAAACCACCCTGAACCATTGCTCCTACAAAACCAACAATTCCAAAAATATATCCATTCTGAAGATTAGAAAAATTATAAACTTTATAACCAAGCAGTGGTACTATTGCATATATACTAGCAGTGGTAAAAGTTAAGATAAAAAATAGGATAATTAGTAAAGCTATGTCAGTTTTCTTAAAGATTATTTTCATGGCTTGGATATCAAGCAGCTTTTTACCTATTTTTTTTGCTTTATCAATTTTGTTATGAGATTCCGGGAGCAAAAATATAGTAAACAAAAATGCTAAAGTTGAAAATCCGGCACTGCTAAATCCAGTTATCATATATCCGAATTTAGAAAGTAAGCCACCGAATAAAGGTCCAAAAACAAAACCTAAACCGAAAGCAGCTCCAATCATGCCCATCCCTTTAGAACGGTTTTCTTTTGTTGTGATATCAGCAATATATGCTTGCGCAACTCCGATACTGCTCCCCCCAATACCGCCAACTATTCTTGAGATTATCAGAAGAAGATAAGTATTTGAAAAAGCAAAAATTATGTATCCGAATGCATTTAAAAGCAGACAAATAATAATAATTGGTTTTCTTCCGTTTTTATCTGATAATTTTCCGAATAAAGGATTAAATATAAATTGCACCAATGAATAAATTGCTATTGCAATACCAACTGCAGTTTCACTTACATGCAGTTTAGTTATTGCAAAAGTAGGCAGTATGGGGATTAAAATTCCGAATCCTAAAAGATCAATAAATACTGTTAGGAAGATAAGAGTTAAAGCAGATCTATTTTTCACAATAGCTTGTTCAATTTTTTACAAATAGGATCGACATATTCACCAGGGATTAGAATTATTTTTTGAATGCTCAATTATTTTAACCTGCAAAAAAAATAAAAATAGAATTATTAATATAAAAATAATTACCGAAATGAATAGTGTAATTGGCAAATGAATATCATTCACTTATGGAATTCGGAAAAATAGGTTATGGATTTAATTGATCAGACGGATTTTTTAAAGATAGGATTTTTAATCAGTATTAATCTGTTCGAAACGTATTTTATTTCATTTTTTCCCTTATTTTCAATGAATCAAGGCTTTAATTTTTTCAAGGTTATCCGCGTCTTTTATTGTTTTATCATTTCGCCATCGATTTATTCTTGGAAATCTGACAGCAACACCTGACTTATGACGTGATGATTTTCGTATTCCATCGAATGCAAGTTCAAAAACAAGTTCAGGTTTTACTGTACAAACTGGGCCAAACTTTTCGATAGTATTTTTTCTAACAAAAGAATCAACTTCTCGAATCTCTTCATTCGTCAACCCTGAATATGCTTTTGCAAAAGGAACCAGTTCATTTTCATTCCAGACACCAAAAGTATAATCAGTATATAAATTTACCCTTCTCCCGTGTCCTCGCTGTGCATAAATTAAAACAGCATAAACAGTTAAAGGATCAATTTTCCATTTCCACCAATCACCTCTTTTTCTTCCCGTACAATACGGAGAGTTAATTCTTTTCAGCATTAGACCTTCAACATTTCTACTTCTTGAATCTTCTCTCCTCTCTTTTAATTCATCCCATGAATTTGCTTCTACTTTAGGAGATATAAATAATCTTTTATCCGAAATTTTATTCACCAGATCGTTTAACATCCTATTCCTATTAATCAAAGGTTCTTTCCTAATATCTTCACCATTAAATTCAATTAAATCATATGCAATAATAATAACAGGGATATCACTTATAATCTTTTTTGTTAACTTTTTTCTTCCTATTCTTTTTTGAAGTTCGCCGAAAGGCATCGGTTTTTCATCCTGCCATGAAATGATTTCTCCATCTATCACTGTTCCATCAGGCAGAAGAAATCCGAGATTTTCAAGTTCGGGGAATTTTTCATTCATCATTTCCTCACTGCGCGACCAGATAAAAATTCTTCCTTCTCTTTTAATTATTTGAGATCTTATTCCAGGCCATTTCCATTCAGCCTGCCATTCATTTAAATTTCCCAAATTTTCAACATCATCTAATTGAAAAGCGAGATAAAACGGGTATGGTTTGCTTATTTCAGCATCTTTCGAATCATAAGAAATTATTTTATTAAAAAAATCTTTATTAGGTTTCCAGTTTCCCATTAATCTATGAGAAATAACCGGCTCATCAATTCCACTGAAAATTGATAGTGCCTTAACCACAATTTTTGGTGAAATTCCTACGCGGAAACCACCTGTAATTAATTTGTTCCAGACAAACCTTTCGTGATTATTCATTTCATTCCAGGCAGAAATCATCTCTTCTTTTTGAATTCTTTCTTCTTTGTTTTTAAGTGGGAGCAGTTTTTCTTCAATCCAATAATGGAATGATTTATCAGTTGAATGCGTTGCTTGCGGAAGCAGCAAAGTTATTGTTTCAGCCAAATCTCCAACTGAATTATATGATTCATTAAATAGCCAATCCGGAATATCTGCTAATTCTGCACTCCATTCTTTAAGCTTCCTGGTTGGAATTGTTTGTTCTGGTTTTCTCCCGATTAAAAAACTGATAGCCCAAATCGAATCCTCAGAATTTGAAGATTCAAAATATTCAATAAGTGCACTTATTTTTTCACTAGTTTTTGTAGTTTCATCAAGTCTTTGATATAATTTGGCGAAGTTTTTCAAGATTTACAATTAAAAATTTTACATTAAGTTTCTTAAATTATACAATTAATCTTATATTTAGTTACTAATATTCCACAATACAGGGGATTTTTTTAAGAGATAATGAATAAAAGAAAATTGGTTCTTTTATCAAGGAAATAAAAATAATCATTTTGAAATTTAGAGAATAATATGTTCCAAAAGCTATTACCAAAAGAAGAAAAATATTTCGATAATTTTAAGGAAATGATATCTCATGTTACCGAAATGGCATCCTATACTCACCAGATTTTCACATCAGATCCGATAGATAAAGACTTAATAATCAAATTTAAGCCGCTTGAAAACCTTTGTGATGAAATCTCCTCAAAAGTCGTCAAAAGATTAAACAAAACTTATATCACCCCATTCGATCGAGAAGATATTTTTGCCTTAATAAAAAGACTTGATGATATAAGTGATATGCTTCTCGGTGCAACCATGCGGGTTGAAACTTTTAATATAACAAAAAAAATTAAATATGCAGATAAATTAGCTGCAATTGTTTTAGAACAGATTAAAGAACTCGGAAAGGCAATTCAGGATTTAAAAATAAAAAGTACAAATGAAATGAAAGCCGTTAAAATATTGGAATCGGAAGCAGATAAAGTGTACCAAATTGCGATGAAAGAATTATTTGAACTTGAGAAAGATCCAATCAGTTTAATTAAAAAGAAAGAAATATTAGACCTGCTTGAAAATACTGCGGATAGATGCCAATCAACAGCAAATGTTATAATGTCAATATTCATTAAAAACGCCTAAGCTTTATGCATTTTGCCATTCTGATTATTACTCTCGCTCTTATTTTTGATTTTTATAACGGAATGAATGATGCTGCAAATTCAATTGCCACTGTAGTATCAACCAGAGTTCTAACTCCAATCCAGGCTGTTATATGGGCAGCGTTCTTTAATTTTATTGCTGCTTTTATGTTCGGTGTAAGTGTGGCAACTACTATTGGAAAAGGTATTGTTGATGTTAGTATCGTAGATAATTTTGTAATTTTTTCTGGTCTTATTGGTGCTATTATTTTAAGTGCTACTGCTACACATTTTGGTCTACCAATTAGTGTATCACATTCTATTATTGGAGGATATGGTGGAGCAGGTTTAGCAAAAGCCGGATTTAGTGCAATTATTATTTCAGGTTATACTAAAGTAATAATATTCATTTTTTTAGCTCCAATATTAGGATTCATTTTTGCTTTACTATTTTCTACTGCTACTTTATGGATTGTACGATATAAATCACCTTATAAAGTTGATATGTATTTTCGAAAATTTCAATTAATTTCTGCCGCACTTTTTAGTTTGAGCCATGGTTCAAATGATGCACAAAAAACCATTGGAATAATTACGGTAGTTCTTTTTACCAATGGTCTAATTGGTGCTTCATTTCATATCCCTTTTTGGGTTATACTAATGAGCTATTCTGTAATAGCATTAGGTACTTTAATCGGAGGTTGGAAAGTGATTAAAACACTCGGAATGCGTGTCACAAAATTAACTCCGTTTGGAGGTTTCAGTGCTGAAACTTCGGCCGGACTAACGATTATTTTTGCTACAATATTAGGAGTCCCGGTAAGTACAACACATACAATAACAGGTTCAATAATCGGAGTTGGAACAACAAAAAGGTTTTCTGCAGTAAGATGGGGAGTTGCCAGAAATATTTTATGGGCATGGATTTTAACAATTCCCCTCTCAGCTATATTTGCTATGATTACTTATTATGTTTCCGTTTATATTTTCAACTCCGTTGTATAATCCTTCGAAAGGTCTTCACATAATTCCTTAAGTTCATCCATCATATACCTTTGTAATTCCAAATGCTCTTTGCTTAATTTTTGGTATTTAAATTTTGCAACATTCAATAAATTTAATGATTGAACAATATAGCTAAGATAAATATCGTTAAATTTTTCTGAATTACTTTTTAATTTTTTTAATTTAGAAATATGCTTTTTAATTGTTGTAATATCCCCTCTTTCAATTGGTCCAGATAATGCTTTCGAATTTCCAAGTTTATCAATATTATTTAAAGTAGATTTAATAATCGGAGACAAAAAATCAAAGTTGTTATAATTTTTGTTAATTTTTTTAATATCAAAAACCTTTTCTGAATTAAAGATATTTCCTACTAAGAAATTTGAAGCAAATACACCAGCGAGATGGTACTTTGCTTTATCTACTGATTTTAATTTGAATGGTTTTAATCTTAAGTCTGCAGCTAATTTAAATAGGTAACTCTCAGCATATTCACTATTCGATTCAACTGCAGCGTAACAATTTTTAATATTTACAATTCTTTTTGACGGGAAAGTCTGCATTATATGAAATGAAGCTGCGAGTGCTCCTTTTTCTTTCAATGAATTTAATTTGGAAATATCTTCTGCCCCGGAAAGATGAATAAATAATGAATCTTGAAAATTTAAATTTTGATTAGCTAATTTATCTGCGGTAACTTTTATTTGATTATCCGTAACAGAAAGAAAGAAAACTTTTATCTGTGAATTTAATTCAGTTAAATTATTAGAATAATCTTTTACGGAAAATTTTTCGGCAAGACGTTTAGCAGAATTAAGATTTTCACTTATAATTGTTTTAATATTATAACCAGAATTTATAAGGCCATAAACCAGAGAAAAGGCTATTTTTCCAGCACCAATTACAGCTATTTTCGATTGTTTTGATACCATTCTTTAATAAACTGCAGCAGAGAGATAACCAACTACTCCACTGTAATCACCTGTTGTATCCCCTGAGTTGCTACGATTTAGTACAATAGCATTTTTTTTATTCATTAAAGAAGCGGCTTTCATCATTGCAACAATAGGTCCGCCGCCGCAAGCTTCACAATTTTTAATTTCTAAGTCATTTTGAAGTTTTTCATAATTAAATTTATTAATATCTTCTTCAATAACAGAATCTAATTCATCTGCTTCGTTCTTTGAATAATAGTGAGATAAATCAGAACTGGCAACAATTAAAGTTTTATCATCAGCGGCTTCTGAAATTTTAATTGCAAGTTCATCAATAAACATCTTCCCCTGATCTCCCATAACAATCGGGACAATTTTAAATTCATTAATCATTTTTTGAAGAAATGGAACCTGCACTTCAATAGCATGTTCATCTTTATGTCCTTCAATCCCTTTATAGATAATTCGATTCTCATCAACTAATTTGTCTCTTAATTCCCTGTCTATTTCAACAACTCCAAGTGGTGTTTTATATCCATCACCTTCATAAATACAGATACCGGGAAAGTATTCTCTATGACTTGGTGAAATAATTATTATTTTGCTAATATCTTTCCCTCTTAAAAGATTATATGCATAAGCAGCTGTTCTCCCAGAATATATATATCCTGCGTGCGGTGAAACAATGCCGGTTATGCTCAGCACATTTATTTCAGGTTTAGAAATTGATAGCAATGTATCGATTTCAGCAGAAAGTTTTCCAGGGTCTGAAGGATAAAAATACCCTGCAACAATAGCTGCTCTTATTTTAGCCATTTTCTTTCCTCATGATTTCTTCTTCAGAAAAAACTTGAGCTTCAAATACTTTTAAATTTAACATTTTAAGTTTCCAAAGCTGTGAAAATAAACCTGCTTTTTCACAAAGTATAGAAAGAAATTCATCTAAACCTAAATTATTTTCGGTAGCTACCTGTGGCAGTAAAACAGATTTATTTGGTCCTTCTTCAAGCAATAAACCATGGATACCTAATTTAATATCGTTATAAGTTTCAATATGCACAGGAATTGATAAAACAGAAATCTCAATATCTATTTTATCCAATTCATCTGATGTAAGCGGAAGAAATCTCGGATCGCTAAATGCTGACTGCTTAGCCGCATCACAAACAGTTTCATATAATGGAATTTTCCCGAATATATAACCTATACACCCTCTTAAGCTATTATTGATCCTTAAAGTCACAAAGGCACCGCAGTTTGGCTTTAAATTCGGGAATTGGGTATAATCTATTGTTGGTGTAAGATCCTCGGTAAAAACAGCTTTAATTGATTCCCTTGCAGCAGATAATAGAATAACTTTATCTTGTTCGGTCAGGTCCATTTTTTTGAAAAAACATATTCAAAAATATTAAAGTGAATATATAATCAATTTAACTTTTTCTTTAATAAGAAACACCATGTTATTTCTTACAAAAAATGATTCAGGTATAAAAAGTTTTGTTTCCATGTCAAGAATCTCTTCTAAAATAATTTTTTTTGAATTAATTTCAATAGCTCTAAATATATTTCTTAATTTCCCGTTGGAAAGGACTTCGTGAAAATTTATAAAAAGTAAATTTTCATATTCAACAAAATCAATTTTGCCGGTTATAACTCTTTCGGTTCTAAGTTCATTTATTATATCTATAAATGAATAACTATTAGATAAATCTACCGGTTGGGGAAATAAATATCCTTTAAAATTATTTTTGCTTAATTCTTCTTCTCTTAAAATATTTATCTTTTTAGAATCATTTCCGTAAGATTCTATTATATCACCGGTTTTATAATCTAATGATAGAAACTCTCTCCCTTCAAATTTATTTTTAAAGGCATAAACTTTATCATTTTTAATAAATAAGAAATTATATTCATCCGTCTTCCAGATTATTTCTTTTGAATTTATATCATAAGCAATTATACCTGAATGAATAGGCATATCAGGCTTTAAAAATTTATGAAAATAAATTATATCATTATGAATAGTCTCAATCCCCACCCAGAATTTATCTTCGATCTGGAAGTTTTTAAAAATAATTTTACCTTTACTAATATCAAGACAGTTAAAGAATGCTTCTTTGGTATTTGTATCTCGCTCTTCAACTACTAATTTGTTTGTATCTGTAGGAATTAATCGCCATATCTGTCTATCATTTGTAAAGCTGAATTTCTTTTTAATTTTGTTCACAACCCATCAGATAGTCTAATTTAAAGTTTAATACTATTAATATTAGCAAATGTAAAGAAAAAAACTAATCAGTTGTAAAACTGACAAATTAAGGGGAAGTGGAATTGAAATATTTAAAATGATTTGGATGTGAGGTTTATTTGGATATAGATTTTTTTATTATCAAAGATGACATCTTTAAAAAGATGTCATCTTTGATCTGCTATTATTTAAGCAGCATCATTTTTTGAGTTTTTCTAAAATTATTTTTCCCATCGGTGCTTTTAGCATTTATAGTATAAAAGTATACACCGGATGCAATTTCGCTTGCTTGCCAAATAATGTCATGTGTCCCGGCCTCTTTTACACCCTGTTCGAATTCTTTGATCCGTTCTCCTAATGCATTATAAATTGTTATATTAACATCACTTGTTAAAGGTATAACATATTTAATATCGGTAGTAGGATTGAAGGGATTAGGATAGTTTTGATATAAAACAAAATCCTTTGGAGTTAGATCTACTTTTACTTCTACTAAATTAGAATATGTTGATGAACCGTCAAAATTAATTTGTTTTAATCGATAACTAATAATACCATTTACAGTTTGGTACTTGAAATCATCAATAAATTTATATACCGCAGGATTTGTTGATGTACCATTCCCATTAACAAATCCTATATTTTCCCATTCGGATTGACTAGTAATTTTTCTTTCTATTTCAAATCCCTTGTTATTTAATTCGGTTGCCGTCTCCCACTTCAATTCGACTGTATTTTTATCTATTTCACCATTAAATGAGGATATTTCAACCGGCAAAACTCGAGATAGATATGTAACAGTAAAATTCAATTTATAAACATCATTAAGGTCATTTATAGTAAGACTATCTTCGCCGTAATTAAAGATTGTATCAACTATTTCCCCAGTAAAAATATCTTGGACCTTCAATTTTACTGCAATCGGTAAATTCCAATGTATAGTTACTTTATTTGCAGATCCTTTTTGATACTGAATTTGATATGTATATTCATAATTTTGCAGTTTACAACCATATCTGTAATCTTTCAATGAAGATACTTGTGAATTTGGAATATTTAACCATGCAGAGAATACTCCGCTTGGTGGCGTTGGAAATTGTACTTCACCAAGAGAAGAATCCAGTCCGTCACATGCAGTAGAATCAATTCCAACAAATAGCGTATCCGAGTCACCTAATCCATCACC
>CAYUVK010000092.1:0-20577 GCA_964448105.1 uncultured Ignavibacteriaceae bacterium
TAATAGTGATTTTTTTGTTTTTAAACTTCTAAATCAGAATTTAGATAAATACTAAATATTTCAAGAAATTAAAAAGGTCTTTAGAAAATATCTAAAGACCTTTTAATTTTAAGTTAACCCGCTAACCTAAAAAGTATATCTTACACCTAACTGCATTCTCCATCTTGAACTGATGTTATCAGCAGTAAATGGGGTGTTATTAGCAGGTGCGGAAAAAGTATAAACATTTCTTCCTGTAGCAGCATCAGTTCCAGCCTTTCTTGCCATTATATAAGTGCTGAATACACTGCTGTCCCATCCCCAATCACTATTAAATAGATTCATTAAATTGAGAATATCAAAATTTATAGTAAATCTATGTTCAGTTATAACCGGAATATCTTGAGAGATATGTAGATCAATATAATTGACCCATGGATTTCTGGATGCATTTCGTTCTGCAATTTGACCACGGTGTGAGCTTAAGTAGTCATTATTAGCAATGAAGTTGTCTAGTGCATCATACATTGCCTGGTTACGTGTAAATACACCACTTGAAACACTACCTAATTCAATATCATTATCGTCTTTTGGTATATAAAATAAGTCGTTCTGGTCGAAACCATCGTTATTTATATCGCTTCCATAAATAAATGAGAAAGGAGCACCGGATTGACCATTGTAAAATATTGAAATTGTTGTTGGTGCATTTTTAATAAATTCATTTGTGTATGTTAGAGATGCAAAAATGCGGCCGCGAATTTCATACTGTGATGTTGCAAGTACTGGGTTGTTAGGATCACCTGCGATGGGATTATATCTCATTTGTGAACGAGCTTGTGATGAATTTACGCTATTTAAATCTTCAGCCCTTCCGTAAGTATATCCAGTATTAATAGAAAATCCCCTAGCTACATTTCTTTGAAGTTGGAAAGTAAGGTTATATGAATAACCTTTACTAGTATTTTTAAGGTACATAACATCAAAGAAGTTATTGTTTTTGCTGTCAGTTCCACCATATAACGGCCTGGTATCGTTAGGTCCATTTGCAGTTAAGGTTGCAGGATTATCATGATTCAAAATGTTCAATTTTTCATAAACAAAATCATTAACAGATTTTGAATATTGGAATTCGACTGTACCGGTAAAGTCATATGGTAATTGGCGATCAACGCCGATATCAAATCTTAAAATTTGAGGCATTTTTAAATTTGGATCACTCAAATCAATTTCGGCTGTTCGCGCAGCAGAGAAAGTTCCCGGATCGCCAGGACCTGGAATATTATTTGCATCTGGTGAAAATCGCAGGTCGGTTCCGCTTCCTCTAACCTCAAACTGTGTATTACCGGTATTTCCATATTGATTAGATATCCAAACATAAGCAGGCCTTCCGGTAAAAATTCCTAAACCACCTCTTAATTGAATTGTTTTATCATTATTAATATCCCAGTTAAAACCAACACGAGGTGCCCAAAGTATATTTCCACTCGGAGCTGAAGCAGTTGATATTCCCGGGAAATAATAACTAACCGAATCATTCTGTAGAGGTTTGTCAGGGTAAGTAGGTATATCAACTCTTAATCCATAGGTTAATCTGAAGTTCGGCATAACCTGCCATTCATCTTGAGCGTAAAACCCATATTGATTAACTGAGAATGCGGCAGCTCCGTCCCCTACTGAAGGAATTACTCTTTGATAAAAACCGACATTGCCTGCTTGAAGATCTGCTAAGCTATTGTATTGGTAATAACCACCGAAAGCTCTTAAAAATAAATTTGTAAAGGAGAAGAATTCATTATGAGTACCAACTGTGATTGTATGATTTCCCACAAAGTAAGAGAAATTGTCGCTTAACTCAAAAATGTTTTGATCCAGTCTGTTTGCAGATGAATATCTATCTGTTCCCATATGATATTGTACGCCATTTTCATCAACTTCTACTTCCGGTAATAAAGTACTTTCCGGGCCTCTTTTATCCCGTATTGTAGTATATCCGAGTACTAATTCGTTAGCCATGTTATTACCAAAAGTGCTATTCAGTTGAGCAACAAGATTATTCGTTTGATTTTTAAACTGGTAAAGATATGAATCAAAACTTAATGCAGTTGATGAAGATCTGTTTCCAAGTATATCATCAGTAGCATTTACAAAATTATAATGAAGATTTAATTTCTGATTTTCTGAAAGGTTAAAATCTACACGGGCGAAAATTTTATCGGTCGGTCTCTTTAGTGTAAATTCATCATAACCACCAGCATTAAATCCTCTGCTTGCTAAAATTGATTTAATTTGATTTGCAACAGATTCGATTCCTGCTGTTCCCGAAGACAATGACACGTTGGGTTCCGGTTCGTTTCGTCCTGTAATTTCACCGTTTACGAAGAAGAAAATTTTATCTCTCTGTATAGGACCGCCTAAACGAAAACCATATTGCCATTCTTTAAAATCACTAATAGGGTTATCTTTCCCTTCGTAATTTTTTCCTACCAAACTTTGATTTCTACCATATCCAAAAACCGATCCGTGGAATTCATTAGTACCGCTTCTAGTAATAGCGTTTATTCCTCCACCGGTAAAACCGCCAAGTCGTACATCATAAGGAGCAATTACAACTTGAAATTCCTGGATAGCATCAAGGCTAATTGGATTTGTGCTTGCTTGACCTCCCGGGGTACCTGAAGAACCCAAACCAAATAGATCATTATACTGCGTACCATCAATCTGAATGTTATTATATCTATTACTTCTACCTGCAGCCTGATAGTTCATTCCGGAAAACATAGGTGACATCTTTGCAAAATTTGCAAAACTTCTGCTGATTGTCGGAATTTCTTCAATTTGTTTTGTAGAAACATCTTGTGCTGATCCCGTTCGATTTTCATTAATAACAGCGCCTCGATTAGCTGAGACTGTAATACTTGAAAGTTCGATTGCAGTCTCAGAGAGCTTTACATTCAGAGTATATGCTTCACCAAGATGCAGCCTGTCTATCGTTAGCTTTTGTGTTTTATACCCAACATACGAAACCGTTATTTCATAAGGTCCTCCAACTTTTACAGCGGTAAAATTGTAATTACCATTCGCACGTGTTGTTGTACCGTATTGGGTACCTGTAGGTTCATGTACAGCGATTATACTTGCTGAAGGCAACGGCTCACCATTCTGGTCTGTAACAGTACCTTGAATAGCAGCTGTCGTTACTCCTTGAGCAAATATTGCATTGGAGCTAAATATCAACCCAATTAAAAAAGAAATTAAAAGGCTAAGTATACCTTTCCGCATAAAACCTCCTATTAATTATGTTAAAGGGAATAAAAAATATTTTATTTAAGGGTTTGAATATATTTATGTTAAAATTTATGTATTTGAAGCTATTATTGGATGCAGTATTAAAGGGTTTATTTCCAACCCTCTGGTGAATTAACACTGAAGCAGAAAAAACAAAAAGAATAAAAAGAAATCTAAATCTCATTAAAAAGTATAATTTAATCGATATTGATTTTTACCTCTTTATTAATAAAGATGACATTTTGTGCCATTTTATTTTTAGTATTTTTCGTTGTTATTTCTAGTTTTTAATATCAGAGGAGCAGAACATATTATTCCCCTCTCACTCTATTTTTTGATATTAAAGAAATAAAATTGATCCAAACACACAAGGCAAGATAATACAGATTAATGAAAAAAAAAATATTTTTGTATTAACTTTTTGTTAAAAAAGTGCTCTTGCATGTTTATCGGCGTGGTAAGAACTTCTTACTAAAGGAGATGACTCTACAATCTTAAATCCCATCTTTAAACCTTCTTCCTTATACAAATTAAATTCCCGTGGAGTAACGAATCTATCCACAGGGAGATGATTTTTTGTCGGCTGTAAATACTGTCCTATTGTAAGGATATCGCAGCCATGTTTAACGAGATTAGACATTAGATTTAAAACTTCTTCGGGTTTTTCACCTATACCTACCATAATACCGCTTTTGGTTTTAAGGTATCTGTTTTTAAACCATTGAATCAATTTTAAACTTCTATCATATTTTGCTTGGGGTCTAACTACATGATACAATCTCGGGACAGTTTCTAAATTATGATTGAGTATATCCGGCGGATTTCTCATAATAATATAAAAAGCTTCCTCTATTCCCCTAAAATCGGGTATTAAAATCTCAATTGTAGTCTCAGGCATTCCCTCTCTAATTAATCTAATTGTTTCTGCAAAAATCGATGAACCGCCGTCCTTAAGTTCATCCCGGTTAACTGACGTTATAACTACATGTCTTAAATTTAATTCTCTAACTGAATCGGCAACTCTTCTAGGTTCGTCCAGATCAAGTTCGTTGGGCATACCGACTTTCACATTACAAAAGCCACAGCTTCTTGTACATGTGTCCCCCAAGATCATAAATGTAGCACTTCTATTATTCCAGCATTCAGCCATATTGGGACATCGTGCTTCTTCACACACTGTATGAAGTTTTTGCCGCCGCATTAAATTTCGAACATCATTATAATTATCCCCGCTGGGAAGCTTTACCTTTAACCAGTCAGGTCTTTTTCCTAATTGTTGATGTTTACTTTCTGCTTCTTCTTTAAATAATTTCTGATATTGATTTATAACTGCCATAAAACTCTAACTTATTTTTTGGTTAAACAATTCAATTTTTAGTTCGAACAAGTTAAATTATAATAAAAAGAGCATGTATGCATGATCTGCATGGTTGCATGCCCCTGCTTATTTACAATAAACTTGAACTTGCTCATGCACTTGAACATGTACTTGAACTCTAAACAACATTACCATCAAAATTCTCCAATATATCCTTTACATATTTTAAAAATCTCCCGCCAAGCATTCCATCAACTAACCTATGATCATGAGATAGTGTAAGTGCCATTGTAGGCTTTATTGCTATTGTATCCGCTCCATCGATTTCTACTACGACAGGTTTTTTAACTACCACACCAACACCTAAAATAGCAACTTCAGGCTGATTAATTATCGGCGTTCCGAAAATAGTTCCGAAAACGCCGTAATTCGTAATTGTAAAAGTCCCATTTGAAATTTCATCCGGAGATAATTTTTTACTTCTTGCCCTATCGGCCACATCATTAATTGCTTTTGCCAAACCAATAATATTTTTTTCATCCGCTCCTTTTATATTCGGAACAATTAACCCGGTTGGTTCAATTGCTACGGCAATTCCAAGATTAATAAATTTCTTCTTAATAATAATCGAACCTTCAATGCTTGAATTTACTAGGGGGAATTCCCTTAAAGCCTTTACCACTGCATGGGCAATAAAAGCCATATAAGTTAACTTAACATTTTCTTTCTTTAAATATTCTTCTTTATGCTGCTTTAAAAAGTTGTAGATTTTTGTGATATCAACTTCAAGCATTGCCGAAACATGTACGGATGTATCACGGCTTCTAATCATATGCTGCATAATTTTCTGACGGATATTATCCATTTCAATTTTTTGAACTTCATTAGATGAATAACCCGGCTCCATCCGCGATACAATTTCAGCAAAAGATTTTTCTAATTCTTTTGAACCTTTTTCTTTTACATCTTTTTTAGTTTTTAATTTTGATGTACCCCTGTTTTCAATATAATTAAGGATATCTTTTTTAGTAACCCTGCCTTCAAGCCCGCTTCCGTCAATCTTTTCAAGCTCTTCATATGAAACATTTTCTTTTTGAGCAATATTCATAACCAGCGGGGAATAAAATTTTGATGATCCTTTTTTCTCTTTTATTTCTTCTTCAAGTGATGATGCCTTAGCTTCGGTGAAATTTTCATGCACAGAAGCAGGTTCTTCTTTTTCTTTTATTTCCGGTATGCGGGATTTTTCTGATTTTCTTACATGTACTGTTGATTTACCATTACCGGAACTTATCTTGGCAACAATTGTCCCAACCTCAACCGTTTCCTGCTCACCAACTAAAATTTCCGATACTACACCTTCGACCGGTGCAGGAACTTCAGTATCTACTTTGTCCGTACTTATTTCAAATAGAGTTTCATCCTTTTTAATTTTATCGCCGGTTTTTTTATGCCATTTAATTACTGTTCCTTCCATAACCGATTCACCCATTTTCGGCATAGTTACTTCTGTAATTTCTCCTGACTCAACTTCTTCACTTTCTTCCGATTTCTCACCAGTTTCTTTTGATTCTGTTTTGGCAATTCTTTTTTCTTCGACTTTTTCTTCTTCCGGTTCTACTTTTTCTTTCTCCTGTTTTTTTAATTCTACATCTTTAGTTTCAGTTTTCTCTTCTTTTTTTTCAATTTTTGCTTCACCGTTGGATTCAATTACAGCAACCACAGAACCGACTTCAACTGTGTCACCTTCGTTTGCTTTTATTTCAACCAATACACCATCTGCAGGAGAAGGGATTTCAGTATCGACTTTATCTGTACTGATTTCGAAAATTATTTCATCTCTCTTAACTTTATCCCCCTTCTTTTTATGCCACTTAATTATGGTACCTTCGCTTACGCTTTCTCCCATTTTGGGCATTATTACGTCCATTGTAGCACTCCTTGCTTAGGCTATATATTCAATAAAAATTAACAATTAAAAATTTACCAGGTACAATTTCAGATTTATTTGTGATTTAATATTCTAAAAGTTCTTTTATACCGCCATAAATTTTCTTCCTATTCGGAAGTATAGAATTTTCAAGTATTGGAGAATATGGAATATGCGAATCTTTTGCAGCAATCCTCCTCACAGGTCCATCGAGATACTGGAAACAATTATCGGCAATTCTTGAGGCAATCTCTGCACCAAAACCTGCAGTTAATGTGTCTTCATGAATAACAACAACTTTATTTGTTTTCTTTACCGAATTAAAAATTGTTTCTTCATCGAGCGGAATTATAGTTCTAATATCAATTACTTCAACCGAGTATCCTTCATCTTCTAATTTTTTTGCTGCATTGACCGAATCCCACATAGAAACTCCGTAAGAAACAACCGTTATATCATCACCTTCTTTAACAACTTTAGCTTTTCCAAAAGGAATTAAATATTCAGCATCAGGTTCGCTGGATATTGCAAAGCTCTGCCTGTACAATCCTTTATGCTCGCAGAATAAAACCGGATCATTTATTCTGCATGCAGTCTTCAGCAGTCCTTTTGCATCTGCAGCATTTGAAGGATACGCAATAAATAAGCCAGGTATATGAGCAAAAATAGATTCAATATTCTGGCTGTGATAAAGTCCTCCATGAATATAACCGCCTATGGCAACTCTTATTACAACCGGCGCAGACCAATTATTATTCGATCTATACCTAATAGTACTTAATTCACTTTTTATCTGCATAAATGCAGGCCAGATATAATCACCGAATTGAATTTCCACAACAGGTTTTAATCTTGTTAATGCCATACCAACGGCAACCCCCATAATACTGGCTTCTGCCAAAGGGGAATTGAAAACTCTTTCTTCGCCAAACTGTTTTGTTAAACCTTTGGTTGCGGTAAACACTCCGCCTTTGCTGTCGGCTATATCTTCACCGAAAATATAAATCTTATCATTCCGTTCCATCTCTTCTTTAAGTGCATGGTTTATAGCATCCACCATAACAATTTTATTCCCGGATGGTTCATTCTTTTCATATTCAAGATTATCTCTAAGCTTACTTTCATCAAAAACAAATTTATCTGCGGAATCAGAATCAGGATCTTCGGATTTTAAAGCTGCATCTGCAGCATTATTTATTTCATTAATAATTTCCAGTTTAATTTCTTCAAATTCTTCAATGGTTATTATACTTTTACTTAGAAGAAGTTTTTTGAATTTTTCAATAGGACATTTTTTAAGATCTTCCTGAAGTTCTTCAGAATCTCTATATTTTTTTTGATCATCCGAAGAAGAATGTGATAATAATCTAACAACTTCAGCTTCAATTAAAGCCGGGCCATTTCCATTTCTTATATAATCTACCGCCTCTTTCATTTTATTATAAGATTCAAAGAAATCTGTGCCGTCAATTTTTTTTCTATAAAGATTCTCGTAACCGCCCATCATTTCTGAAACAGAATTACCTTTGCCGCCGCTTTGCCGTGATACGGGAACCGAAATAGCATACTTGTTATTTTCTATAAGGAACAGAACCGGTAATCTTTCGCGGCTTGCCCAATTTATTGCTTCATGAAATTCACCCTGGCTTGTTGTACCCTCGCCGCTGCTGACATATGCAATTCCTTTAATACCTTTTTTTTTGATTGCCAAAGCCGCTCCGACTGCATTTAAAAACTGCGTACCGGTTGGACTTGATTGTGAGGGCAAATTTAATTTGGAGGAACCCCAGTGACAAGCAAGCTGCCTTCCTCCGCTGGATGGATCACTTTCTTTTGCAAAACACTGCAGGAAAAATTCCTTTGGTGTAATTCCGGCATATATAACCAGGGCGATATCTCTATAATATGGAAAAAGCCAATCTTTTTTCGGATCCAATAGCATTCCAGCTGCGGTTTGCACAGCTTCGTGTCCTGCGCCAGCGATATGAAAAAAGGTTTTCCCCTGCCTTAAAAGATTCATCGCTTTATTATCAATATTTCTGGCAGCAAGCATATTTTTAAGAATATTTAATAAAGCTTCTTTTTTCAATCCATTCAAATTATTTTTTGATTTTTCGGTGAAGTTATCATGCTTATCTTTCCCGTTATCAGATTTTTTCAGGTTGTTCTTTCCTTTTATCAAAGTATCATTTGATGAATTTCTTTTTGCCATCATAAACCTTTCATTTCAACTGCTAAATTCAGCGGTTAATAATTTTTCTTTTGGAAAAACTGAAAATTTATTATAACCAAAAACTTCTTTAAAGTTTTTTAAAAGAATTTCTTTAACCTCACTAACAGGGACAGTTCGGGATAATTCTTTTTGTAATGAAGTTACTTCTTTATCAACAATACCGCAAGGTATAATTCCTGTAAATAATGATAAATCCGTATTTACATTAAAAGCAAAACCATGCATTGTAATCCATCTGCTAATTTTTATACCAATCGCAGCAATTTTTCTATTCTCAACCCAAACACCTGTGTATTTAGGATCGCGCTTACAGCTTATTCCATAATAAACACATGTTTTAATAATAACCTCTTCTAAAGCTCTCAAGTATTTATGAGTATCATTTTGCCAGTCATTCAAATCTATAATCGGATAACCGACAATCTGGCCGGGTCCATGATATGTTATATCACCGCCTCTATCAATATTATATACGGAAATTTTTTTGCTGTTCAAATATTCTTTCGGACTAATTAAATTTTTTTCATCAGCAACTTTTCCAAGCGTATATGTATGAGGATGTTCCAACAAAAATATAATATCATCGATTTTCTTTTGATGCCTGAGTTCAAAAGTATGTTTTTGCAGATCCCAGGCTTCTTTATAGTCAATCAATCCTAAATCGCAGTATATTAAGTTACGCTTTGTCATTGGTTATTCGGTGGTCATTCAATTGTCATTTAGTCATTCGATAGTTATTCTTTGTTATTTAATTGAATTTTATCCCAAGAAGAATTCTTTTTTCCAATCGAATTAATATAATTGTTTAATTTTATGCCAATATTTCTGATCTCTTTATTAAAATTTTCAAATTGTTCAATATTTATTAATTTTCTATTTGATGCCTTAGTTAACCATGTTTTAGTTTCATATAGAGAACCTCTCGAATAATAACAAAATTGTCTTTCTCTCTATAGAAGAATCGGCCAAAACCTTCACTTAAATTTGCTGATATTGAATCAGCAGCTTTAACAAGTTGTTTACCAATTGTATCTTTTTCAAAATAATTCTATTGAAATACTATACCCAAATCTCTTCTGCCATATCCATTGATAGCTGATAAATTTTCAATTCTTCCAATTCGATAATCCCCTCCTTAAAATTATTATAAAATTACATTTGAAGATTTCAAAATACAAAATCAATAATAATATATATAAATAAATGGCAATTGAATGACCACTAAATGACAATAGAATGACTATAAATTACTACTGAATTTCAATCAGGTTAAAAGAACAATTATCATATATGAATCGCCTCACCGTACACTGCACCAGCAGCTTCCATAATAGATTCCGAAAGAGTCGGATGAGCATGAACAGTTTTTAAAATAGATTCAGGAGTTGCTTCTAAAGATTTAGCTAATGCAACTTCAGCGATCAATTCAGTTGCTTCGGCACCGATTATATGTACACCTAAAATTTCTCCGTACTTTGCATCCACAACATATTTAACAAAGCCATCTCTCTCCCCAACCGCAAAAGCTTTCCCGCTTGCCATAAACGGAAACTTACCGATTTTAATATCATAACCTGCATCTTTTGCTTTTTGTTCCGTTAAGCCTACACTGGCAACTTGAGGCTGACAGTATGTACATCCCGGAATATTTTCATAAATAATATCCTGGGTTTTTAAACCTTTTATTTTTTCGACACAATGAATCCCTTCTGCTGATGCTACGTGTGCAAGCCAAGGCGGACCAATAACGTCTCCAATAGCATATATTCCTTTTACATTTGTAGCATAAGTAGATTTATTCACTTTGATATGATTTTTAAATAACTCAACTCCTAATTCTTCCAATCCAAATCCTTCTACATTTCCGGTAACCCCAATGGCATTTAATACTTTATCTGCGATAATTTCTTTTTTTCCATTATTGAGGTTAAAAGTTACTTTGACTTTTTTCCCCTTAACTTCAGCTTTCTCAACTATTGCCCCGGTAAAAATATCTATCCCGCGTTTTTTAAAAATCTTTTCAAGAGTTTGAGAAACTTCCTTATCTTCAATTGGAAGAATGTTATCTAGCATTTCAATAATTGTAACTTTGGTTCCAAGGACAGAATAGAAATAAGCAAATTCAATCCCGATTGCACCTGCACCGATAACTATTAATTCTTTTGGCTGCTCGGATAAAATCATTGCCTCGGTGCTTGTTATTATCATTTTTTTATCGACAGGAATACTGCTTACAGTTTTGGGTCTTGCACCCGTAGCAATTATTAAATTTTCAAAAGTAATTGAATCATTTTTTTTATTTTCATTATAAATATCGATTTGATTATTTGAAATTATTTTGCCGAACCCTCTAATCCTGGTAATCTTATTTTTTTTAATCAGCATTTCTACGTTTTTAGAAATTCGATCCGATATTTCCCTGCTTCTTTTGATAATCCTGTTAAAATCAAAACTTAAGTCTGTATATTTTATACCGAAGTCCTGTCCATGATTTTTAACAATATCGTAGATTTCGGCATTTCTGAGAAGAGATTTTGTAGGAATGCACCCCCAATTTAGGCAGATTCCACCTAAATTATCCTTATCAATTACCACTGTATTAAATCCTAATTGAGCTGCCCGGATTGCAGCAACATATCCTCCCGGGCCACCTCCTAAAACTGCAATTTCAAACTTATTTGGCATTAATTATCCTGTTTCTGGGTTGTTTCTTGAAGCCAAATATAGTTAAGTGGGTAGTAAAATAAAAATAATTAGCTCAAATGGCAGAAGGACTTATAAGATTCTTGTACTTATGGGTCATAAATTTAACTTTATATTTAAACCGGTTAAAAAATAATCTCTAAAACCTTTTTATAAATCTTTTCAGCATTAATTCCCCCCTCTCCTGAAAAATTACACTTATATGGATTACCAGAACATCTTACCCCGCAATATCCCTCATCCGGCATTAAAACATAGGAATAATTTCCTAACGGTCCCCATAATTGCGGAGAACAAGCTGTTAATGGTGAAAACAATGAAAGGGTTCTGTTTTTAAGTGCAGCTGCCATATGCATCGGACCTGTACTTGCAGATATTAATAAATCAAGGGCAGCAAAAGTAATTATAGATTCTCTCAATGAATTTCTAATATTAGGATAAACTATTCCTTTTATATCTTTTAATTCATCTGGAGGGTTTAGATCCGTTACAACTGTTTTTATTCCTTTTGAATTTAATAAAAGTTCAATTAGGTTTTTATATTCTTGCGGAGTAATATTTGGAGCTGATTTTCCGCTTGTAGAATTTATTCCAATTAAAATCTCATCATCGGGACATATTTCTTTTTTTAGTTTTATTGCTACTTTTTTTTCTTCCTCTGTTAAAAAAATTTCCGGGCTTATTGATTCAGGATTTGTTCCTAGTTTTCTAACCATATCAAGACAATAATCAGCTTCATGTCTTAACGGATTATATTTATACCTGTAGACGCTTTTTGTATTTGCAATAAATTGATAAAACTTATATCCGACTCCTATCCTATATTTTATTCCACTAAAGAATAAAATCCAGTTTAATTTTTCCTGCGGTAAAAGCATAAATGAATGAGTAAAGGAATATTCTCTTAACTTTTTTATATATGAAGATGATTTTTCTTTTTCATCATATAAAATTATTTCATCAACATAAGGATTATTAAGATAGATATCTTTAGTATATTCTTTTAAAAGAACTGCAATAAAACTATCCGGGTATTTTTTCTTTATTTCCCTGGGGATGGGGGTAGATAAAACAACATCACCAATTCTATCAGGTCTGCAGATTAAAATTCTTAATTGGGATTTTTCTTTTTCCATTAGCAGTTATCTAATACTTTTTGATAAACTTCAGCAGTTTTTTCGGCAATTTTATTCCAGAGAAAATTATCCTTTATATGATTTTTTAAATTTTCATCTTTGGATTTATTGAGGCTTTTCTCAATAGAATTTTTTATAGATTCAATTGAATACGGATCAGGGTATTCTGCCATTTCTTCGAAATACTCTTTTGTTCCGCCGAAAGGAGTAATAACTATTTTAGCACCCGCAAGCCCTGCTTCCAATGCAGCTATTCCGGGTGTTTCAAATTGCGATGGAAGAACAAAGGTATCACAGGCAGAATATGCAGAAGCAAGTAATTGAGAATCATTTTCCAAAGTATCAATTAAAATTATATTTTTACTATTCTTAATCTCAGACATAATTTCTTTTGCTTCCCCGGCATCTACAATACTGCCGATAATTACTGCAGGATGGTTTATTTGTTTCAGCGCTTTAACTAATGCAAGCCCGTTTTTCCTTTGATATCCCAGGTGACCCACATACAAAATAAAGTTATTAATTCCATATTTTTTTTGAAACAATTCCGGAGCACCTGATAAAAACCTTTCGGAAACTCCATTATATATAACCTCGAATTTTTCTTCAGGGATTGATAGTCCTTTGGAAATTATTTCAGCTTCCGAATGAGTATTGGGCAAAATAAGTTTAGACCAATTACAAATATCCCTGATTATTCCGTAATCGGACCATATTCCCCGTGCAATTTTACGAATTACTTTATCAATTAAATTTATTTTTTTTATAAAATTATAAGAATGATTGGAAAAGAATACCGGTTCGACAACATAATTAATATTTCTTTCTTTCAAACTTCTTGCTAAGCCGAACACTGCAAAATTACAACCTACCAGATGTATCAAGTCATACTCATTTAATTCTTGGTTTAAATTCCACATATCAAAAAAATCAACCCGATGCCCAAGCAATTCAAGCTGTTTTTTAGTTTCTTTAATTTTTATAAATGGTCCGCCGCCTGTTAAAGTGACAGCCGGGTAACTTGCAAAACAAATTTTCATTGCTTTATTTTTCTTAATTTTCCTATAATATCGTATTTAATCATTTTAAAGGTTTTCTTTCGCAATTCGTTTGGATTGAAAGAATGATGAAATTCAATTCCGTCTTCTTCAATTTTATTCTCTTCATCATTTGTTAATGATAAATTAGTTTTATCTCCTGAAGGATAAATTACCCTGCATTTAACTGATTTATCTGCATTATCGGAAGATATAAAAACCTTTCCATCCTTTTCTTGTGCATTCCAATTGATATTCAATCTTTTTTTCCACCACTCTGCATATTCTGAAAAAGTTAATATAGGGATTTTTTGAGTCATAGGTTGATCATTCTCAGAATTAATATTTATGATTCTCTCAAAAATTTTTTCAAAAACATTGAGCCGCTTCTCAAACGGATGCGTATATAAAATAATAGGCTCATTAAAAAACAATTTTTGATCAATAATATTATGGAAATATTTAATCATATTTTCTTCGGAATGACCTCCCCAATGGAGTCTTCCAACACTTACCGGGTGAATCGGTATTTGCAATGTTTTTGAAAATGCAGAATTGTAATAAGGATAAAAAGGTAATGAATTATAAGCAAAACCAAATTCGGATGAATATAAAAAATTAAATTTATTAATTACTTCGGCAATTATTTTATTCCAGTATCCATATGGGGCAGCATATCCTTTCGGTTTTATTCCCGCACTTTCTAAAATTTTCAACCCTATTTTTAAATCTTCTTCATTTTTTTTATAGCTCAAAAATGTTTTATGCCTGTAGCAATGGTAAGCAATTTCCTGGTTCTTCAATTCAGAAAATAATTTAATCCAATCTTGTGATGATTTTGTTTCAATAAACCACGTTGCCGGGATATTATAATTTTGAATCAAATCATTTAGTGATTCAATTTCTTCTTTTGTTCCCAAGTCTGTATCAACTCTAAAGCTAAAAATATTTTTAGCACCATTAGGAAAGAACCAAAGATGAACAAATGGTAAATTTCTTTTATGGAAAAGATACTCTAATGCTTTCTGAATATGAATTCGTATGATTCCTTTTGAAACTAGGGATACTTGTTCAGAAGTATATTCATTGCCGAAGGGCGAATAAAAATTCTTGCGGATAGATCCGGCTTCATGAATTAAAGAGACAAGCCCCTCAGGAAAAACAATTACATTCCCCTTCCCTATTTGAAAATCGGAAATAGATTTTTCATTGTTTTGATTTTCGAGATGGTTTGCATTCTTAGCAACTTTACTTCCTTTATATAGATCGCAAATTAGATAATTATTAAAGATATTATCCGATTCAGAATAAAGAAACTTCAGATAAGAATATTTGAAACCAATATTAAATACTGATTGTGCATTAACTGCTTCGGTTATAACTGCCCCGCCTTCCGCAGTATAATCATATAAAACTTTTTTCCCTTTATTTGTTAAAGAGCCGGATGAAATTATGATTACAGCATAATCATTTGAATTTATATTATCAATAGTACTAATTTCTGAAAAAGGAACCCCTATCTGTTGAAGAGCAGTTGTCCAGCCAGGCGTAAGTTTTGTTATTCCTACTGTTAATTTCAGAGTAGTACCCTCTTTAAAAATTTCAATTCTTCAATATTAAATCCCGCTAAAATAAAAATTACCGGGATGCAAATAACTAAAATCAAGATCAATTTAAAAATAAGAGCGATTTTTATAAATAATAGTATCGGCAGTAAAATTATATATGTTCCCGCAATGGGAATAAAAAGATTTCTCGATATTTTAATTTTAATAAACCTTTTTAGTTTTGAAGACATATAGATTAGGGTAGAAATTTCAAAAAGTGCTAAAGCAAATGCAACACCGGGAACCGAGAAATAATTATAAAGCACAATTGAAAATAAAACGAAAATAATTGCCCCAATAGTCAGACCAATTGTGTAAATATTTTCTTTATTCATCCCGATTAAAGTAAAGCTAAAAACAGAATTTATTAAAGTAAAAGTAAAATAGCCTGTTAATAATTGAAAAATAATTATTGAATCAACAAATAGTTTTCCGAAGACTAAAGTTATAATAAATCTCCCTCCGATAATTTCTATTAGACCGACCGACAGAGAAAATGCCGCTATGATCTTTAAGATTGAGTTAAAAATTTCTTCTAATTTTTCAGGATAGTTATTAATACAATTAATTATTTTAGGAAAAAAAAGTGCATTAAATACTCTATCGAATGTTAAAAAAAGAATAATAATTTTAAAAGCTGCACTATAGATACCGATGTTAGAAGTTGTGCTCACAAGACCTAAATATATAATTGGAAATGAAACAGCCAAACCGGCAATAATTGAAGCTATACTTAATGAGATAGATTCTCTAACAACCGGAATGAAGTTAAAATTTTTAAATTTCATTTTAGCTGTGTAGCCTGCTTTTTTAAAAAACAACCAGAGAATAAAAGAATTAACAGCGCCGCCGATAACCCAGCCTACTGCAGTAAGAACAGTATCCTTTTCGGATTTAACAAATATGATAAGAAAAATAAGATAAGCAGACATCCCAATGATTCTTCCGACAGTAATAACTCCCATTTTTTGAATTCCCTGGAAGAACCATTCCAAAAGAAAAGCAAAAGGAATTAAATAAATCAGGTAAATTAAAACTATATTCTCGGTTTCGACAGAAGTAATAAAAAAGTATGCTAGGAGAAACGAAATGATTAGAATTATAATTGAAAGAAAAAATCTTGAACTTAAAATGCTGCTAACCAGTTCACCCGGATTTGCAGAATTGGCAGCTATTTTTCGTGTGCCCAATAACGTTAAGCCGCTGTTGCCAAATAATAATGCATAGCCAAGAATTGCCAAACCTAAATTGATTACCCCAAATCCTGATGTACCCAAGACTCTTGCAAGATAAGTTGTAGCAGCAAATCCAATTAACCGGACAAAAAATTCCAAAGAAAATAAATAAATAATGTTTGATGAATTCTTATTTATTTTCATCTAATCAAAGATTAAAATATTTTTTAATTGATTTAATAATTCTTTCAGATGCTCTCCCATCTCCAAAAGGATTTTTACATTGAAAGAAATCAAATCCTTGAGATAGTTTTCCATCAATTTGATAAAAGATTTTTTTAAAATCCTTATTCCCACCACCGGCTAAAAATGCATAACCTGCTTTTACAGCTTCCTCTCTTTCGGTATTATCGCGCAGTACAATTATCGGTTTTTTAAATATATAACACTCTTCCTGGATTCCGCCTGAATCGCTGATAATAAAAAGGCATTTACTCATCAAATAAATGAAAGATAAATAATCCAGAGGAGGGAGCAATTTAAAGTTGGGAATTTTCGTTAAAATATTTCGAACGGGTTTTTTAACATTCGGGTTTAAATGTACCGGGTAAATAAAATTATAACTTTTATTTTCTTCGGCAATTTCTTTTAACTGTATCAAAGTATTTTTTAATATTTCACCAAACTTTTCCCTTCTATGAATTGTTACTAAAACAAATTCTTTTTCCGACAAATCATCAAATCCAAAATATTTAAAAGAACTTTTTATTTTTTTAGTAGAAGATTTTTCTTTCAATTTATTTTTTACTTCAAGTAAAGCATCTATAACTGTATTCCCGGTAATTATAATCTTTTTATTTGAAACACCTTCTGCAATTAAATTATTCTTTGCTTCTTGAGTCGGAGCGAAATGGATATCCGTTAAAACCGAAATGACTTTTCTATTAACCTCTTCGGGGAAAGGGCTGTAAATGTTATTGCTTCTTAAACCGGCTTCAACATGTGCAATTTTCACTTTTGAATAAAAGGCGGAAAGTGAAGAGGTAAATGCGGTTGTTGTATCCCCCTGGACAATTAAAAGATCCGGCTTTACTTTATTAAATACTGATTTTAATTTCTCAATTGAGCCGGAAGTTATTTCGTATAAATCCTGGTTAGGCTTCATTAAATTTAAATTAAGATCTATCTTAATTTTAAAAAGATCGACAACCTGCTTCAGCATTTCATCATGCTGGCCTGTTGAACAGACAATTATTTTAAAAGTTCTCTCTTTTATTAGTCCCTTTATTACCGGGGCTAATTTTATTGCTTCAGGTCTTGTCCCTAAAATGATTAAAATTTTCTTCATAATTTAACTGCTGATTAAAATATTTCTTAACTCTTCTTCATTATCAAAATGAATAATATTTTTTCCGTCAAGCTCTTTCAAACAACCTTTGGAAGGAACAATAACATTCTTTTTATAATTTAGAGCTAAAATTACAGAGCCTGAAGTTAATACATCCCGAAAATTAAATAAAGCATAATCACATGAATTTAAAAATACAGGGACATCTTCATCAGGAATTCTTCTATCGTGAATTAATATTTGATTTTTATTTTTTATCGATGAAAGGGATTCATAATAATATTTCAAGTTTCCTTTTTTTACTATCCCGGCAATTATTAATTTTTTCTTCTCTTCTAAACTATTAAAAATTTCTACTATTTCTTTTACTCCCTTATATTTCGCAATTTCTCCGAACATCAGAAATAATTTATCGCCATTTTCAATTTTACCAGGGAAAAATCTTTCGTTTAAAATTTCAACCGCCTTATTTTTTTCAATTATTTCGGCGGGAAATTCAGGATGATTAACGATAAAAAATTTATTTTCTTCAACATTAAAAATAGGAGCCATAATATCAATTGAAGATTTGCAATGGACTTGCAGCTTATCTGCAATATGTGCCATATATTTTCTTATTAACCTGTTCAAAATAATATAATTATTAGCATGAGGAAATTTATTGTGGATTGTCCAGATAATTTTTCCATTAAATATTTTAAATAATGTTATCCATAATAATTTCCATATCATCCCGCTTAAAGATTGAAGATCGCTAATCTCAAGCCAATGGTAATGGAGTATGTTTTTTTCTTTTTTAAATCTGCTCAAGACAATTTTGGGATGAGCAAATACGGAAAGGCTTTCAATATTAATATTATATTTTCCTTTATTCTCAATAAAATTTTTGTAAAGGAGAAAGAGATAACTTGTTTTTTTGAATGAAAAATTGATTAAAGGAACTACAAAAACTTTTTGAACATCATGACATAAATTTTGATATTCTTTCAGCAGTATTTCTTCATTCATTATTAAATATTTCGATGATAGGAAAGTAAAAATAATGATGGTATAAATTAAGAATAATTTTGATTTATTCCTTAATTAAATAAAAAGAGAAGATATAAATTAAAATTTAAAATTAAGCGATATAGAATTCGCTGCACCTAATCCTAACTGAAACGGAGAAAGAGCATAATCAAAACTAAGATTTCCCCACCTTAAACCTACTCCCGCTGTAAAACCTTTGGAAATATAACCTGTTTGATAACCACCTCTAATTGCAATAAAATTATTATATAATATTTCTGCCCCTAAATTGAAGTGGACATCATTAGTCTGCAAATATTTTAAAAATTCTGCCGCAGTTGTAATTTCAAAATTAGGCTGCAGATTAAAACGGTAAGATGGTCCAATGCGGAACTCATTGGGAAGCTGTGTTTTTTCTACTCTTAATTGGTTCATAGAACCAAGATTTCTTATAACTGCAGATAATGATAGTCCATCTAAATAAGTTTTATAATTTAGACCGAAATCAAATCCCGTTCCGTTTGATTCGTCGGTATATAGTCCTTCATATAAATATTTTATGGTAGCACCAAAGCTTAAATCATCCACTATATTAAAACCGGTTGATAAGCTGACAAAGAAATAATTAGCATTAAAAGTAGCTTCCGGATTACCCGGACGGGTTCTAACTTCAATATCATTAACCGAAGTAACATTTACTCCAACTGCTAAGGGCAAACTTAAAAAGCTGAATTTAACTCCCAGCAATTCACTCTTAATATCCTGTATCCATTGATTATGCATAAACACTATTTCAGCATTCCCATTTCCCGCTAACTTTGCAGGATTGTAAAAAAGAGAAGTTACATCGTTTGAGGCAGCTGCACCTGCGTCTCCCATTGCAACATTTCTTGCACCGAATCCAAATTTTAAGAATGATAAACCACTATTACCGGCAGACTGCGCGGAAATTGTTATTGGCAGAATGCTTAAACAGAATATTAGTAAAAATATTTTTTTCATTATTTTATTTTTTAATCTTTTAATTTTGAATTAAAAATTAACACTCAACCCGACAATATGCCTATCCTGGTTTGAATACTGCTCAACCATAAAAGCATAATCAACGCCGATAATAATATTATTAAAATCTTTAAAATATGAAAATCCAAAAGCGGGTTTAGCAGGGAAATCAGAATTGCTTAAATTAAATTGATCAACACCGGCTCTAATAAATAGCTTATCGATAATGTTATATTCAACTCCGCCTCTAATAATGTTCGTACCGCCGTTACTGTTTTCATATTCAACTGCGGCAATTAAGCCGATGCCCTTTTTACTATAACTTACCCCGATCTTTTTCAACAGAGGAAATTTATCTTGTGTAATTGTACCGCTTTGTCCGAAAAGCGGAGTAGAATCCCAGTTATACTTACTATTTATGTCGGAAATCATTAAAGATAAATTCAGATGTTCATTGAATATATATAATGCACCAAGGTCTACTCCGACGCTGGTAGCACTTACACTTTTATAAAGTTTGTAATAATAGAATTTTGCGGATATTCCGATTGATAGCTTCTCGGAAAACCTATTGGCAAATCCAATGAAGAACTGATTTTCCGATGTAGAAAGATTTCCTGTTTGAGCACCTTCATTATCCCTGCCGTCTATATTTCCAACACCCGAATTTATTATACCCAGACTAATCCCTGCACTTCGTTTTCTTTCTGTATTTCTTGATGATAAATCAAATCTTTTTGTAAAGCTTATAAAATTTAAAGACCTATCAAGAGATAAAAACGAATAAGACGTTTGAAATAAATTTCCCTGCTG